>DASTCB010000001.1:0-3674 GCA_035711585.1 Sphingomicrobium sp.
AGGAACCCCTCCGGCCGAACCGGTCTGGGTCGCCCCCTCCATTGGGGCGGCAGTGGACGTCACTTGCCGAGGATTTCCTGTTCCTTGGCATGCGCCGCGGCATCGATCTCCTTGATCGTGTCATCGGTCATCTTCTGCACCTCGGTGCTGAGGCGCTTGTGCTCATCCTCGCTGATCTCGTGCTTTTTCTCGTCCGTCTTGAGTGCTTCCATGCCGTCGCGGCGGACGTTGCGCACTGCCACGCGCGCTTTCTCGGCATATTGGCCGGCGAGCTTGGCCAGTTCCTTGCGCCGTTCCTCGGTGAGTTCCGGGATCGGCAAGCGGATGACCTGCCCATCGACAATCGGATTGATCCCGAGACCAGCATTGCGAATCGCCTTTTCGACCGGGCCGACATTGCTGCGGTCCCAGACTTGCACTGACAGTAGCCGCGCCTCCGGCACGGATACCGTCGCAACCTGGTTGATCGGCATCATCGCGCCATAGACCTCGACCTGGATCGGATCGAGCAGCGCGGTCGAGGCGCGGCCCGTGCGGAGGCCCGCGAGGTCATGCTTCAAAACCTCCAGCGCGCCATGCATCCGGCGACTGATGTCGTTCTTGTCGTAGGAAGGCATCCTCTACTCCTCGTTCTGCACGATCGTTGCCGTTCCCCGGCCCGCCAGAACCTCGGCCAGGTTGCCCGGCTGGCGGATGTTGAAGACGACGATCGGAATATTATTGTCGCGGCACAGCGCCACCGCGCTGGCATCCATCACCTTGAGGTCGTCGGCCAGCACCCGGTTGAAGCTCAAGCTGTCGTAGCGGCTGGCGGTGGCGACCTTCTTCGGGTCGGCGTCGTAAACGCCGTCCACGCTGGTTCCCTTGAACAGCGCGTTGCAGCCCATTTCGGCGGCGCGCAGTGCGGCCGCGGTGTCGGTCGTGAAATAGGGATTGCCGGTTCCGGCTGCGAAGATGACGATGCGACCCTTCTCCATGTGCCGCATGGCGCGCCGGCGGATATAGGGCTCGCAGACGCTCGACATGGGAATGGCCGACTGGACGCGCGTGTCGACCCCGATCTTTTCCAAGGCATTCTGAACGGCGAGCGCATTCATCACCGTCGCCAGCATTCCCATATAATCGCCCGTCGCCCGGTCGAAGCCCTGGGCGGCGCCGGCGATGCCGCGAAAGATGTTGCCGCCACCGACCACCAGGCAGAGCTCATGGCCCGCCGCCTTGGCAGCCGCGACCTCGCCGGCCATGCTGGCGACGGTGGCCGGATCGATCCCGAACTGGTTCGGCCCCATCAGCGCTTCGCCCGACAGCTTCAGCAGGATGCGGTGGAAGCGCGGTCGGGTCATGCGGGCAAGTTCCTCTGGGCCAGATATGCGAAGGGCGGATGCGCTCTTACGGCGCACCCGCCCCTCTGCCAAGCGGCAAGCGGTCTGCTCAGGCGACCGGCTCGTCCTTCTTGACTCCAGCCGCGGCGGCGACCTCGGCGGCGAAGTCGCTTTCCGCCTTCTCGATGCCCTCTCCGAGCTGGAAGCGCTCGAATGCCTTGAGCGTGATGGGCGTGCCGGCTTCCTTGCCGGCCTGGGCAACGACCTCGGCGACCGGGGTCTTGTTGTCGATCACGAACAGCTGGCTCAGCAGGGCATTTTCCTTGCGGAACTTGGCCATCGAGCCCTCGACCATCTTTTCGACGATGTTCTCCGGCTTGCCGCTCTCCTTCGCCTTCTCGATGGCGATCGCCCGCTCGCGATCGAGCAGGCCGGCGTCCAGCCCCTCGGCCTCAAGCGCCAACGGGTTGGCTGCTGCGATGTGCATCGCGATCTGCTTGCCCAGCGTGGTCAGGGTCTCGGCGGGGGCCGAGCCCTCAAGCGCGACCAGCACGCCGATCTTGCCCATGCCAGGCGCGGCCGCATTGTGGACATAGCTGACCACCGCGCCCTCGCTGACTTCGAGCACGGCCGTGCGGCGAAGCGACTGGTTCTCGCCGATGGTGGCGATGTTGTCGGTCAGCTTCTCCTCGACGGTGCCGCCGGTCGGATAGGCCGCGCCCTTCAGCGCCTCGACGTCGCCATTGGAGTCGAGCGCAAGCTCGGCGACGCTTCGAACGAACTCCTGGAACTGCTCATTCTTGGCCACGAAGTCGGTCTCGCTGTTGACCTCGACGACCGCGCCCTTGGTCCCGGCGACGGCAACGCCGACCAGGCCCTCGGCGGCGGTGCGGCCGGCCTTCTTGGCGGCGGCAGCGAGGCCCTTGGCGCGCAACCAGTCGACCGACGCTTCCATGTCGCCATTGTTCTCGGCCAGCGCCTTCTTGCAATCCATCATGCCGGCGCCGGTGCGCTCGCGCAGTTCCTTCACCGAAGCAGCGGTGATCTCAGCCATGTTTCAAATCCTCCAGATGGGAATATGGGGCGCGCCGCGGAAAGCCCAAGGCCCTCCGCGACGCGCCCCCAATGTCGTTCGCGTTAGGGCTTAGGCCTCGAGCGCCACTTCCGCCGGCGGCTCGGCCATTTCGCCGATATCCTCGCCGCGCGCCGCTGCGCCGCCGGTCTTGCCGGCATTGGCGGCATTGGCCACCGCCTCGCAGTAAAGGCGGATGGCGCGACTGGCGTCGTCGTTGCCCGGGACCGGGAAGGCGATGCCCTGCGGGTTCGAGTTCGAATCCAGGATCGCGATGACCGGGATGCCAAGCACATTGGCTTCCTTGATCGCCAACTCTTCCTTGTTGGTGTCGACGACGAACATCACGTCCGGCAGGCCGCCCATGTCGCGGATGCCGCCCAGGCTGTTTTCCAGCTTGTCGCGCTCGCGGGTCAGCTGGAGGACTTCCTTCTTGGTCAGGCCGGCGGTGTCGCCCGACAGCTGCTCCTCAAGGCTCTTGAAGCGCTTGATCGAGTTGGAAATCGTCTTCCAGTTGGTCAGCATGCCGCCCAGCCAGCGGTGGTTGACGAAGTGCTGGCCGCTGGCGCGGGCGGCTTCGGCCACCGCGTCCTGCGCCTGGCGCTTGGTGCCGACGAACAGCACCTTGCCGCCGCGGGCCACCGTCTGCTGGACGAAATCCAGCGCTCGGGCGAACAGCGGTACGCTCTGCGACAGGTCGATGATGTGAACGCCGTTGCGATCGCCGAAGATGTACGGCTTCATCCGCGGGTTCCAGCGGTGGGTCTGGTGGCCGAAATGCGCTCCGGCCTCGAGCAATTGCTGCATGGTGACGACGTTGGTCGCCATTGGGATATCTCCTCCGGTTAAGCCTCGGTGGAACCGTGTCACCAGCCTGTCGGCCGGCACCGGTATGGTGGTTCCACCTGTGGGATGGCGGCGCCCCTAGCCGATGATGCCCGTCATTTCAAGAGCTTGCCGTAAGGCGGACATTCGAGAACATAGATGGAACAAAACCGCTTGACAGCGGTGGAACATTTGCGGAACATCGTCGTCCGACAGGGAAGGACAAGACGATGTTGATCGCCACCGCACTCACCCTCGCCATCCTCTGGGCAGCTGGCCGGTCGCTGGGCGCGATCGTCGGCCACGACCGCGACAAGATCATGGCAGCGCTCCACGGGCGCAGCTGGGTTGCCGAAGGCCGGACCCCCGCCCGCGTGGTAACGGTCCGGTTCAGTTCGCCGCGTAGGGCGGCGGGACCGTCGCTGCCGCTGTTTGGCCTGCGCGCCGCCGCTTGA
>DASTCB010000002.1:0-21348 GCA_035711585.1 Sphingomicrobium sp.
CTCGCGGCCGAGATTCTCGCGGATCGCGACATATTCCATCTCGGGCGTGACGATTCCGCGCCGGGCATAATGCATCTGGGAGACGTTCGCCCCCGGCCTGGCCCGAAGCACCCGGCGCCGGACATTGGGGAAGGGCGCCACTCCGCCCGAGCGATCCGGGCCTAGCTGGCCATTGTCCTCCGGGCGCACCTCGCGCTGGGCCACCTCCTCGACATCGCCGCGACCGCGGACCCACTCGCGGCGAAGCTCGGGCAGGCCGGCCATGATGTCGATCTTCGCGGCCGGGTCGGTGTAGGGGCCGCTGGTGTCGTACAGCGTCACCGGCGGCTCGCCCGACGAGGGCTCCAGCTCGACCTTCCGCATCGCGACTCGAACGCCGTCACGGCCTTCGACGAATATCTTGCGGCTGCCGCGGATCGGACCGGTGGTTACACGAAGCTCAGTGCGTGCGGGTGCGTCACCCATTGGACTCTCCTTCTCCCTACGCCGGTGTCAGCCGGATCAGGTTCGATGGGTCGCGGCATCAGCCGCCTCTCAACCACTTGCGCGTGGTCCCCCAGGGAAGAGTCGTCTCTAGGCTTGGTGGTCTTCGCCGTCTAGCGGCCGAGCGGCGGAGTCTCGCGGACGCCCGGCTTCTTGCGCGGGGTCGGCGCCGCGGCGGCGGTCTTGACCTCCTCCGGGCTGACCGTGCCGTCCTTGTTCATGTCCAGCTTCTCGAAATTGGCCAGGGTCGGAGCGCGGAATTCCTCCTTGGTGATCCCGCCGTCCTTGTCGGCGTCGAACTGGGCGAGGAACGGCGCCGCGTCCGGTTCCTTGACCTTGGGCAACGGCGTCCTGGTCTCGAACTCGGCCTTGCTGATCGCCCCGTCGCCGTCGGCATCGAACTTGGCGAAGGTGTCGTCGCGCTTCTTGCGGATCGCCTCCAGCTCCTCCTGGCCCGACTTCTCCAGCCGCGCGTTGATCTCTGCCGGGGTGACGTTGCCGTCCTTGTCGGCGTCGAGGTCGCCATAGTCGGCCTCCAGCTTGGCGTTGATGTCCGCCCGCGTCACCGGCTTGGCCTCCTCGGCCGCGGCTTCCGCCGGCTTGGCGTCCGTCTGAGCCAGCGCCATGGCGGGCATCGTGGTCAAGGCCAGCGCTGCAAATGCTACCAACTTCATTCTTACTCCCCTCGAAAATCTCGCTTTCGGAGTCCTCTGCACCGTCCCGCCTTGCTGCCGCAACCCGGCTTGCGCTGGACTGAACGGCTGTCGGGGTCAGCGGGCGCTTGACCTTTGCCGCGTTGGCGGCTTGGGAGGCGGCCAATGAGCAGCCTTACCCATCTCGACCGGCTGGAGGCCGAGAGCATCCACATCATGCGGGAAACGATTGCGGAAGCGTCGCGGCCGGTAATGCTCTATTCGATCGGCAAGGACAGCGCGGTGATGCTGCACCTTGCCCGCAAGGCCTTCCATCCCGCCCCGCTGCCCTTCCCGCTGCTCCATGTCGACACCAGCTGGAAGTTCCGCGACATGTACGCGCTGCGCGACAAGGTCGGGGCCGATCCGGGCATCGATCTGATCGTCTACAAGAACCCCGAGGCCGAGGCGCGCGGCATCAACCCGTTCGACCATGGCCCGCTCCACACCGACCTGTGGAAGACGGAAGGCCTGAAGCAGGCGCTCGACAGCCACGGTTTCGACGCGGCGTTCGGCGGCGCCCGGCGTGACGAGGAGAAGAGCCGGGCCAAGGAGCGCATCTTCTCCTTCCGCACCGCCAGCCATCGCTGGGACCCGAAGCGGCAGCGGCCCGAGCTTTGGTCGCTCTACAACGTCCGCAAGAATCCGGGGGAGTCGATGCGCGTCTTCCCCCTCTCCAACTGGACCGAGCTCGACGTCTGGACCTACATCCTGCGCGAGAAGATCGAGATCGTGCCGCTCTACCTCGCCGCGCCGCGGCCGGTGGTGGCGCGGGACGGCCTCCTGATCATGGTCGATGACGAGCGCTTCCGGCTGGCCAGCGGCGAGGCGGTCGAGACCCGTTCGGTCCGCTTCCGCACGCTCGGCTGCTATCCGCTGTCGGGCGCGGTCGAGAGCGAGGCCGACACGATCGAGAAGGTGGTGCAGGAAATGCTGCTCGCCACCACCAGCGAGCGGCAGGGGCGGATCATCGACCGCGACGCCGGCGAAGGCTCGATGGAGAAGAAGAAGCAGGAGGGCTATTTCTGATGGCTCTCCCCCACGCAGACGAGCGCGAGCTGATCGCTTCGGACATCAGCGCCTATCTCGAAAAGCAAACCAGCAAGGAATTGCTTCGCTTCATCACCTGCGGGAGCGTCGATGACGGCAAGTCGACCCTGATCGGGCGGCTGCTTTACGAGACCCGGCAGATTTTCGACGACCAGATGGCCGCGCTGGAGGCCGACAGCAAGAAGGTCGGGACGCAGGGCGGCAAGATCGACTTCGCGCTGCTGGTCGACGGGCTGTCCGCCGAGCGCGAGCAGGGCATCACCATCGATGTCGCCTACCGCTTCTTCTCCACTTCCAGGCGCAAGTTCATCGTCGCCGACACGCCGGGGCATGAGCAGTATACCCGCAACATGGTGACCGGCGCCTCGACCGCCGACCTGGCCCTGCTGCTGGTCGACGCCCGCAAGGGGGTGCTCGAACAAACTCGAAGACATTCAATACTTTGCAACCTGGTCGGAATCCGCCGCATGGTGCTCGCAGTGACCAAGATGGACCTGGTCGATTTTGACCGGGATTTGTTCGAGGCGATCACTGCCGAATATCGCTCCTTCGCCGAGCAGATTGGGGTCGAGGAATGGATCGCGATCCCCGTTTCGGGCCTGACCGGCGACAATGTCGCCGGCCGGGGCGAGGCGATGGGCTGGTACCAGGGCCCGACGCTGCTTGAGCATCTGGAGATTGCGCCGATCGACAGCGCCGCGGACGAGGCCAAGCCGTTCCGAATGCCGGTGCAGTGGGTCAGCCGGCCCGACCAGCATTTCCGGGGTTTTACCGGGCAGGTCGCAAGCGGCCGGATCGCGCCGGGCGACGAGGTTCGGATCCTGCCGTCGGGCCGCATCGGCCGGATCGACCGCATCGTCACCCTCGACGGCGACCGCGACGAAGCCGTCGCCGGACAGTCGGTCACCTTGACCCTGACCCAGGAGATAGACTGCTCGCGTGGCGACGTGATCGCCGCCGCCAAGGACCCGCCGCATGCCGCCGACCAGTTCGAGGCGACCATCGTCTGGATGGCCGACGAGCCGATGGTTCCGGGGCGCGGCTATTGGCTCAAGCTGGCCAGCCGGACCGCCACCGCGACCATCGCCCATCCCAAGCACCAGCTCAACGTCAACACGCTCGAGGAGCTGGCGGCCAAGACGCTCGACCTCAATGCAATCGGCGTCGCCGAAGTGACGGTTGACCGGCCGATCGTGTTCGAGCCCTACAAGGATTCCGCCGGTGCGCCGCCGAACCGCGCGCTGGGCGGCTTCATCCTGATCGACAAGCTCAGCAATGCCACCGTCGCCGCGGGCATGCTGCATTTCGCTCTCCGGCGCGCCGAGAATGTCCATTGGCAGGCGCTCGACGTCGGCCGCGACACCCACGCCCGGCTCAAGGGGCAAAGGCCGGCCGTTCTCTGGTTCACTGGCCTCTCCGGCGCGGGCAAGTCGACTATCGCCAACCTGGTCGAGAAGAAGCTGGCGGCCATGGGCCGTCACACCTTCCTGCTCGATGGCGACAATGTGCGTCATGGCCTCAACAAGGATCTGGGTTTCACCGAGGCCGACCGGATCGAGAACATCCGCCGCATCGGCGAGGTGGCCCGGCTGATGGCCGACGCCGGCCTGATCGTGCTGACCGCGTTCATCTCACCGTTCCGGGCCGAGCGCGAAATGGTCCGCCGGATGATACCCGATGGCGAATTCATCGAGATCTTCGTTGACACGCCGCTGGCCGAAGCGGAGGCGCGCGACGTCAAGGGCCTCTATGCCAAGGCTCGGGCGGGAGATCTGCCCAACTTCACCGGAATCGACAGCCCCTATGAGGCACCGGAGGATGCCGAGATCCGGATCGACACGACTCAGCTCAGCGCCGAGCAGGCCGCCGATCGCATCGTCGAGGAGTTGCTGGGGCGGCGCTAGCGAGGGCTGATCCCGCCGGCCTGCATTTCGGCGGCGGTGACACTGCCGTCCCTGTCGGTATCGAGCCTGTCGAAATTGGCCAGTGTTGCGGCGCGATGCTCAGCCAGGCTGATCTGCCCGTCGCGATTGCCATCCTCGCGGCTCAGCATGGGCTGCGCGCTGACCGCCGGCTCCGCGACCAGCCTGGCGAATTCCTTCGCGCTGATCTGCCCGTTCTTGTTGACGTCCAGCTGGTCGAACAGGGCCTCATTGCGCGACTGCGCTTCGGCCAATGCCTTCTCCCGCTCGAACCGCTCGATCTCGGCGCGGGTCAGCTGCCCATTCCTGTCGGAGTCCAGCTTGCTGAACTGCGCATCCATCTGGGCGATAAACGCGGCGCGGACGATCGGCTGCGCTCCGCCCGCTTGCTGGGCCTGGGTGACTTTCTGCGGCTGCGCGAACGCTGCCGCGCTGCCGGCAAGCAGGGCGGCGACAGAGAGATGGGCCGGCAATCGATAGGGCACGTTAGAATCTCCGGTTGCCCGACGAGGCTAACCGATTTCCCGCCGATTCCAACAGGCTAAGCCTGGTTAGAAAGTGTAGGCCACCCCCAGCGCTCCGAACCACTGGCTGGAACTGCCGCGATCATCGACGATCGGCGAATCCGCAAAATCGCCCGACAGCTTGGTGTAAAGCCCGATCCCGAAGATCGACCAGCCATGGGTCAAATCGCCGCTGATCGACTGGTTGGCGAACAGGCTTAGCCGCCAATGCTTGAACCCGCCGTCGGCCTCGAACAGCGGCAGGCCGCTGGCCAGGGACCCGGCGGGATCGATGGAATAATAATAGTCGGCATAGCCGTCGCCCGCCCATTCGGCGCTGGCCGACACGCCGACATAGGTGGTGGTCGACAGCGGCGTTCCGAAATCGATGGTCGGCGTGATCACGGTCGAGCCATGGGCGTCGCCGACGTCGGTCGTCAGATCGACGTGGAAGCTGAGCGCGTCATAGGGGTTGGTGAGGCCGTGGTAGGTGACTCCGGCGAAGCCGCCGATCTCGATGGCGGTATCGAGTTCGGGAAGCTCGTCGACCGCGTCGTCCTTGACCTTGCCGGTGCGGTTGAGCCGGACGCCAACGATCGGGCCCAGGTCGAACTCCAGCGCATTGTCGCCGCGACGGATGAGGTCGGCGTAGAGATAAGTTCCGCGCGAGTAGAAATTGATGCCGCTGACCCGACCGCGAATGCCGACGACGGGAATCAGCTCATAATCGTCCGACCCCTCGTAATCAGGGATGAAGCCGGCCCCGGCGCCGATGCTGAACGTATCGCTCTGATCATTGGGATCGGGCAGGGCTGCGGCCTGCTGTGCCAGCGCGGGCGCGGACACGAATAGAGCGGCGGACAATGCGATCTTGAACATGAAGCCCCCTGTTGCCTTGGCAAGCTTCCATTCTTAACCGCAATCAAGAAATTTCAAAACGGGGGCGGAAACATTTCTCGGCGCTGGGCGCCTGTTAGTCGCCCTTCCCCGGCTCCGGCGAGAAATATTTGTCGTACTTGCCTTCCTCGCCCTTATGCTCGTCGGCATCGGATGGGGTCTGGTCGTTCTTGCGGGTGACGTTGGGCCACTGGGTCGAGAAGGTCGCGTTCAATTCCAGCCATTTCTCGAGGCCGCTTTCGGTGTCGGGCAGGATTGCCTCGGCCGGGCATTCCGGCTCGCACACGCCGCAATCGATGCACTCGTTGGGGTTGATGGCGAGCATATTCTCGCCCTCATAGAAGCAATCGACCGGGCAGACCTCGACGCAATCCATATATTTGCAGCGGATGCAGGCGTCGGTGACGACATAGGTCATGGCGAAGAAGCTCCCTCTCTTGGGGCGTGGCTAGGTCGGTCGGAACCCGCCGTCAATCGGCTGGGCCCTCCTGCGAGACGTTCGCAGAATCGCCGGACTCGCCAAGCTCTTCATAACAGGTCCGCGCCTCGCTCGCAGGCCCGCGCCGCGCCGGAAGCGCAACAATGCGCAACACGCGCACCTTTCCATGCAGCGGCAGGGCGATGACCGACCCAACCCGAACTTCCTCGCTGGTCTTGGCCACCCGCCTCCCATCGACACGGACATGACCCGCCTCAATCAAGCCTTGCGCGAGGGTGCGGCTCTTCACCAGCCGGATGAAGAAGAGGAAACGGTCGAGGCGCACTCTTTCCTAACGCTTGAGCCCGGCCAGGATGGCAAAGGCATTTTCAGGGCGCGGAGCTTGCGGCGCGCGGCGGCGCGGTCGGCGCTGGCCACGCCACGCCCAGGCTTCGCCGGCAGGAACGAAACCGACCTCGGCCATCAGGTGACGGACGGTCGCTTCTTCAAGGCCCAGGCTGGTCGCCAGCGCCCGGTCGACCGGATCCTCGCCGCCATGCTGGCGGACCTGGTGCGCGTGGCTTGCAAGCCGATCGGCGAGGTCGATCCGCAACCAGTCGCTGCCGAGCCGGCGGAAGGCGAGCGATGCGCCGCGCGGATCCGCGCTCCCGTCAAGGGTAGCCGCCGACGGCTGTGGCAGGCGCGGCATTGGCTGGCCGGCACGGACCGCCAGAAGCGTGGCGCGCCAATGCTGAGCGGCGGGTTTGAGCAGCGACTGGACATAGACATCGAGCGCGCCGAGCCGGACTCGGAGCCGGTGCAGGGCGTGCCGGTCCTCCTTGCTCAGCGCCGACAATTGCGCCGCAACGGCGCGCCTCGGCAGGTGCCCGCCGGAGTCGACCAGCATCGCCGCCAAAGCCCGAATTCCCGGCGTCGCCTTGGGATCTGCGGCGGCATTGGCCAGCGCCTTGAGCGCCGGCAGATGGCGGTTGACCTGACCCTCCACCCACCGTTCCAATCGGGCGCGCAACCTGGCCCGCCGCTCGGCGGAGAGGCGGTCGAGCGCCCTCGCGGTCCGCACCGCGGGCTCTAGCAGGGACCGTCCGGGAGCGAGCTTGGCCAGCACATGGCTGTCCCATCCTATCGCCAGTCCGGAAGGGCCTTCGTCGACTAGGCGGAAATCGGAATCGGGTGCGTCACACAGTCGAGCGGCGCGCCGGTCGAGTTCGTCGCCCAAGCGCCGCTCAGCCGCGGCCAGAAGCAGCCTCTTGTCGGCCAGCCGCGCGGTCGGATCGACGCGGAATTCGAATCCGGCGAGATGGCCGATCGGCTCGGGCCCGACGCTCACCTCGCCGTCGGCGGCGACGGTGACCGGCAGCGCGTCGGCGCCGCGCGCGCCGATGTCGCGGACCAGCACCGCTGTCCTCCGATCGACGAAGCGCTGGGTCAGCCGCTCGTGAAGCGCGTCGCTGAGCCGCGCCTCGACCGCCCGGGTCCGCTCGGCCCATTTAGCCGGGTCTGCCAGCCAGTCGACGCGCTGGGCGATATAGGCCCAGCTGCGGATTCCCGCGAGCCGGTCGGCCAGCGCCTCGATGTCGCCCGCGACATTGTCGAGCCGGGCTACCTCGGCGGCGAACCATTCGTGCGGGATATGCCCGCCCTCGCCGATATAGCTGAACAGGCGGCGGACCATGCGCGCATGGTGCATCGGCCCGACCTTGCGGAAGTCGGGCAGGCCGCACACCGCCCACAGCTTGCGCGCCTTGCTGGCCTTTGTCGCGGCGATGACCGGATCCTCTGCCAGCAGCTTGAGCACGGCGAGGTCGATCGCCAGCGGCGCGGGGCGCAACAGCGGGTCGTCGCTCTTGGCCTCCAAGCTGGCGATCAGGTCGGTGACGCTGGTGTAATCGAGATCGGCGCTGCGCCAGTAGAGATGGTCGAGCGGGCGGAAGCGATGTTCCTCGATCGCATTGACCTCCTCATCGCTGAACTCCGGTGCATTGTCGCCGCCCAGGCCGAGCGTGCCGAAGCTGCCGTCCTTCTGGTGGCGACCGGCCCGCCCGGCGATCTGCGCCAATTCGGCGATGGTCAGCCGCCGGTCCCGGCGGCCGTCGAATTTCTCCAGGCCGGCGAAGGCGACATGGGTGACGTCCATGTTGAGGCCCATGCCGATCGCGTCGGTGGCGACCAGATAGTCGACCTCGCCGCGCTGGAACATTGCCACCTGGGCATTGCGCGTGGCGGGCGACAGTGCGCCCATCACCACCGCAGCGCCACCCTTGAAGCGGCGGAGCATCTCCGCGAGCGCATAGACCTGCTCGGCGGAGAAGGCGACGACCGCGCTGCGCGGCGGCAGGCGGCTGAGTTTCGTCCCGCCAGCATAGCGCAAGGTGGAAAAACGCGGCCGGCTGACGATCTCCGCCTCGGGCAGCAGCTGGCGAACCATCGGCTTCAGCGTCGCCGAGCCCAGGATCAGAGTCTCCTCGCGGCCGCGGGCGCGCAGCATTCGGTCGGTGAAGACATGGCCGCGCTCGGGATCGATCCCGAGCTGCGCCTCATCGATCGCGGCGAAGGCGAAGTCCGCGGGGAGCGGCCCTTCTGCCGGCCGGTCGTCGCGGCCAGTCCGAACCGGCATGCTTTCCGCCGTGCAGAGCACATAGCGCGCGCCCGGAGGGACAATCCGTTCCTCCCCGGTGATCAGCGCGACCTGGTTCGCACCCTTCATCTTGACCACGCGATCATAGACCTCGCGCGCCAGCAGCCTCAGGGGAAATCCGATGACTCCGGACGAATGGGCGCACATCCGCTCGATCGCCAAGTGCGTCTTGCCGGTATTGGTGGGGCCGAGAATGGCCCGGACAAGGCCGTCACGCGGGGCGGACATGGCGGTAATCTTGGCACGGATGCGCCAGAGCGCAAGCCGCTTTGCGGTGAATGATCGGCCGCGTTTATCCGACCTTAACCCTTTTTAACCATGACCTTGACGTAGGACCGACGGGCCGGGGGTGGATTTGCTGCACATGCGCGAACAGTGGCGGACGGAGGCGGCCTTCGCGGTCGCTCCGCCGCTCGCGCCGACCTTCGGCCGGCGGCGCAAGCGCTGGCGCGAGCTCGACCTCATCGTCGATCTCGCCGAGGAGCCGCTGTCGCTTCGCTGGTGGCGCGGCGCCGCCACCCTTTCGCTGCTCTGTGGCGCGGTGGCGTTCATCGCACCCATGCCATTTGAGCCGCTGCCTGCGACCCATGAGGAAAGGATCGGCTGGGGCGAGGCCGAACAGCTTCGGGAAACGGCGATTGCCCCACTGGGAGCGGGCTCCGGAACCGGCGGCCGGATGGACTCCGGCCCGCTTGTGCAGCCGCTGGCCGAGGCGCCCGACCGGCCCTTCGTCGAGCTGTTCGTCAAGCTGGGACGCGGCGACCGCATCGGTCGAATGCTCGCCCGGTCCGGCGTGTCTTACAGTGAAGCTGGCGAGGCGGCGCGCCTCATCGCATCCGCCGTACCCGGAGGGGTCGCCCCCGGCACCAGCTTCTCGATCAGGCTCGGACGGAAAGACCCGAGCGGCGTCCGCCCGATCGACCGGATCGCCTTCCGCGCCGGGCTGGATCTCAACCTGACTCTGACCGGCGGGGTGGATGGGTTGCGGCTGAACGCCGCCCGGATCGCCGTCGACAGCCGTCCCCTCCGAATCCGCGGCCGGGTGGGCGACGGGCTTTACTGGGCTCTTCGGGCCTCCGGCGTTTCGCCCCAGGCAGCCGGCGAATATCTCCGCGCGATCGGCAATCAGCTGGATGTGGGAAGCGAGGTAAGCCCCGACGATCGGTTCGACTTGATCGTCGCCAACCGCCGCGCGGCAACCGGCGAAAGCCAGGAGGGTCCTTTGCTGTACGCTGCGCTGGACCGTGCGGCGGCGAGCGACCTTCGGCTCATGAAATGGACCATCGGCGGCCGCACCGACTGGATCGACGCCAACAATGCCGGGCGGCAGGTCTCCGCCTTCGCCTGGCCGGTCGCGGCTCGGATCACCTCGGGGTTCGGCCTCCGCGTCCATCCCATCCTGCGCTTCGCCCGGATGCATCGGGGAATCGATTTCGGCGCCGGTTATGGAGCGCCGATCGTCGCCGCGGCGGATGGCCGCGTGAGTGCCGCCGGCTGGGCGGGCGGATACGGCCGGCAGGTGCGCATCGCCCATGGCGGCGGAATCGTCACCACCTACAGCCATATGAGCCGCGCGGTCGCGGAGCCCGGCGGCCTCGTCCGCCAGGGCCAGCTGATCGGCTATGTCGGTTCGTCAGGGCTCTCGACCGGCCCCCACCTTCACTATGAGGTGCATCGCAACGGAACGGCAGTGAACCCGCTTGGTATCAGGTTCGCCAGCCAGTCCCTGCTCGAGGGTGAGGAGCTGGCGCGGTTCAAGGCTCATCTCGCCAAGCTGATGGCAGTAGGGACGAAGGGCTGATCACCGCATCTCAAGTTGCGCGCAGGGGCCGACCGCGTGGCAGCGGTGAGGGCGGGGGCGCTTCCGGCGTTTCGACCGGATAGCCTGACGCACCAAGATCCACCCCCAGCAACTCGCCGAGATCACGGTTGGACGGCGCAAATCGCGCTTCAATCCAGCGCGCAGTTGCGGGCCCGAGCAGTTCCTCGCTGGTTGATTTGCGGCGAAACAGCCGGTTGAGCAGGCGGTGCAGCTTTCTGCGTCCCTCGAACAGCCCGGGAATATGAACAATGTACCATTTGGCCCGGGCCTTGCGCGCCGTGAACAGATTGCAGAAGCGCATGACGCGCAGCGCGTTTCGGTTCAGGGCGGGGTTGCGCACTTCTTCGCTGACGTTTTGCTCGTCGAACGCCAGCCCGAGCTTTTGGGCCAGGCCTTTCGCGCAATCGAGCGGCCCGGCACGAAATTGCTCGAACAGCACGACATGGACATTCTCTTTCCCGAACAGTTCGAAATAAAGGCGGATCAGCCGCTGATATTCGAAGTGCGCGAGATCGAACCTCGGGGCCTGCGTGCGATACTCCGAACCCGCGAAGAAATAGCTGTCGGGGAACAGGAATCGGTTCATTCCGAAGGTGCCGCCGTCCTTCACATATTGGCTGTAGACGGCGGCGAGCATGCCCGGCTGGGCGCGGATGATGATCACGATCCGTGCGTCGGGAAGGATCGCCTTGATGCGGCGCGCCATCTCGGGCGCCGCCATGCCGTGAAGTCCGCCTGTCAGGTGGCTGCCGGACAGCCGTTCGTCGCATATCAGCGGCGGCAGCCCATCCGCGGCGGCGAGAATGAGGTCGCGCGCGCGCTTGGCATCGAAGGCCAGGCCGTTCGGTCCCAGCAGTGCCTCGCGGACGATCTTGGGATCGATGTAGCGATGGCTGGTGACAGTCGGGTGGAAGGACTGTTTGAACCAGCTCGTTCCAGCCTTGGAATGGCCGATGTGGACGACCGGCCGTCGATCAATTTGCATGGCCGTCGCTGGTATTGGCACTTCGGCGCGAAGTAAATTCGCGGGGTCGGTCGACCGGCGGCAGGGGTTTAGGCCCCTGCCGCCGGGCCGGGTCGTCAAATCACGTAGAAATTGGCGGGAACGAGGTCCAGGCCGGCCTGCATATGGGCGAAGACAATTGCATGTCCTGCCCCGCTTCCGTCGGCGTCATAGGACAGGTTGCCCGTATTGCTGTCGTAGACCAGGAAATCGCTGGAGTCGCCGGCGGTGGCGCCCGGGCCGTCCTTCAGCTGGCCGCTGTAGATTCGCTTGGGCTCGCTGAGCGACCCGCCGCTCAGCTTGGTGAAGATGGCGTTGTCGAGATAGAGGACATCTTCAAGCGGGTTGAAGTCCATGATCTCGTCAATGGTACCATCGAACCTGGTGTCGAACACGAACTTGTCCTCGCCCGCGCCGCCGGTCAGCTGGTCGGCTCCGCCTTTTCCGTAAAGGTAATCGGCACCGCCATAGGCGACGATCTTGTCGATACCGGAGGTGCCGAGCAGCGTGTCGGCGCCGCTCGTTCCGGAGATGCTCCCAGCCGGCGCGGGATCCGGCGTGGGGTCGGGCGTCGGCTCAGGCTCGGGGGCGGGCACCGGCTCGGACGGCGAAGAAGGCGATTGAGCTCCACCCGACGTCGTTCCCGAAACCGTGTAGAAGTTGCCGGCCGTGAGATCCAATCCAGGCTGGAGCTTTGCGATCACCACCGCCGCTCCACTGCCGCTTCCGTCCGCATCATAGGACAGGTTGCCGGTGGTCTTGTCGTAGACCAGGAAGTCGTTGTTGTCGTTGGCTTTCGCCCCGGCGCCATCCTCGAGGTTGGTGCCGTATATCTTCCGCGGGCTGCTCAGCGTTCCCTTGACCAGCTTGGTGAAGATGGCCGTGTCCAGGTAGAAGGCGTCTTCCGCCGGATTGAAGTCCAGGATCTGGGCAACGCCTCCGCCAAGCTTGGTGTTCAGCACGAACTTGTCCTGGCCTGTGCCGCCGAGCAGCACATCGCTCCCGCCCATGCCGTAGATCAGGTCGGCGCCAGCACCGCCTTCGATCCTTTCGGCACTGGTCGTCCCCTTGAGGGTGTCGCTACCGCTGGTGCCCTTGATGACATCGCCATCCGGTGCGGGCGCAGGAGAAGGCTCAGGCTCCGGGGTCGGCTCCGGCGTCGGGTCCGGATCGGTCGGGCTTTGGGTCCCGTCATGCTCGGCGAGCCACTTGGCCCTTTCCGATGCCAGGAAGTCGCGGGCCGCCTGGCCCTGGAGGATGGTGAAGCCGAAGGGCGGTAGCGGATAGTTTGAGGGGAACGGCGTGTCCGACAGGTTCAGATAATAGTTGCCGGACGACGCGGTGAGGTTGTCCCACGCCTCGTTCAACCGGGAAAAGCCGTTGTGCGTCACATCCTCGATCGCGATGATCGTGTTGACGATCTTCAGGTCCGGGTTGTTGCCCGGGTCGGCGGTGTTGAACTTGAACGGCGACCCGTGGGTCATCTCGCCGTCCTTGAGATAGCTTTTCATGATGATGATGCTGTCGTCGACGGTCAGCGTGCCGTGGGCCGACTGGTCATTGACCGTGCCGAAGGCGCTGAACACGCCATCGAACAAGGTGTCGCGGACCGTGCCGGTGTGCGCAAAATCATTCTCGATCGCGTCGTCGCGGATGTTGTGCATGTACACATCCTCGACCAGCCAGCCATTCGAGCTGCCGTTCGAGACATTCAGAGAGTCGTCGGGAACGAACCGGATCCCGTCCCACGTCCCGTCGATGCGGACGTTGCGGATAGTCACATTGGCGCTGTCGCTGACCCGGAAAGCGGTGGCCATGTGGTTGTAGATGTTGGTCCATTCCGCCGTCTGGGAGACGTGGCCCCAGATCTCGCCGCCATCGAAAGTGACATTGTCGGAATCGTAAATGTTGATCGCCGGCACCGTTTCATTGGCAGCGATGTCCCATTCCGCGGACCCTGCGTTGATGAATGTGCCTGGTAGATCCCTGAGCCAATATTCCTTGTAGGCGTAGTCGCCAGTCAACGTATAGGAAGCCATTTAGTAGTCCTGCTCCAATCGCGACGACCCACGAGCTGGACGCGCAACACGCGCCCGCCTGCGCCCAAGTCTCTGGGACGTCGGATCCAGCACGCCGGCGGCAATCGCCGTCGAGCTGGAATTATTTTGCCTTTTTTGGGACTACCCCCCGCCCCAAGCGAGATCGTTCGAAGATGACGAATGATTCAACATTCGCCCGAACAGCCACCTTGAATATTGGGGTGCTGCGGCACCGCAATAGGTTAAAGATGAAATGCTGCCTTCTGAGCGACGAATCGTTCTAACGAGCCAAAAATTAAATTCCGGTAAAGCATGGCGTCAGCACGGGAATTTGGGGACGTGCCTTACTTGCCGTGCCCGCGCCAGCGCTTGATCGTGCGCTGGATGATCCCCTCCTCGTCACCGGTTTCCCGCCAGCTGGCGGCGAAGCTCGGGTCGGACGAAGCCGGGCGCTTCTCCGGTTCCAGATCGTCGAATCGAACCCGAATCGGAATGGCGACACCTTCGCCGCAGACGATGCATTCGCGGTTGCGGAGCGCCGGGATCGCGTCGAGGAAGCCGCGCGCCCCTTCCGGCATGGCGGCTCGGACGCAGGCCTGGTCGCGGTCGTTGTTGAGGCGCATCGAGATGATCGTGCCGCACTGCGACAGCACGCCTTCGGCAAGGTCGGACGGACGCTGCGTGATCAGGCCCAGCGAAACGCCGTATTTACGGCCTTCCTTGGCGATTCTCTCGAGGATCTTTCGCACGGCCTGGCCGGTGCCGCTTTCGCTCTTGGGGACGTAGCGGTGGGCCTCTTCGCACACCAGCAGGATGGGGCGCTGCGCTTCGGTCCGGCTCCAGATGGCGTAGTCGAACACCATGCGGGCAAGCACCGACACCACCACCGAGGTAACTTCGCTGGGAACGCCCGACACGTCGACGATCGAGATCGGCCGGCCGTGGCTCGGCAGGCGGAACAGCTTGGCGATGAAGCTGCCCATCGAATCCGACACCAGCATTCCGGAGAACATGAACGCGTAGCGCGGGTCGGCGCGAAGCTCGTCGAGCTTGTTCTTGAGCCGCTGGTAAGGCGTAGTGTCGCCGGCGCGATCGAGCTTGCCCATCTCCGCGACCAGGATCTGGTTGAGGTCGGTCAGCAGGTAAGGAATCGGCGAATCGACCGTGACCTTGCCGAACTGCTCGCTCTGCTTCGACTTGGTGCGCGCGGCGAGCAGGCACTTGGCGAGGATGTCGGCGTCGCGCTGCCGCTCCGCGCCGTCGGTGGTCAGCATGACCTCGCAATGCTCCTCGAAGTTGAGGAGCCAGTAGGGCAGCTGCAGATTGTCGACGTTGAACAGCTCGCCGCAGCTCTTGAAAGCGGCGGAATATTCGCCGTGCGGGTCGATCATGACGATGTGACCCTCGGGGCTGTATTCCGATATCCGGTGGAGGATCAGCGACACCGACGTCGACTTGCCGGTACCGGTCGATCCCAGCACCGCGAAATGCTTCGACAGCATCGGGTCGATGTACAGCGTGCCGCGGATGTCGTCGGTCGGATAGACGGTGCCGATCTCGACGTGCGGATCGTCGGCCGCAGCGAAGATGGCGCGCATGTCCTCGGTGGTGACCGGCATCACCTCGCATCCGGGAATCGGATAGCGGGTGACGCCACGGCGGAAACTGGTCATCTTGCCGCCGGCGGCGCTCTGGCCTTCGCCCAGGAAATCGATCTGGGCCAGCAGCTTCCCGTCGCTGCCCGTCTGGAGCGTGCGGACGTTGGCCACCAGCCAGGTCGATCCGGCCTGCATCTTCACCTGGCTGCCGACCTGCCCCGACATGGCGACCGACGGATCGGCGTGATCGAGCAGCATCTGCAACCGGCTGAAGTCCATCCAGATCTTCGATCCGGACCCGGCGATTTCCAGCACTCGTCCGATCGGCGGCACCGAAGCCGGACGGCCCGGCGAAGCGGCAGCTTCGTCCGTCTCGCTGTAGCTGCTCAATTCCTCCAGGAACTGCTTCAGGCTCGGTTGGTCGGTCATGTGCGTACGCCACCTTTTATAATTAGGGTTGCGATTGCATTAGCCGAGCCGGGTTAAGATTGGCTTTAAACGGCGGGAAAACGGCCGGCCGATCGTCAGAAGCGGCGACGGAAGGCGGCGGCGGCGGCCCAGCCCAGGCCCAGCGACATCAGCACCGATGCCAGACCGTAAAGGAAACCGCTGCGCCGGGCGGCAAGCGCCACCCAGCGCTCGAAGCCGGACTTGCCGATCTCGATTTCCCGGGTCGCCGCCGCAATCACCTGTCCGTCATCGACCAGGAAGGTCTCGGCCGTATAGGTGCCAACCGGCACCTGGCTAGGGATCGAGATGCGGGCACGATAGAGAACGCCTTCGCTGATCTCGACCCCATGGGGATATTCGACGTAGAGTCCTTCGCGCTTCCTGAGGTCGAGCAAGCCGGCCTCGAACCGCCGGTCCTTTTCGGGAAGGGCGCCTCCGCCCGGCGACAGTTGCAGGTCCTGCAAGCCAAGCTCGTAGATGGCGGCAGTGCGCTCGTCGACCAGCTGCCGGACCGGTGAGGAGGAAGCCACGGCATAGAAGCTGGGGGCCGAGCGGAAGCGGTTGGAATCCGCATTCATCCAAATTCCGGCAATCTTCTGCTTTTCCCGCACCAGGATCGGCTCGACCGGTCCCTTGAGGACGACGATCACGTCCGCCGGATCGCTTGGAATCCTTCCCCCTGGATAAAGGACCGCGCCGAACAGAAGCAGCTGAGCGCCGGTGAAGCTGTAGCGAATCTCGATCGATCGGGCACTGATGTCCGGTACCAGGCGTGGCTGGGCCTGAGCCATCAGCAGCGGCGCAATCCCGAGCAGGATCAGAGCGCGCTTCACAAGGGCTCAACCGAGAAGATTTCATCAGGCTGCCAGGTAAGGCCGAGCAGCATGCGCAGCGCGACCAGCAGGATGATCGCGGCAAGCGCGAAGCGGAGCAGGTCCGGCTTGAGACGCGTGGTCAGGATCGCGCCATATTGGGCGCCGATCACGCCACCGGCCAGCAGCAGCGCTGCGAGGACGATATCGACCGCCTGCGTCGTCATGGCATGGATCATGGTCGAAACGGCGCTGACGGCGAGGATCATGATCAGGCTGGTGCCGACCACGACGCGCGGCGCCATGCCCAGCAAATAGATCATCGCCGGCACGAGGATGAAGCCTCCGCCGATCCCGAGCAGGACGGTCATCACTCCGGCCGCAAAGCCAAGCACGAAGGGCGCGAGCGGCGAGAGATAGAGGCCCGACGCGTAAAAGCGCCAGCGAAGCGGCAGCGCGCCGACCCAGCGATTGTGCCGCGGCCGTTCGCCCCGTTCCTCGAGCTTGATCCAGCCCAGCGCGACCAGCGCGTCCTTCAGCATCAGTCCGCCGATGCCGCCGAGCAGCAGGACGTAGAGAAAGCCGATGACCAGGTCGATCTGCCCCGTGTTCTGGAGCAGCTTGAACAACCCCGCACCCGCCAGGCTGCCGATCAATCCGCCGGCGATCATCACCCCGCCCATTTTGAAGTCGACCCCGCCGCGCCGCATATGGGCATAGACTCCGGATACGGACGAGCCGGTGATCTGGGTGGTGGCCGAGGCGACTGCGACCGTTGGGGGGATCCCGTAGAAGATCAGAAGCGGCGTGGTGAGGAAGCCGCCGCCAACGCCGAACAGGCCCGACAGCAAGCCGACTAGGCCGCCCAGCGCAACGATCAGCAGCGCGTTGACCGACTGGCCGGCGATGGGAAGATAGATGTCCATGCGCGTGCGGCGACGCTAGCCGCAAACGGGCGGCAAAACCAAGGCGGCAAGCCAAATTTTCGACGCGTCTAGAAGTCTCCGGCGAGCGTCACCACAGCACCCGATCCAGGCTGGGCATTGCCCGTCACCATATAGCGATAGTCGACATGGGCGCGCATGCGGCTGCCGATCTTGAGCGAAGCGCGCGGGCCGACATCGAGTCGATGGATGCCGGGCTGCGCCCCGCCCCAGACACCAAAGCCGGCCGACAGGTTTCTCCACACCGGCCTTGAGAATGCGACCTGGCCATCGACGAACCAGTCGGGATTGTTGAAGTCGACGACCCCGGCCTGGAAATAACCGTCAAGAGTCGAATTCCACGGCATCGACCGGCCGTAGACCCCGCCTTCGACGAAAGCGGCGAAAGCGTTCCGGCCATAGTCCCGAAAGGCGTGCCGCCGCTCGAGCGTGACCGCGACGGGCAAGGCGGCGAACGGCTGGTAGCGAACCCCGAGTGCGCCCTCGGCGCCCCGTTGACTGTTGATCGGCGCACTGGCGCGGACGCTTGCGGCGAGGCTGGGCGTAAAGTTCCACATCACCCGCGCGCCGGCCTGGCTGGCCCCGAGCTGCCCGCCGTTCGCCAGGCTGTCGGTGCCCGCTCGGTTTCGCATCATCGCCCAACTGCTGATCGACAGCCGCTTGCGCCATTCGGGTGTCGGCCGGTCGGTGAAGGACGGAGTTGTCTGACGGGCCGGTGCCGGATCGAGCATTGCCAGCTTGGCCGGCTCGTCCGCGGTCTGTTGCGGCAACGGATCGCCATAGATGTGGACTTCCCGTGGGTCGTCGCGTGCTTCCGCCGGCGGCGGGGAGACGTAGATGATCTGCGGCGGCGCGCTTCGGCCCGATGCGGCTGGCACCGGTATGTAGACCGGATAGGCGCCGTAACCCGCATAAGGCGCGCCATAGCCCATCAACTGATGCGGCGGCGGGGCGGGCTGGAAGCGCTGTGCAGCCGGCGCGATCGGCTCGATCGGCGGCAGCATCGATGGCTCGATCGGCGGCAGCGCCGGCGGCTTGTCGGCGCGGACGTCGACCGCCAGCGCCTGGGTGCCGGGGATCACGCCCAGGCTGACTGCGCGCACCGCGGCCCAGACCAGGATGGCGGCACCAAGAAAGCGGATGGAATTGCTCATGGGCGCGATGTCTCCGTCTCGGTAGGGAATTTGTGGTCGGTCTTGTCCCACTGCTTCGGCCCGCCGGCCGAATGGATCAGGAGGGCGCGGCGGGCTGCCAACATCGCGATCAAGTTGGCGACAACCATGCGTGGGATCGAGCGGAGGCCTTCGCCCACGCCATAGGCCGCGGTGGTGAAGCCCACACGCATCAGGATCCGCCACCCGAGCAGCCAGCCGTTGATAAACATCAGCATGGCGAGCAGCGGCGAGACAGGCACCGCGATCGGCGCACCGAGCGACGCGGCCAGCGCCACCTCCGCCCAGAGGATCGCGGAGCCATATCCCGACAAGAGCAGCAGCGCCGCCAGCGGGCCCCGCCGGTCGCGCATCCGCATCCAGCGCTCGCCGAGGCCGCCGCGCCAGCCGAGCTGGTCCCAGCCCGCAAAGGCAATCCCGCCGATCCAGCGCGCCTTCTGCCGGACTGCTGCGCCGAGGGTCGCGGGAAAGTGGCCCCGCGTCGCAACCACCGCGCGGCTGCCCGGCTCGGCCGGGATTCGCACGAACATGGTCTTCACGCCGATCGCGCCGAGCCGCAGGCCCATCTCATAATCCTCGGTCATGCTGGCCCCGGCGAAGGGACGGCCGTCGTGCCGGGCGGCGAGCCGCGACAGAGCGACCCGCTCGATCGCGCAGCCCACCCCCGCCAGCGGGATCGAAGCGCCGACCGCCTCGCGCACCACCAGCTCCTTCATGTGCGCCTCGGCGAACTCGTCGGCATAATGGCCGGCGACCCATCGTGAGTCAGGGTCGATCAGTGGGACGACCGGCAGCTGGACCAGCCCGGCATATTCGACCAGCCGGTCGAACAGGGTGAGCTCCAGGGGATGGACCAGATCCTCGGCGTCATGCAGCACGATCGCCTTGGCCGGCCGCCCGCTCTCCGCCTCATGGGCGACCAGCGCAGCATAGAGGCGGTTCAAGCAGTCGGCCTTGGTGGTCGGCCCGTCGACGCCAATGTCGACCGCGACCACCCGAAGATCGGAAACACTCGCGATCGCCGCCGCGGTGGCCGGATCGTTGCGGTAATGGCCGACGAACAGCCGGCAATCGCCCGTTCCGAATCGATCGAGCGTCGAACGCAGCATCGGTGCGATCACCCTGGCCTCGTCCCAGGCAGGGATCAGCACCGCCATCCAGCCGGGCCGCATCGGCGAGGGCAAGCGCTCCACGCTCATCGGCGGAAAGCGCGAATAGACAATCGCCGAGCGCCAGCCGCGGCGAAGGAAATAGATCAGATCGACCGCCAGATCATCGAGGGCGAAGATCAGGAATCCGACCGCGGCGAACAGCGCGAGTTCCGCCGTCAGCTCGGTCAAGAGCAGCGCAAGCAGCGACACAGCCAACGCCTAAATATTTCCGAATTGGATGAAGTTATGCGCTCGGCGCAACGGGCGATTCCCCAAAAACGCAAGTAACCGAGCGACTCAGTTCATGTCATAACGGATTAGTAACGGCAAGGGGCCTCAGGCCTGGCCCGCATCCTGTCCGGCCCGCGCAGTTCTTGCCTGCTCCCATGCCCATGCGACTCCGATGATGAGCGCCGCGACGAGCGCAATCGGGACCAGGGCAGGGACGCCGGTGAGAATGAAGGCGGCGGCGAGGGCCAGCGGCCAGTAGCCTTTGTGAAGCAGGACGATGCAGGCCGGGATCAGCGCAATGCTGTCGTGCGTATGGGCGTAGGGAGCCGCTGCCAGGCTGGCCCCGACGACCAGGGCGATCAGCATTTCACCCTCAACGCGCCGGGCCAGGGCGATGACCGCCGCCAGGCCGATCCCGGCCGCTGCAATCAGGACCGGGAGTGGCTGCAGGCCCAGATATTCGGCGCGTGCCGCGGGCGAAATCGCAAAGGAAAGGACATTGTGACGGACCAGCAACTCATGAAAACGGGGCAGGGCCTCAAGCCAGTCGGCCCACATCCAGGGCCCGAACGCGGCCATCGATGCCAGGACGGCCAGCATCCAGGCTCCGGCCATGCCGGCCAGCACCGTCCATTCCCGGCGGAGCAGGAAAGCAATCGGGGCAAATACGACCAGCTGCGGCTTGATCGCGGCAACCAGGCCGAAAACGGCGCCCCGGGCCACGGGCGGCAACCGGAGCGAGGCGAACAGGGCGCCGCCGAGCAGCATCGCCGACTGGCCCAGCGTGATGCCCTTGATGGCTGCGGGGCTGAGGAAGGACAGGGCCGCCACCCTGGCTCCGCATATTCGGGCGACCGCGATACCGAACAGCGCAGCCGAAAGCGCAATCCAGAGAAGGTAGCTTGGAAGGAAGGAAATCAGGCTGAAGGGCTTGAACAGGAACAGCGCGGTCGGCGGATAGACGAACGGCATGCCGTGATCCGCATAGACCTCGGGCAGCGATCGCCTGCCGGAGAACCAGAATACCTGGAAGTCGAGCGGCCAGCGCAGGCGCTCGCCGCCGAACACCCAATAGGCGCTCAGGCAGAAAAGGACGGCAAGGGTGGCGACAACAAACAGGATTCTCGCGCGCTGCGATGCGGCAATTGTCGCCATAGGAATGGCCCCCCAGGCGGGAAAAGTGCCATCGGGCCGCCGTCAACACAAGCCGAGTGGGCTGAACAGTGGTGGTCATTTCCCATTACAGAACAGGGGCGATCGGCCGGATGACGGTTGGCGCAACCGGCGATAAGCTCCCTGTCCATCTGCATTGGGGGGTGGCGTGCTCGTTCGTCCTGACCGCCGGTTGCTTCTGGAGCTTTGGGCCATCGGCGCGATTGTGCCGGTGGCGCTTCTGCTGCAGGCCGAGTTCGGCAAGGTCGACTTTTCGGCGCTTTGGATCGCGGGCCGCCAGGTCATCGATGGACAGGCGCCATCGGTCTATGACTATTTGATCGCCCAGCAAT
>DASTCB010000003.1:0-26521 GCA_035711585.1 Sphingomicrobium sp.
CGGCCGACGAGCCCGCCAAGGCGCCGCCCCTTTATGAACCGCCCGGTGGTAAGTCAACTACCGTCCAGCAAGCTTGACGCTCCGCCGTTGCATGGCAGGCTGCGGCAGATGAGGATCGCCGTTTTGCTCGCCGCCCTGCTCGCGGCCTGCGGCCAGCAGGCTGCTCCGCCGGACAAGGAATCCGCGGAGAAGCCGCCAGCCAAGCCCGGCGCCTCGGCGCCGAAAGCATTCGCCTTCGACGAGAAGAATCAACTCATCGAATTCCACTTCGGCTGGTCTGCGGAGGCGGCCGCGGCGCCGCAGCTGGTCGACCGGCTCCGCGAGGAAATGGAAAAGGGCGAGGACGACCTGGTTGCCGGCGCTCAGGAGGACAAGGCGTTCCGCGAAAAGGAGGGCTTCGAATTCAACGGCTTCATGTCGACCACCGATTACAAGACCGCCGGCCAGTCGGCCCGGCTGCTCAGCCTATCGATCGAATCCGGCTCCTACACCGGCGGCGCGCACGGCAGTTATGGGGTCGGAGCTCTGCTGTGGGATCGCATGGATGCGAAGGAGATCAAGGCTGCCGATTTGTTCGCCGAGCCCGCAAACATGGCGCGGCTGCTGACCGAGCGCTGGTGCGAGGCACTCAATCAGGCGCGCGAGGAAAAGCGCGGCGAGCCGGTCGGCGGCGGCGGGTTGTTCGACGACTGTCCTTCGCTGGATGACATCGCAATCATCCCCGCCGACAAGGACGGGAACGGCCGGTTCGAGCGGATGATGCTGGTGGCCTCACCCTATGTTGCGGGGCCATGGGTCGAGGGAGCCTATGAGATTGAGTTGGCGGTGAACCCCGACCTGCTCGCCACGCTCAAGGGCGATTATCGGACGAGCTTTGAGGCAGCTCAGGCACAGTAGCTGGGGACGGCCGAGCGGCCCGGCGTTAGCCGCCGCCATCCGCCCTGGCCGGGAAGATAGTATTCGCCGACCGAGATCCGGCGCAGCAGGGAGCAGGCGGCGGTAATCCCCACTTCCTCGGGACTCACTCCACGCTTCGCGGCGAGATTCGAATAGAGCGAGCGGCGGCGGATATTGATGGCGCCGACCTGGCGGCGAAGCTCGGCCGGGATGTTGGCGCGCACGACCCCCAGATAACCATCGTAGCGCTCGCCGATGAGGCCAGCCCGTCGCGCCTCGACAATGGCCGCCGAATCTTGCGCCGGAGCGGGCGCTGCGGCCATCAGCGATGCCAGAGCCAGCAGGACGAGCCGCAAATTTTTCACTGCGGCCTCGGCGGGTCTTGCGGGAAGGCTTCGGGATTCTGCTGGATCAGCTGCTCCACGTCGCGCTGCAGCCTGACCAGCACCTCCTGCTGGATGGTGACATTGAGGTTGATCTCGATCGGCTTGTCCGGCGGCGAGACCGAGATGCAGCTGGCAAGGGGCAGCATCAGCGCCGCCCCGCAGCTGCATTGGATGAGACGTTTGGCTGTCATGGCTTCGTCCTCATGGTTGATCCGTTGAAGGTGGATTGGTCGTGACCTCCTCATCGACCGGGGTCTGGCTCTGCTGCTGACTTTCCTCGCGGCGCCGGGTCTCCCAGACGATTCCGGGAACATCGTCGAGCGGCCTCGGCAGCGCCGGCTCGATCACCTGGGTCGGGTCGCGGAAGCTCTTGGCGGTGGCGATCAATGCCCGGAACGGTCCCTTGATCGTCACATTGAAGTTGAACGGGATCCGGTTGACCGAGCGCAGGAACTGCTGGGTGCTGGTGTTGCCGAGGCCAACGCCGACGATCGTCATGCGAGTGGCGAACTCGCCGTCGAGATAGCCGTCGAGGCGGATGATCATCGACCGGTAACGAAGGTCGCGCAGGGCATCGAAGGCGAAACCGCCGATCATGCCGAGATTGGCCCGGTTGACGACGCCGTTATAGGCCAGCGTCCCTCCGCCCTCGCGGCTGTCGAGCCGCCCACCGACGATCCGGCCGCCCTCGTCATCGAAGATCATGGGCAGGACCCCGTCAAAGGTGCCGCTGGCGGAAAGCTCCTTGAATCCCATCGAGTCTACGAACGTCCTGGCGTCGAGCCCTACGACCTCGAAAGTCAGTCGCTTCGGGCTTGGCCGGCCGAAGTTGAGGATGGTTTCCTGGAGGATCAGCCGTCCGCCCATGAACGGCCATTCGCCGCGCTCGATCTTGACCAGATTGTCGGGCAGCAGCTGATAGCGGAGCACGCCATTCTCGACGAGGATGCCCGGGTTGACGCTTTCCAGCGTCACCACCTGCCCGGGCGCGGTCTGCATGCCGAGAAGATCGGTAAAGACGATCGTTCCGTTCATTCCAGTGATCGGGCCGAAGCTGGCGGCAAGGCCCATGTCGCGCACGGTGAACTCGCCGGTCGAGGTGACATTGCCCTCGCCGGTCCAGGCGATGCGACCTTGCCCGCTAAGCCCGCCGCGAACCAGCGCGATGATGCCTTCGGTCATCGGGCTCAGCTCCTCGGGCTGAAGGTTAGGACCGAAGGTGATGCCCGGCACCTCGAGCAAGGCATCACCAATTCCAGATTCCAGATTGTGGGCGATGGTGACGTCGGTAACCCTGGTGCCGCTTGCCGGATGGTTGAGCGTGCCGGTCGTGCGGATCATCCCGTCAGCCATGGTGAAATGAACATTTTCGCTGCGCAGCGGATAGAAAGTGGGCTGGTCGGAGCGAGACGAGAGCAGCAGCCCGCCGTCGACCGTCGCATCGCCATCCCTGAGCGACCATTTGCCGGCCGCCTCGCTGAGCCTGAGCGGCACATTGCCGATGATCGCGTCGCCACCGGCGAAAGTGCCCGCCGTGGCGCCGCCAGCGAAGCTGCCCGACAATGTCTGGGCGTTGATCAAGACCGGCGCGTCCGGATTCCCCATCCGCGTTGCGAGACTGGTTGCGTTGAAGCGGCTGCCGTTGAACCGGACCAGGGCCGCGTCCAGGCCGAAGGGCGAATCGCCCATTCGACCCCGCAGTCTCAGGTTCCTCGTTGCTGCATTGATCGCGACATCTCCACCGGCGGGCCGGACGAGGATCGCTCCATTTGCAGGGCAAATCGGAAGCCGAGTCTGCGCCAGGTGGAGCGAGCCGGCCGTCAGGCTGGCGAATCCGGCATCGAGGCAGCGCTCGCCAAAGCGCAGCGCGCCGCCGGTCCCGAACCGGCCCGAGATGGGAATCCGAAGGCCGGTCACCCGCCCGCCCGAGAAGGGCCCGTCGAGCAGGGCGACGGTGTTGACCTCGGTCCAGCCACCCGGGCGTGCCGCGAAGCGGACCGTGCTGAGCGCGAGCCGGGAGCCGCCATAAGCCATTGGCCCGATCTCGGCCTGCCCGCTCATCGGCGCGCCGCTGCGCGGCTGGCTGAGCGCAATCCTGCTGTCCGGCAAGCCGCCCCCCGAAGTCCGGATGCTGCCGTCGATCCGGATTCGCCCGGACGGCCAGTAATAGGTGATCCCGTCGCCGCCGCTGACCTGGACCCGCGCGCCCGTGGGCGCACTGACATTTGCGGTCTCGATCCGGACGCCCCCGTCGCCGGGGCGATTGACCAGCCGCAGCGCGCCGTCGACGTTGAAATTGGTTCCGGCGCGGCGGATGGCGCTGGCCAGCGCCGCCGCGATCGGTCCGAGCGGCGTGCCTTGCGCGGACTGCAAGGGGTCTGTCGCCATGGCCAGCATCGACGGGCTGAGCGCCACCGAATTGGCGCCATAGTCGCCAACAACATCCAACGTGCCATGTTCGGCGTCGAGGCGGTATCGGCCGGCGAAGCGGGTTCGATCCGCAAGAATCTCTGCCAGACGTGACCGTTGGGAAGCCAGGTCGATCCGGCCCATGGCGCGTTCTGGCGTACCCCTGAAGGTCAGGTTGCTGACGACGTTGGCGAGGCCGTTCTCGCCTGCCTCGAACGATGCAAGGGTCAACCGCCCTCCGCCCCTGAAGCTGTCGAAACCCTCGGCAAAGCTGGAATCAATTTCCATCCTGGGTTGGGAGAGGCGAAGGTTGCTCGCCGGACAGGCGAGCCCGGTGGCCCCGATTGGCCCCTTCACCTGCGGACGGCGCGCGGTGACGCCGATGTCGACCAGGGCCGCGAAACGGTCGAGCCGGCAAGCGCCGAGGTCCAGCCCGGGTGATCGGGCGGCCAGCCTGCCAGTGAAGCCGCCCGACAGATTCCCTTGTCCTTCGACGGCAAACCCCATCTGTCCATAAGGCGTGCCAAGCGCGATGGTCGCATCCCGAAGGTCGACGCTCAGGTCCGGCAGCCGGAATGGCCTTCCGCTCGGCGGCGGCAGGAGTTTGTCGACCTGTCCCCAGCTGACTCGGCCGGAGCGGAGAAGCTGACCCTCCAGTCGAACGCCATGTGCAACGACCCGATAAATCTCGGCGCTGCCGTTCAATTTGATGCGGAGTTGAATGGTCGCCCTGCGGACAGTCAGGTCGGGGTCGGCCGGATCGCCGATCGAGAGATTGCTGACCTGCTGGGTTCGGAAGCCAACGCGGTCGAGCGTGTAGGTGGCGGTGACCCCGCGCCTCGCCAGTTCGTCACGGAGGTAATCGTCGGCGATGGGTTTGCGCCAGATCCAAAGAATGGCCGCGGCGACGACCAGCAGGACCAGCAGGAGCAGCAAGCCAAACCGGGTGAAGCGCCAGGCGCGATGCCAGCCGCTGCGGTCATGGACCACGACCCGCTCGACCAGCGCGCCGTGGTGCTGCTCTACGCGAACATGCGGTGCCTGGCCCTGGTCATTATCCGCACTCATCTACGGCTCAAAACCTCCCGGACAACCGACCGTTCCGCATCCGCACCAATATGGGCGTTGCATGGAAAACGCGCTTTGCCTAGCTTCGGCTCCGCTCGGTCGGTGCAATGGGGGTCTCGCTTGGCCGATTCCGCGGGCAATTCATCGGGGCAAGCCGTTGGGCATCGGGCTCGCCTCCGCCAGCGATTGTTCGAGGGCGGCGGCAAGGCGCTGCTCGATCATGAACTGGTCGAATATCTTCTCGCCCTCGCCGTACCGCGCCGCGATACCAAGGCCCAGGCCAAAGCGCTGATCGAAAGGTTCGGCGGAATTGGGCCTCTGCTGTCAGCCGAGGCCGAAGCGCTTCGCCGCGAAGGCCTCAGCGATGGCGTGATCGGCGCGCTGAAGATTGCCCAGGCCAGTGCGCTTCGCCTGCTCGAAACCAGGATCGAAGGCCGGCCGGTCCTTTCCAGCTGGGACGCGCTCGGCGATTATCTCCAGGCGGCGATGGCCCATTCGCCGGTCGAGGAAGTGCGCGTCCTGTTCCTTAACGCCAAGAACATGCTGCTCGCCAACGAGGCGATGTGGCGCGGCAGCGTCGACGAAGCCTCGGTCCATGTCCGCGAAGTGATCAGCCGCGCCATCGCCCTCGGCGCGACCGCGATCATCATCGTCCACAACCATCCCTCGGGCGACCCTAGCCCCAGTCAGCAGGACATCCGGCTGACCAAGGACCTGATCGAGGCCGGCCGGCACATGCGGGTCACCGTGCACGATCACGTCATTGTCGGCTCGCAGGGGCGCAGCAGCATGCGTGCAATGGGGCTGATCTAGGCAGTTCAGAGCCTCACTCGCAGCGCATCGTCGGCCGGTACACCTGCATGGCGTTGGTGCCGGAATTGCCGCCCAGGGTGATCCCTCCGCCGGGCAGGAATATCCGACTGCCGATCACCGCACTGCCCTTGAGGCCGTGGACGCCGATCGGGAGGTCCGGCAGCCGCGTCCAGCGATCGGCACGGGGATTATATCCATAAGCATTGGGCGTGAGGCCCAGTACGTGACTCCGTTCGCCTTCTCCGCCGAAAACGAACATGCAGCCGGCATGGACGGCGCCAGTGATGCCGCCACGAGGGGCTGGAAGCGGAGTGCCCTTGGTCCAGCGGCGGGTTGCGGGATCGTAGATCTCGACCGCATCGACCCGCTCGGCCATGGCTCCCGGACCCGTGCGGCCGCCGGCGACGATGATCTTCCCATTCAATGCCACCATGGCCAGATGATTGCGCTGGGTAGGAAGGTCGGGAAGCTTCTCCCAATTGTCAGTCGCGGGGTCGTAGGCCTCGAAAGCATGGCCCCCGGGCGGTCGCCCGCCAGCGACATAAATCTTGCCGTCGATGACCGCCTTGCCGCCGCCGCTCCGCGCCGTCGGCATTGGCGCGCGCTTGACCCATCCGCCCACCGCCGGATCGTGGACCCAGGTGTCGGCGACGAATTTTTCCGGCTTGCCGGTGCTGGCGCCATCGAGCTCGCCGCCGATCATGTAGAGCTTGCCTCCGACCGCGGCGACATGGGTGTGATGGATCGGATGCGGCAGGGTCGGCCCGAGCGACCAGCGGCTGGTCGCAGGGTCATAGATTTGGACGAGGTTGGAAGGGAGCCGCCCGGGCGGATAGCCGCCGAGCACCCAAATCTTGCCGTTCAGTTCTGCCACCGCATGCTCGGAGCGAGGCAGCGGCATTGCCGAGCCCATGCTCCATCCGTTGAATTCCGGCATTGCGCCGACCGGCGGACCCTGGCTCGCGCGGTCGTTCCAGGTCTCCCTGAGCTCGTTCGCCTCGACCGGGGTCGACTTGTCAGGCGGCGGAGCGCCAGCGGGGCCTTGCTGGGCGATGGCGGATGTTGTGAGCAGCAACAGCACCGCCATGGCGCCGAGAAATGGAAGGGCGGCACGGCCGCCGGAAACGCTGGGCCGGTCGATCATCTTGATTTCTCTCCCTAAATGCCGGCATCATCCTGCGCCGAACGAGCGCGGAGGAAACGTTCGTTCGACGAACGGCGGGCTCGCCTCGCCTGGCGTTCATTGGCCCGAAAGCCGTGTTGGCAAAACCCCGGACAAATGATTTGCACCCAGTCCGATTTGCCCCGTCGCCGCGCCCTTGCTAGGCGCGCCGTCTGATTGGCCGACTGACAAGGAACGACATGGTCCCCCGCTATTCCCGCACTGCGATGACCGCCATCTGGTCGGCGGAGAACCGCTACAAGATCTGGTGGGCGATCGAGGTGTTCGCGGCCGAGGCGATGGGCAAGATCGGCATGATCCCGGCCGAGGACTCTGCGACGATCCGCAAGGCCTATGACGCCGATGTGCTGGGCGAAATCGACGTTCCCGCGATCGACGCGATCGAGGCCGTAACGAAGCATGACGTGATCGCCTTCCTGACCTGGGCTGGAGAAAAGCTGGGCCCGGAACGGCGCTGGCTGCACCAGGGCATGACCAGCAGCGACGTGCTCGACACCAGCCTGGCGGTGCAATTGAAGCAGTCGGCGGACCTGCTGCTCGAAGACCTCGACCAGCTGCTCGAGGTGCTGGAGCGCCGCGCCCATGAGCATAAGCTGACCCCGACCATCGGCCGCAGCCATGGCATCCATGCCGAGCCGGTGACGTTCGGCCTCAAGCTTGCCCAGGCCTATGCCGAGTTCGACCGCAACCGCGCCCGTCTGAAGGCCGCGCGCGACGATATCGCCACCTGCGCCATTTCCGGCGCGGTCGGCACCTTCGCCAATATCGATCCGGCGATCGAGGAGCATGTCGCCAGGGAGCTTGGCCTCACCCCCGAGCCGACTTCCACTCAGGTCATTCCGCGCGACCGCCACGCCATGTTCTTCGCCACGCTGGGGGTGATCGCCTCGTCGATCGAGCGGCTGGCGGTCGAGATCCGGCATCTGCAGCGGACCGAGGTGCTGGAGGCCGAGGAGTATTTCTCGCCGGGCCAAAAGGGCAGCTCGGCCATGCCCCACAAGCGCAACCCGGTGCTAACCGAGAACCTCACCGGTCTCGCCCGCGTCGTCCGTTCGGCGATCGTCCCGGCGATGGAGAATGTCGCGCTGTGGCATGAGCGGGATATCTCCCACTCCTCCGTCGAGCGCTTCATCGGCCCCGATGCCTGCATCACGCTCGATTTCGCCCTCGCCCGGCTGACGAGCGTGATCGACAAGCTGCTGGTGTATCCGGATCGGATGCAGAAGAATCTCGATAAGATGGGCGGCCTCGTCCACTCCCAGCGCGTGCTGCTGGCACTGACCCAGGCGGGTCTGAGCCGCGAGGACAGCTACGCTCTGGTCCAGCGCAACGCGATGAAGGTCTGGGAGTCCGACGGCCAGCTGTCGCTGCTCGACCTGTTGAAGGCGGATCCCGAGGTTACCGCCAGGCTGTCGGAACGTCAGCTCGAGGAGCTGTTCGACCTCGGCTACCATCTGAAGCGCGTCGACACGATTTTCGAGCGCGTGTTCGGGAAATAGATGACGGCGATCCAACCCTGCGCGCTGCTGCTTCTGGTCGGGCCTGACTGGCGGGTCGAGACCGCCAGCGCCAATGTCGCGATGCTGGGCGATTTCAAGCCGGCCTTGGTGGTCGGCCAGCCGCTGTCCGACTTGATCGGCAGCAAGGCAATCCATGCCTTGCGCAATCGCCTCGCCTGGCTGGCGAGCGACGAGAGCGAGGTCCAGGATTTCGGCGAAGAGTGGGGCGGAGTCACGCTCGATCTGCGGGCGATCCGAAACGAGGATTGCCATCTGATCGAAGCCGAGCTGGCGGTCGAGCCGCGCCTTCCCGACGGGATCGGCATGGTACGATCGATGAGCGACCGCCTGTCGGGCGACGATCCGGTCGCGCTCGCCACCCAGGCCATGCAACAGCTGGCCGCCCTGACGGGATTCGAGCGGATCTTATTATCGGACCGCGAGGGCGGGCCGATCGCCGCCAACGGTGGCAAGGAATTGACCCCGGCTTTGGAAGCGGCCGCGCTCACCAGGTTGATCGCCGATCGCGACGCGGAGCCGGTGTCGCTGATCGGCGAGGAGGGTAGCAAGCTTTTGTCGCGCGCCGCCTATCGCGCCCCGTGTGATGACGAACGCGCAATGCTCGAATCTTTGGGGTCGGCGGCCGCCATGTCGATGCCCCTCAAGATCGACGGCCGGTTCGTCGCCGCCCTTCATGCATATCATTCGACGCCGCGACGAGTGGGCGCCGAGCGGCGCTCGGTCGCGCGTCTGTTTGCAGAACGGCTGGTGGCGCGGATGGCGCGCCAGGGGTTTGGCTTTTAGCCGCCCAGCTTCTCGCGGATCCGGCTGAAGAAGCCCTTGCTCGCCGGGCACTCGTCGCCCGTCTCGGTCTCGCGGAACTGCTCAAGGATTGAGCGCTGCTCCTTGCTGAGCCTGGTCGGCGTTTCGACAAGGATGCGGGTCATCAGGTCGCCGCGCCCGCGCCCGTTAAGCACGCTCATACCGGCGCCGCGATGGCGCAACGTCTCGCCCGACTGGATCCCGGCAGGGATCTTCAGCTCGATCTTCTCGCCATCGATTCCGGGAATCATGATGCAGCCGCCCAGTGCCGCCGTGGTGAAGCTGATCGGCGCCTCGGCGATCAGCGTCGTCCCTTGACGCTCGAAGATCGGGTGCCGCTTCATGTGCACGAACAGATAGAGGTCGCCCGGCGCAGCGCCGCGCACTCCCGCCTCGCCTTCCGCTGCAACCCGGATCCGCGTTCCCTCGTCGACTCCCGCCGGGATGTTGACGTTCAACTTGCGGGTCTTGAGTGTCCGTCCCTCGCCTTCGCAGGCGTGGCACGGGTCGGCAATCGTCTCGCCCGACCCCATGCAGCCGGGGCAGGTCCGCTCGACCACGAAGAAGCCCTGCTGGGCGCGGACCTTACCGGCTCCGCCGCAACTGGGGCAGGTCCGGGCGGCCGCCTGGCCCCTGGAACCGGATGCGCCGCAAGATTCACATCCGGCCAGAGCCTGGACCGCGATCGTCTTTTCGGTTCCGGAGAAAGCCTCTTCCAGCGTCAGGTCGAGGTCGTAACGCAGGTCCGAGCCGCGCGACGCGGCGGCGCGCTGTGCCCGCGGATCCATGAACTCGCCGAAGATCGACGAGAAAATATCGGAGAATCCTTCGAAGCCGCCACCGGCGGCGCCGAACGGGCCCTGGCCGTTCATCCCGTTCTGGAATGCGGCGTGGCCATAACGGTCGTAGGCAGCGCGCTTCTGCGGGTCCTTGAGGACGTCGTACGCCTCATTGATGGCCTTGAACTTGGCCTCATGCTCCTTGCAGCCTCCCTTGCGGTCGGGATGGCACTCCTTGGCCATCCGGCGATAGGCTGACTTGATCGTCTGGTCGTCGGCACCCCTCTGGATGCCGAGCAGGTCATAATAATCCGTGGCCATCAGTCCCCACCCATGACGAGCGGCGCTAGCCCTACATCAGCCAGCGCCGCTCCCATGCTTTTAGGCCTTCTTGTCTTCGTCGACTTCCGAGAATTCGGCGTCGACCACTTCTTCGTCGGCCGGCGCTTCCTCGGCAGTCGCCTCGGCCGACTGGGCGGTGGCTTGCTCGCCGCCCGCAGCCTGGGACTTCTCATAGATCGCCTGGCCGAGCTTCATCGCCGCCTGGGCAAGCGCCTCGGTCTTGGCCTTCATCGCCTCGGCGTCGCCGCCCTCGATCGCGGTCCTGGCCTCGGCGATGGCCGCCTCGATCTCCTCCTTCAGCGAGGGATCGACCTTGTCGCCATGCTCCTTCAGCTGCTGCTCGGTCGAATGGACCAGGCTTTCCGCCTGGTTCTTGGCCTCGGCCGCCTCGCGGCGCTGCTTGTCTTCCTCGGCGAACTGCTCGGCTTCCTTGACCATATTGTCGATGTCGGAATCCGAAAGGCCGCCCGAGGCCTGGATGCGGATCTGCTGCTCCTTGCCGGTACCCTTGTCCTTGGCCGTGACGTGGACGATGCCGTTGGCGTCGATGTCGAAGGTCACCTCGATCTGCGGCACGCCGCGCGGCGCTGGCGGGATTCCGACCAGGTCGAACTGGCCGAGCAGCTTGTTGTCGCCCGCCATCTCGCGTTCACCCTGGAAGACGCGAATGGTGACCGCATTCTGATTGTCGTCGGCGGTCGAGAAGGTCTGGCCCTTCTTGGTCGGGATGGTCGTGTTGCGGTCGATCATCCGCGTGAACACGCCGCCCAGCGTCTCGATGCCGAGCGACAGCGGCGTGACGTCGAGGAGGAGGACATCCTTGACCTCGCCCTGCAACACGCCGGCCTGGATGGTAGCGCCCATGGCGACTACTTCGTCGGGGTTGACGCCGACATGGGGCTCACGCCCGAAGAATTCCTTCACCACCTCACGCACGCGCGGCATGCGGGTCATGCCGCCGACCAGGACCACATCGGCGATGTCCTTGGCATCGATGCCGGCGTCCTTCAGAGCTTTCCTCATCGGCTCCTTGGTGCGGTCGATCAGCGGCGCCACCAGCTTCTCCAGCTCGGCGCGGGTCAGAGTTTCGACCAGGTGGAGCGGAGTGGTCGTGCCGCCCTCCATGCGAGCGGTGATGAACGGCTGGTTGATCTCGGTGGTCTGCGCGGACGACAGCTCGATCTTGGCCTTCTCCGCGGCCTCCTTGAGACGCTGCAGCGCCAGCCGGTCGGTGCGCAGGTCGATACCCTCCTTCGCCTTGAACTTGTCGGCCAGCCAATTGACGATCGCGGCGTCGAAGTCCTCGCCGCCGAGGAAGGTGTCGCCGTTGGTCGACTTCACCTCGAACACGCCGTCGCCGATCTCCAGGATGGAGACGTCGAAAGTGCCGCCGCCGAGGTCATAGACGGCGATCGTCTTGCCCTCTTCCTTATCCAGCCCATAGGCGAGCGCGGCCGCGGTCGGCTCGTTGATGATGCGTAGTACCTCGAGGCCGGCGATCTGGCCGGCGTCCTTGGTCGCCTGGCGCTGGGCGTCGTTGAAATAGGCCGGCACCGTGATCACGGCCTGGGTGACGGTCTCGCCGAGATAGGCCTCGGCGGTTTCCTTCATCTTTTGGAGGATGAAGGCGCTGATCTGCGAGGGCGAATAATCCTTGCCGCCCGCCTGGACCCAGGCATCGCCGTTCGGGCCCTTGACGATCTTGTAAGGCACCAGCTCGGTGTCCTTCTTGGTGATCGGATCGTCGAAGCGGCGGCCGATCAGGCGCTTCACCGCGAAAACCGTATTGTCGGGGTTGGTCACCGCCTGGCGCTTGGCCGGCTGGCCGACGAGGCGCTCGCCGTCCTTGGTGAAGGCGACCACGGACGGCGTCGTGCGAGCGCCTTCCGCATTCTCGATGACCTTGGGCTTTCCCCCCTCCATCACCGCGACGCAGCTGTTGGTGGTGCCGAGGTCGATCCCGATCACTTTTGCCATATTCTATCCTCTACTTGCCCCTCGTGAGCGCGCTGCCCAGCGACCCACGAATTTGATTTCGAGGGCGATATAGGTGTGCGAAAAGGGGCTGCAAGCCCTGAGCCTTGCTGAGCAGAAGCGGGAATTTGCGAAGCGAATTCATGCTTCTGTCGAAAAGACAAGGCGAGCCGGCCGACGGGTCGCCGGAGGCGAGCCCGATCGACGTCACGGATTTACTCCGTGACGGCGTGCCTTTTCCTCACTGTTGCAAGCCGGCGCGAAGTGAATTCGCGCCGTCGGTCCTGTCGAGCTGCGCTCGCAGGCCGTCCGAATCTCGCTGTCCCTCGCGGATGCCGGATTTCGCTGCGCAAAATCGCGGACTTCCGCTCGGCAGCTCGATTACGGCATCGCCATCCCACCGTTCACGTGCAGGGTCTGGCCGGTCACATAGCCCGCCTCACGGCTCGCAAGATAGACCACCGCCGCGCCGATATCCTCGCCGCTGCCCATCGCGCCGGTCGGGATCTTCGACAAAATCCCCTCCTTCTGCGCGTCGGTCAGCGCGTCGGTCATGGCCGAGGCCATGAACCCCGGCGCGACGCAATTGACGGTGATCCCGCGGCTAGCGACTTCCTGGGCGAAGGCCTTGGACATGCCGATCAAGCCGGCCTTGGACGCGACATAATTGGCCTGGCCGGGGTTACCGGTGACGCCGACCACCGACGTGATGTTGATGATCCGGCCATGGCGCGCCTTCATCATCGGCTTCATCGCGGCGCGCATCAGGCGGAAGGCGCCTTCCAGGTTGACCTTGATCACCTGGTCCCACTCCTCGTCCTTCATCCGCATGGCGAGGTTGTCGCGGGTGACTCCGGCATTGTTGACGAGGATGTCGAGCTTGCCGAGCGCCTCAACGGCGCGCGGGACCAGCTGATCGACCTGCTCGGCGTTGGACAGGTCGCAAATGAGCGTGACATGATCGCCGCCCAGCTCCTGCGCGAAAGTTTCGAGCTTAGCCTGGTTGGAGCCCGACAGCGCCAGCCGCGCACCCTGCGCGCTGAGCGCCTTGGCGATCGCGCTCCCCAGGCCGCCGCTGGCGCCCGTCACCAGCGCCGCCATTCCCGACAAGTCAAACATCATGCGAGCTCCCTGGCGATGGCTTCGATATCCTCGATCGTGACCACACTGATCACCTTCGCTTCCGGGGCGACGCGCTTGACCATCGGGCCCAGCACCTTGCCGCCCAGCTCAACGAACTCTTCGACACCCGCCGCGGCCATGTTGGCGATGCTTTCGCGCCAGCGGACCATGCCGGTCACCTGCTCGATCAACTGGTTGCGAATGGTCGCTGGGTCGGCGACCGGCTGCGCGGTGACATTGGCGTAGAGAGGCACGGCCGGTGCGGCGATGTCGGTCTTACCCAGCGCCTCCGCCATGGCGTCGGCCGCCGGCTGCATCAGCGGGCAGTGGAAGGGCGCCGACACCGGCAGCGGCACGGCGCGCTTGGCGCCCATATCCTTGGCGATGGCGATGGCGCGGTCGATGGCGCCCTTGTGACCCGACAGCACGACCTGGCTCGGGTCATTGTCGTTGGCGACGGTGCAGACCTCGCCCTCGGCGGCGGCGGCCGCGATCTTCTGGGCCAGCTCCAGGTCGGTACCGAGCAGCGCAGTCATCGCACCGATGCCAACCGGAACCGCCGCCTGCATCGCCTGGCCGCGAAGCTTGAGCAGCTTGGCTGTCGTGGCCAAATCGAACGATCCCGCCGCGCACAGCGCCGAATATTCGCCGAGGCTGTGGCCGGCGACGAAATGCGCCGACTTTTCCAGCGACACGCCGCCATCCCGCGTGAGCGCGCGATACACCGCGAGGGCGTGGGCCATGATCGCCGGCTGGGCATTTTCGGTGAGCTTGAGGTCGTCCTCCGGCCCTTCCCGCATCAATCGGAACAGGTTCTGGCCGAGCGCCTCATCCACCTCGCCGAAGGTGTCGCGAGCAGCAGGGCTGGCGTCGGCCAGCGCAGCCCCCATGCCGACAGACTGGCTGCCCTGGCCCGGAAAGAGAAATGCGCGCATCGAAATCCCTGTTGTTCTGTGCTTATGTCGCGGCGCGGCCTAGGCCGGACAGGCGAATATGCCAAGCCCGCGTGCTCGGAGGGGGTTTGAATGAAGGATGCGAGAGAAAGCCGGCAGCTCGGCTTCTGGATGTGCCTGGCGCTGGTGGTTGGCACCTTCATTGGATCTGGCATCTTCCTTTTGCCGGCCCAGCTCGCACCTTTCGGATGGAACGCCTTCCTTGGCTGGCTGGTCACGATTTCCGGCGCGCTGTGCCTCGCCTATCTGTTCGGACGTCTGGCAAAGGCCCTGCCATTGGCCGGTGGTCCCTACGCCTATGTCGGCGAGGCATTCGGCCCACTCCCGGCGTTCGTCGTCGCCTGGAGCTACTGGGTCTCCCTCTGGGCCGGCAATGCGGCAATCGCTGTGGCCGCGGTGAGCTATCTATCGCTGTTTGCCCCTGGTTTGGCGGGAGGATTGGCCCCAGTCGCGGCCATCGGGATCCTCTGGGCTTTGACCGCCCTGAATTGCGTCAGCGTCCAGGCCGGCGGCCGCTTCCAGATGCTGACCGTGGCCATCAAGCTGGTCCCGTTGCTGGCCGTCATCATTATCGCGGCTTACGTCGTCGGCACGGACCAGCCCACGGCGACCGTTCCATTTGAAACTGCGGAGATCAGCCTGACGTCGGTCAATGCGGCTGCCGCGTTGACGCTTTGGGCCTTGCTCGGGTTCGAAGCCGCATCGATCGCATCGCGTAACGTCATTGACCCTGCCCGCAACGTGCCGCGCGCAACGATCATCGGCACCCTGATCGTCGGAGCCCTCTACCTGCTGGTCGCGACGCCGGTGACCATGTTCCTGCCGCAGGACCAGGTCTCGGCTTCGAATGCGCCATTTGCCTTGTTCGTCGGTCATTATTGGACCCCGGGAATAGGCAGTCTCATCGGACTGTTCGCCGCCGTAAGCGCCATGGGAGCGCTCAACGGTCTGATCCTGATCCAGGGAGAATTGCCCCTTGCAATGGCGCGAGATGGAACGTTCCCGGCCTGGTTTTCGAAGACCGCAGCCAATGGCATCGCCCTCAGGGCTCAGCTGGTCTCGACCAGTCTCGCGACGGTGCTCGTCGCGGCCAACTACTCTCGCTCGATGTCCGGCCTGTTTGCATTCATGGCCCTGTTGTCCACCGCGGCAGCGCTCGTGCTTTACCTCGCTTGCGCGCTGGCTGCGGGCCGGCTGCAGTTGCAGGGCAGGCTCGGCGGGCCGTGGGTGGTGGTGCCGATTGCGTTGATCGCAAGCCTTTATGCTCTGTGGACGCTCTACGGCGCGGGCCAGGAGCCGCTCCAGTGGGGCGCGCTGCTGCTAATCGTCGGAATCCCGGTCTACTTCACGATGCGGCTCAATTCCCTCTGGTCCAGCCCGGCCGGGGAGGCCGCTCCAGCCGCGCCTCCGGAATGAGCCGGCGAAGCTTCTGGGCGAAACTGCGAAGCGATACTTCGCTCGTACCAAGCGGACCGGGGATATAGCTCGGGCTGGCCATGCCCCGCTGGACCCGGCTGATCAGCTCGGTGTCCTCGGCATTGACGCGGCGGTTGATCCGCCAATTTAAGTAGCGCGCAGCCCTCATCTCCCGACGCCAAGGATAATTAGGGGCGTCCGGAAGCGCATAGCTGATTTCGCGGATCACGCTGGTGGTCGCGGTCACCGGAAGCCATTGCATGAAATCGACCTGGTCGGGATAAATGTCGAAGGCGACGCAGGGAAACAGCTTGTAATAGAGCCACTTGCGCTGGTGGCTTGCCGGCAGGTGGTCGACCGCGGGCAGATAGCGCTGATAGGTGCGCTCGGACGGGTTGGCGGATTCATCGTCGCGCAGGTCCCCGGTCATCCGGTCGACCCACTCACCGGCCTCGACCCCATAGCTTTTGCCGAACAGGCGGGTCAGGCCGGGATGTCCGACCGGAATGTGCAGATGATCGGAATAATTGTCGGCGATCGTCTTCCAATTGAGGTCACGCGGACGGAGCGTCACCCGACCGATCGCGCGCAACTCCTCGAACCGATAGGGAGCCACCTCATGCTCATAGGGCGCCATCATGTCGTGGACGGAGGGAAGCCCCCCCTCGAGCCGAACGAAGATGAAGCCGCGCCACGTCTCCAATGCCACTGGGAAGAGGCCCAGCTTCTCTAGCTCCAGCCCCGGATATTCGTGGCGGTGCATTACGCCGACCAGCCGGCCGTCGCGGCCATAGCTCCACGCGTGATAGGGGCAGGTCAGCACCTTGGCGCAGCCGCCCTCGCCGTCGACCAGCCGCGATCCGCGGTGGCGGCAGACATTGGTGAAGGCGCGGACTTCGCCATCGTCGCCGCGCATGACGATCACGCTCTCGCCGAGATAATCGATCGTCCGCCACTCTCCCGGATTGGCGACTTCGCTTTCATGGCACACGACCTGGGGCGAGGCGCGAAGGAAGGCGCGCTTCTCCGCCTCGAAGAATTCCGGATCGTGATAGAGCCATCCCGGAAGGCTTACGCCGTCGAGCGGGTCGGGCGCGGTCGGGATGCTCTTCAGGTGCGTCGCCATGGCCGGCTTCTGCCATTTCAGCGCCCTCGCGGCAATCTCGGCACCGATGAAGTGATGCCGCGTTGGCAGCAGCAATGAACGATCCCCTGGCAGTTCCGTCGACCGTCCCCTGGTGGGAGCGCGGGGTCATCTATCAAATCTATCCGCGAAGCTTTCAAGACAGCGACGGGGACGGAGTCGGCGACCTCAAGGGCATCGAGCGGCGGCTCGACTATCTGGTCGAGCTCGGGATCGACGCCATCTGGCTGTCGCCCATCTTCCCCTCGCCGATGGCCGACTTCGGTTACGACGTGGCTGACTATATCGGCATCGACCCCTTGTTCGGGACCCTTGAGGATTTCGACCGGCTGCTCGCGGCCACTCATGAGCGCGGCCTGAAGCTGATGCTCGACTTCGTCCCCAACCACACAAGCGACCGGCATCCCTGGTTCATCGACAGCCGCTCCTCGCGCGACAACCCCAAGCGCGATTGGTACATCTGGCGCGACCCCGGACCTGAGGGCGGCCCGCCCAACAACTGGATTAGCGATTTCGGCGGCTCGGCCTGGGAATGGGACGAAACCACCGGCCAATATTATCTCCATGCCTTCCTGAAGGAGCAGCCTGACCTCAATTGGCACAATCCCGAACTGCGCGCGGCGATGCTGGACGTGATGCGCTTCTGGTTCCACCGCGGGGTCGACGGCTTCCGCATCGACGTCCTGTGGCATTGCATCAAGGCGGAAGGGCTTCCCGACAATCCGGTCAATCCGGAATATCGGCCGGAAATGGGCGAGAAGCTGAGAGTCCTTCAAATCCACTCGACCAATCAGCCCGGGGTGCATGAGTTGGCAGCCGAGTTGCGAGCGCTGGCTGACGAATATGGCGAGCGACTGCTGGTCGGCGAAATTGTGCTGCCCGTGGATGAATTGATGACTTACTACGGCCGCGACCGGCCTGGCGTGCACCTTCCCTTCAACTTCCAGCTGGTCGAGGCGCCATGGGACGCGGCGATCCTGCGGACGATGATCGCCCACTATGAAGCCGCGCTTCCGCCCGGCGGATGGCCCAATTGGGTGATCGCCAGCCACGACTATCCGCGGATCGCGGCCAAGCTCGGCGAGGCCCAGGCGCGGGTCGCGGCGATGTTGCTGCTCACCCTGCGCGGCACGCCGACGATGTACCAGGGCGATGAGCTGGGCATCGGCAAGGTCGAGATTCCGCCGGACAGGGTGCGCGATCCCAAGGAGCAGCGCGAACCCGGGATCGGCCTCGGCCGCGATCCGTCTCGCACGCCGATGGCGTGGGATGGATCGGCCAACGCCGGGTTCAGCACCGTGGAGCCCTGGCTTCCGCTGCACGACGATTGGCCAAGCCGAAATGTCGCCGCGCAGGCGGAAGATGCCGGTTCGATGCTAACGCTTTACCGCGAGCTGCTTCGCTTGCGCAGGGCAGAGCCCGCACTTGCGGTTGGATCGATCCAACTGTCCCAGGGAAGCGAACATGTGCTGGCCTATGAACGGCGGCACGGGGCGTCGCGCCTGCAAATCCTGTTGAACCTTTCGGGGAAGGAGCGACGACTGCCGGGCGGCTTCAAATCGGGCGCCTTCCTCCTCTCGACACTCGGAAGCCAGCCGCCCGATGGGTGGCTCCGTCCCGACGAGGGGATCATCGTCAGGCTGGAAGCATAGATGCGCGTCGCCATGCTCAGCTCGATCAGCTGGCGAACCCCGCCGCACGCCTACGGCCCCTGGGAGCTGGTCACCAGCCTCTTGACCGAGGCGCTGGTCGAACGGGGCGTCGACATGACGTTGTTCGCGACGCTGGACAGCATCACATCCGGCAAGCTCGATGGACTCTGCCCGCAAGGCTATTCGGAGGACCAGTCCCTCAACCCCAAGGTGTGGGAAGCGCTGCACATCGCCCATTGCTTTGAGCGCGCAGGCGAGTTCGACCTCATCCACAACCAGGCCGACTTCATGCCGCTGATCCTTTCGAGGATGGTCAATCTCCCGATCGTTACCACCATCCACGGCTTCTCCTCGCCAAAGATCCTGCCGGTATTCCAGCGCTATAATGACCGTTCGGCCTATGTCGCGATCAGCGATGCCGACCGCGACCCCTCGCTGACCTATGCGGCAACCATCCACCACGGAATTCCAATCGATGAATTCCCGTTCGACCCGCTTGGCAGCGATGATCTCTTGTTCTTTGGCAGAATCCACGCCGACAAGGGCGCCGGCGAAGCGATCCGCGCCGCGCGCGCAGCCGGCCGGCGGCTGATCATGGCGGGGATCATCCAGGACCCCGAATATCATGGTCGCGAGGTCGCGCCGTTCCTCGACGACCCCGATATCGATTACCGCGGCGTTCTCGGCGGGGTTGACCGGGTGCGAGCGCTCGGGTCGGCGCGCGCCATGCTCCACCTGATCGGCTTCGACGAGCCGTTCGGTCTTTCGGTGATCGAATCCATGGCCTGTGGCACGCCGGTGATCGCTTATCGCCGCGGCTCGATGCCCGAACTGATCGAGGACGGCGTCACCGGCTTCCTGGTCGACACTTTTGACCAGGCGGTCGCGGCAATCGAGCGCATCGGCGACATCGACCGCTCCGCCTGCCGCCAGCGTGTGGAACGGCATTTCACGGTGGAGCGCATGGCCGACCAGTATCTGGCGCTTTACCGGCTGCTATTAGGCGGCTGACTCTCAATCCGAATTTATTGTATGGCCGGGACGCACAGGGGAAGGCGACTCATGCCGCTTTACATGGACATTCACACCGTCGATCCCGAAACCACGTGGGAGGACATTGCGCACGCCCATTTCAAGGACATCGCGGTCCAGGGCGACTTCGACGTCGAATATCTGAAATATTTCTACAACCAGGATTGCGGAAAGCTCTTTTGCCTGGTCGAAGCACCCTCCGCCGAGGCGGCGAAATGCGTTCACGAGCAAGCCCACGGACTCCTCGCCGAGAAGCTGATCGAAGTTGACCCCGAGCTGGTCGACAGCTTCATGGGAAATGCATCGCCAAACGAAGCCGGAGCGGCCCTGACTGCCGGCCCCGAGCAGCAGCAGCGAGATTCCGGGGTTCGGACGGTGATGTTTACGGACATGGTGGGCTCGACCGAGATGACCTCCCGATATGGCGACGATGCGGCGCTGGCCATGCTCAGGGTTCACGACAAGGTGGTTCGCCACGCCTTGGCGGAGCATGACGGCCGGGAAGTCAAACATACCGGCGACGGCATCATGGCCGCTTTCCTGTCGGCTGCCTGCGCAGTCCGTGCCGCCTGTTACATGCAGGGCGCGCTGCGCGACCATAATGAAGGCGAAGCGCAATATCCCGTCTCCATCCGCGTCGGGATCAGCGCCGGAGAGCCTGTCGAGGACCACAATGACCTGTTCGGCTCGACCGTCCAATTGGCCGCGCGTCTTTGTGCAAAGGCCGATCCCGGCCAGATCCTGGTTTCGGATGTCGTCGCCGGCCTATGCATCGGCAAGGGCCTGCGATTTTCCGAGGCTGGAGAATGCGAGCTCAAGGGATTCGACCGTCCGATCGAAATGCATGTCGTTGAAATCCTCTGCTGACTTGCCTTTCTGACCGACTTCCGCCATAGGCGCGCCAGCCGCGGGCCCCTGGCCCAGCGGTCAATTATTTTTGGACGACAGCCGGAGAGGCGTGGGCGTGGTGCTCACGTCAGCGATCGGCCAACATAGGTGCATGGAACATGCCGCTTTATGAGCATGTTTTCCTCGCGCGCCAGGATCTGGCTCAGGCCCAGGTCGATGCGCTCGCGGAAAACGCCACCAAGATCATCGCCGACAACGGCGGCAAGGTGGCCAAGACTGAGACCTGGGGCCTGCGCGGCCTCGCCTACCGCATCGCCAAGAACCGCAAGGCGCATTATGTCATGCTCGACATCGATGCCCCGGCCCCGGCGATGGCCGAGCTGGAGCGCCAGACCGGCATCAACGAAGATGTGATCCGCTTCATGACCATTCGCGTCGACGCCCATGAAAAGGGCCCGTCGGTGATGATGCGCAAGCAGGATCGCGAGCGCAGCCGCGGCCCGCGCCGCGACGAGATGGAGGGTTAAGCGATGGCACGTGCATTCTTCCGCCGCCGCAAGTCCTGCCCCTTCTCCGGCAAGGACGCGCCCCGCATCGATTACAAGGACGTCCGCCTGCTCCAGGGCTTTGTCTCGGAGCGCGGCAAGATCGTCCCCAGCCGCATCACCGCGGTTTCGACCAAGAAGCAGCGCGAGCTGGCGAAGGCGATCAAGCGCGCCCGCCACATCGGCCTGCTTCCGTATGTCGTGAAGTAAGGAGCAAGGACCATGGAAGTCATCCTGCTCGAACGCGTCGAGAAGCTCGGCCAGATCGGCGACATCGTCAATGTGAAGAACGGGTTCGCGCGCAACTATCTGCTGCCGAACAAGAAGGCCCTTCGCGCTAACGAGGCGAACAAGAAGGTCTTCGAGGCCAACCGCGCCAAGATCGAGGCCGACAATGCGTCGAAGCGCTCCGACGCCGAGACGGCGTCGAAGGACGTCGAAGGCAAGTCCGTCCAGCTGATCCGCCAGGCGTCCAACGTCGGCGCGCTCTATGGCTCGGTCAGCGCCCGCGACATCGTCGAGGCGCTCGAGGGCGTCGGCGCCAAGGTCAGCAAGAGCCAGATCGTGCTCGACCGCCCGATCAAGGCGATCGGCATGCACGAGATCAAGGTCGCGCTGCACCCCGAGGTCAGCGTCTCGGTCAAGGTCAACGTCGCACGCTCGCCCGAAGAGGCCGAGCTGCAGGCGCAGGGCATTGACGTGATGGCGTCGATGTTCGAGCGCGAAGAGGCCGGCTTTACGGAGCAGTTCGATCCGAACGCCGAGCCGGGCATCGGTCCGGAAGAGCCGGCCGCCGAAGCTCCGGCTGCCACCGAGGAGGCCGGCGAAGGCGAAGAGGCTTAAGCCTTCCTCCGCTCGAAAGAAATGAGCCGTCGGCGTTTGCCGGCGGCTTTTTTCTTTGCTCGATCGGTTCGTCGCATCCGCCGCTTTTCGTGGCGCAACCGAAATGGCGGATAATGGCCATCTGCTTGGTCGGCTTGCCGACTTGCCCCTCCGCTCGTCGCATTCCTCCCTACGCCGGCGGAACGACCATGCCGCCTGCCCTGTTTGACTGATGAGCGTGGGGTTCAGTTGAGGAGGACGATCAATGGCGAACGAACAGGACAAGAACCCCACCACGGGCAGTGAATCCGACATCAGCAAGGCGCAGTCGCAACAGCAGCCGCCGCAGCAGTCCCGCCAGGACCTCGGCGAATCCGGCCAGCAAGCAGGCCAGTTCGAGACCGGCCAGCAGGCGGGCTCCGAGCGGACCGGCGACCAGGCTGCGACCGGCCAGGCCCAAAGCGGCGCTGGCCCCGATGAAGCTCTGCAGGGCGAAACCGCGACCCAGCAGCGCACCGACATCGAGGGTGGATCGCTGGCGTCCGACGCCAGCGGCGAAGCGCAAAGCGGATTCGTTGGCGCACAGGGCCAGCAAGACAGCAGCAGCGAGCTGATCGAAGAGGAAGATGAGGACTTTGCCAAGGACGGCCAGGGCGCGCCCGAAGGCAAGTAATCAAACTCTGAATACACATGGCCGCGTCCCGTCCTCGGGGCGCGGCCTTTTGTTCAGGCGGATTCCCGCGTCAGGTAAGCCGCCTCCCGCTCGACATATTGGGCGAAGCTCGGCCGCGACAGGATCTTGGCCACATAAGCCTTGATTTTCGGATAGCGGCCCGCGTCGATCGCGACATTGCAATGGCCGAGGTTTGCGAACGGCCCGGCGACCGAAATGTCCGCTAGCGTCAGCCGGTCGCCGACCAGGTAATTGCTGTCGGGAATCGCCCCCTCCAGATAGTCGAGCAAGGGCGGAAGCTCGTCGCGCTCGGCAATCTCGGCCGCCTGCAAATCGCCCTCGCGGCCGAGGAACCGCGGAGCGACGATCTTGTTGAAGAAGATCTTGCCGCCACAGGCGAACAGGATCGTGTCGGCAAATTCGTCGAACCAGATGACCCTGCCCCGCTCGCGAGGGTCGGTTGGGATCATCTCAGGCTCAGGATATTTGGCCTCGAGATAGTGGATGATCGCGCTGGAGTCGGCCAGCATGTAATCGCCGTCGGCCAGCGCCGGCATCTTGCCGAACGGGCTGGCGGCGCGGAACGCCGGCGCCGGGTTGGGAAATCCGGTCGGCTGGAGATCGATGTCGATCCCCTTTTCGGCGGCATAGGCGGCGACCTTGCGGACGAAGGGCGACATGGTCGAGCCATAGAGGATCATCGCTTCTTTCCTTCCGTCTGGCGGCAGCGGCGGAGACCAGCCGCGGTGACGTTCGTTGATGCTTGCTGAGAGGAGATGGATCATGCGCAGCAACAGCGGCCGCGGCAAGAGCAACAATAATCTTCGCGACCCGACGATGAAGGAGCATGAGGAGGTGCGGGACAAGCGAAGCGGCACGCCCGCCCATGGCCGGGCCGAACGCGCCGCCGACGCCGAGGAGAACCAGCGCCAGCGGGCCGAAGCCGGACCGGTCGACTAAAGTCACTAAAGTCTCGGAGTCGGGCGCCGTGACCTTAGCGGACGCGGTAATAGTCGGCGATGCGGTCGAGCGCGATGCAGAGCACCAGCTTGCCTGCCCGGGCCGGCCAACCGAGCGCCGTTTCGGCCTCCCGCATCCCCTCGCCCGCGCAGACGACGCGCCAGAGGATGTCCGCAAGGCCAGGCCCGGCCTCGGCCACGGCGGACTCGAACCGCCGCCTGGCGTCGATCTGCGCTCCGTTGGGGTCGATGCCGCGGGCGGATCCGCCACGGCTTCTGGCCACCGGTGCGCTATCCCAGGTCATCGTCACGCGCGGCGACAGCTGGCCCATTTCCCAATCCCGCCGGAGCCGCTCGCCGGCGTCAAATTGGCGGCGGCTGACATGGCCCCTGGCGAACAGCCAGCCGAGCGGGCTCTCGGCGAGGTTGACCGTCACCGACCGCGCAGGTCGACGGCTGGTTCGCGCCGGGCCCGGCGAGTCGCCCGCGACCGCACGTTCAACCAGCAATCGGCCATTTCTCGGCAAGTCATTGACCATCAGGGGCTCCTGCTCATTGAGTCGCTTTTTACTTGCCATAAGGGCGAATCTGTAGGACAGCGTAAAACCACATTGGTTAGTTGCGTGAGGCTCGGTCATGATTACGCGCATCAGGGAAGTGCGCCGCGCTCGCGGCATGACGCTGGATGAGGTCGCCCAGGCTTGCGTCCCGCCCACCACTCCGCAGACCATCGGACGGCTGGAGACGGGAATGCGCACCGTTTCAGTGGGCTGGCTCAATCGGATCGCGAACTCGCTCGGGGTCGATGCGGCCGACCTGGTCGATCATCCCGACCGCGGCGAGCTGCCGGTGGTCGCGGTGCTGGGCGCCAATGGCGCGACCGCTCCGAAGAGGCAGGCGCTGGTCGTTCCGCCCAGGCCCGCCGCCGGGCAGATCGCGATGACCGTGTCAGCGAGCACCGGCGATTATCGCGCCGGCGACGAAATCTGGTGCGAGCGGCTCGAGCCCGAGGATTACGGCCGAGCGCTCAACCGCGACGTGCTGGTGCCCAGGCCGGCAGGCCGCTTCCTGTTCGGCCGCCTGATCGGCCGCGAGGAGGGGAAGCTCCACCTGCTGCCGCCCGGCGCGGGCGGCCGGCAGAGCGTGGTCGCCGATCCGCCCTGGGCTGCCGTCGCGGTGAGGCTGGTACGGGTGCTGTAGATTTCGGCGATGTCTGTTTTACCCGTTCCGGTCTTTAGAGACCATCGACCAATCGAGCGGGCAACTCGATGAGGGCGGACCTATAGTTCGCCAGAAAACGCCGACCGAACGGCAAGTGGCGGGACTTCAGTGAAGAAGTTCGTTGCCATCCGAACGACTGAATGAGCGTCCAAACTGACGCCCACAACAACGCCAGCCCTGCCATTGCCCCCAAGAACAGAAACACTCCGTTCCATCTGCCAATCAGGAAGGCAACGCCAGCAAAAACCAGCCATAGTGCCGTCACTGCCCACCAATAGAATGCATCAGGCTTGCCACTAGGTGCTGCATCGCCGAATGGCAGGCCGCGCAATTTCCGGTAAAGCCACCACGGGACCACCACTAGCCCGATCGCCAACATCTGAATGGCAAAGAGGAAGGTCTCTTGTGACACAGGGCCGAACTAAACAGCATGCGTGAAAAGAAGGCTAATGTCCGCTTTCCACCCAAAGCGGGCATTCTCGGCAACTACCCTTGCTCTGGCGTTTGCAGCGTGGCATCGCCGCGCATCCGCGTCGGCGGGCGGTTAGCTCAGTTGGTAGAGCATCTCGTTTACACCGAGAGGGTCGGCGGTTCGAGCCCGTCACCGCCCACCAGCCTGTTCCCCGGCGCAGGCCGGGGCCCAGGAGCGCGAAGCGCCTACGTTGCGGTCGCATGAAGAAAACGCTGCTCCGCAGCGTCCTGGACCCCGGCCTTCGCCGGGGAACTTAAATTGCCTCCCCCACGATTTTGTGAATCGCCTCAACATCGACCGCAACCAAGCCAAACGTCACATCCGGATTGAACTGCCGAAGCTGTATCTCGGCGGATGAGCGCCCGACGAGCTCCTTGATCAGCACCTTGCCGCCGCCCAACTCCACTAGCACATCGTCGCCAGCCGCGACCTTTGCAGCGGGCGAGACCAGCAGCCGCCGCCCGGCGCGGAACCGCGGCCACATCGATTCCCCGATCATGGTCGCCGCGTAGGCGTCGGAATCGGCGGCCAGCGCGGCGGGGCGATCAATCTTGCCGATCACCTTTGACCGGTCGATCGAATGAAGCCCGATTCCCCTTTCCGCCCCCGGCCATTCGCCGGCCAGGCTGGTCTCGAGCAGCGGGATCGGCGCGATCGGCACGCCCCGCCAGCTGTGACCATGCTCGCCCAGCTGGCCGCCGCCGGTCGCTCTCGGTGGGGCCGAGCTGCCCACCCGCAACGCCTCGAACTCTGCCAGCGACGATCCCGCCGCCGCCAGCAGCTTTTCCAGCGTGCGCCGCGACGGGTTACCGTGCCGTCGGAGATCGGCCCAGATGGTCCGGCTGACCCCCGCTTTCACCGCCCATGCATTCGCCGTCATGCCCTCCGGCAGGAACCGCATGAGGTCATCAAACAGTTGGGCGCCGTCAGTTGGCATCGGAACGGTGGGTTTCATCCATTTTGGATCAAACATCGATTGTAACGGGAGCGCAAGGTTCGTACGTCAGATTTATCTAACAGGCGGTGGGATGCGGAGATGCGCCGGGAATCAGACCGTGCTGACCTTGCCGATTTCCTTGAAGTAGAGCCGCATCGCCTCGCTCGCCTTGGGCGACAGCTCGACGAATACCCGGCGCCCGTCGTGCGGATCGGCACGGCGGTTGAACAGGCCCGCATCGGTCATCGTCTTGATCCATCGGAGGGCGGTAGTGGCGGGCACGGACGCTGCGATGCACAGCGAGGACACCGGCACGCGGTGCTGGGCGATCTCGGCCTGGAGCAGGTCGAGCAGCATGTCCCAGGCAGGATCGGCGAACATCTCCTCATCGAAGAAGCGGGCCCGCAGTCGCCGCGCGCGAATCACCTGGCGAACGGTTTCCAGCGAGACAGGCGGTGCTTCGCCCGAGGGCGGCTCGGGCTTTTCGACCGGCGCGCCGGGGCCGACCGAGAGCCGGGCCAAGGTCGCGGCGATCCGGCTGACCTCGTCGGA
>DASTCB010000004.1:0-10227 GCA_035711585.1 Sphingomicrobium sp.
ACCCGCCTTGATGGCTTCGACGCCGAGCCGACCGAGAGCCTGCATGAGCCGCGCCACCGGCTCGTGCGCCAGCATCGGCACATGGCCGAAAATGTCGTGGAAACAGTCGGGCTCCTCCAGATAGTCGAGGCTGTCGGCCGAGCGGATGAAATTGCCGATCGGAAATCGCCTCTCGGCCAGCATGGCGAAAAAGGCATCGTCCGGCACCAGGCCCGGAACCGACACGCAGCGCCAGCCGGCCAGCCGCTCGAGCCTCTCATTCAGTCGTCCAAGTTCGGGAATGCCCGGCTGATCGAGGCCCAGCTTCGGAATCCCCTCGAGGAATGGAGTCACGACCCGCGACCCGAGGTAAGGCAGCTGCCGCGCGAACAGCCTATTCCACACTCCATGTTCCTCGACAGCGAAATGCTGCCAGTCCTGCGGCACCAGATAATCCGTCCATGCCGCGGGCTGGCGGTCGCCGATCTGGGCGAAATCGGGCTGGAACATTCGAAACTCCTGGGTTTGCGGGCAATAAAAAACCCCGCCGGAGCGGGGCTTGGCGGGGCGGCGGTCCTGATGCTGAGCGCGCGAAGCCTCAGCCGGTCTCCACCGCATCGAGATAATAGCGGACCGTGGCCGACGGATGCGTCGGCGAAGCAAGATGGAAGGGCAGCATCGCGGTCATCAGGTGGCCCTTATGTCATAACGCTTCTGAACGAAAGATGGCCGTGCCGTTATTCTGGGGACCGAAGCGGAAGGAACAGCTCGAGCCTGTTGCCGGTGCCGGCCGCGTCATAGCTCAGAATTTCCGCCCAGGCGTGGACAAGGGCGAGTCCGGCGCCACCACCGCGCTCGGGCTGCGTGGAACCTGCCTCCGTCCAAGGGTCAAACGGAAATCCAGGATCGACCATCGTCACGCGGATTCCGGCTGTTTCTCCGGCAAGCGTCAGTTCGACCTCATCCTGCTCGGCCAGGCCGCCATGGTCGTAGAGATTGGCGACGAGTTCCTCGACGATGATGCAAAGCCGCGCCAGATCCTCGTCGGCAAGGCCGAGCGACCGGCCGAAGCCGCGCGCCGCCTCGATGGCATCGACGATCGTTTCCCGGCCCCGAAAGCGCCGGGTGAGAGAGGCGGGATTTGATTCGCGCGGGCTCACCACATCCGCTATGTCACGTTGCCGAAACGGTTGGGAGGCCTGCCGTGCTTCGATTGTCTTGCGCCCTTGGGCTGATCGCCTTGCTAGCTGCGTCGCCCGCCCATTCCGAGATTGCCCGGATCAAGCAAAGCAGCGGCACCGCAGCCGTCGTGCGCGGCGCCCAGCAGCTAAGACCGGCGCCGGGGCTCCAGCTGCTGGCCGGCGACCGGCTGGTCACCGGCAAGGACGGGCGGATGAGCCTGACCTTCATCGACAACACGCGGTTTGCCGTCGGCCCCAACAGCCGGATCTCGGTCAGTGAATTCCGCTACGATCGCACTCGGCAGAGGGGGGCGTTCGTGACCCAGGTCGACCGCGGGTCCCTGGCGGTGGTTTCCGGCAAGATCGCCAAGTCCGACCGCGACGCGATGAAAGTGCGCACGCCCAACACCTTGCTCGGCGTGCGTGGCACCAAGTTCATCGTCGAGGTACCGGAGTGATCCGCGCCGGCGTTGCAGCATTATGTTTGACGCTATGCGGCTGCGCCACCTCGTCGCTGGTGCTGCTGCCTGACGACGAGGGCAGCCAGGGCTCGGTTGCCGTGCTCGAGGCCGGCGGGAAGCGCTCGGCGGCGGTCATTGGACAGGGTAACAGCCGGACGAAGCTCGGTGATCCGACGCCCGCCTCTCGGCCGCTCGGAGAGGATGGGCTGAAGCCGAGGGAAGCCGCGCTGCTCACCGCATTGCCGCCCCCGGCGAAGAGCTTCACTCTCTACTTCGACCAGGGCACCACCACGCCGACAATCGCGTCGGCGCCGGTACTTAATGAAATAAGGGCCGAAATCGCGGCGCGATCCGGCCCGGCGGTCGAAGTCACCGGACATACCGACACGGTCGGCAGCGAAGAGGATAACGACCGGCTGTCGGCCGAGCGCGCCGATCAAGTGCTCAACTGGCTGGTCGGCCAGGGATTCGACCGATCGATCATGTCCGCGGTCGGCCGCGGAGAGCGTGAGCTAAGAGAACCGACCGTCGATAATCTAAGCAGCGCAGCGAACCGCCGGGTCGAAATCATCGTCCGCTAGGGCTCGCCAAGGTAGCGCACGACCATGACCGTCAGATCGTCGGTCGCCTCTGCCCCGTTCTCAAAAGCACGAACCTGGTCGCGAATGCCATCGACAATGGCCGTTGCGCTCGCCTCCGTTGGGCCGCCTTGCGCGAACAGCCGCCCGCGCCCGAACAATTGCCCCTGGGCGTCTTGCGCCTCGGTCACCCCGTCGGTGACCAGCACCAGGGTCTCGCCCGGCTTCAGCGCCACGGTTTCCAGCGGATAGGGCAGATCGGCGGCGCAAAGCGGCGGCCCGCCTTCAAGGCGGATTCGCTCCGCCTTGCCGTCAGCGGAGAGACGGATCGGATCCTCGTGGCCGGCGCAGGCCACGCTGACCTTGCCGGACTTCAGGTCGAGGATGCCTAGCAGCAGGGCGACCCCCATTGCCTCGCTATTGTCCTTGAGCAGCTCGTCGTTGACCGCTGCGGCCATGACGGCAGGGTCGGCCTGCATCCGGCTGAGGGCCGCGCTGGTCAGCGCCTTCGACATCGCCATGTAAAGGGCCGCCGGCACGCCCTTGCCGGTGACGTCGGCAATGGCGAACCCGATCTGGTCATCGCCGATCTTCATTGCGTCATAATAGTCACCGCCCACCGACCTTGCGGGCTCCAGCAGCGCGTCCAGGTCGACTCGCGGATCGAGCTTCCGAAGCCGGCTCCGCGAAGGCACCATTCCGAGCTGGATGGCGCGCGCCGCCTGCAGCTCGCCTTCGGTCTCGGCGGCCGAAATCCGATGTTGGACCAAGGCCTCGCGCAGCCGCTCGCGGTCGATCCGCGCCAGTGCGAACAGTCCCATGGCAACGCCCGCGACCGAACCGATGCCGACCAGCATCGGCCGGGCCGGGTCGAGGAGCAGCGACGCGCGGGAGAAGGCGAGCCAACTGACGACCGGCAAGGCCAGGAAGATGGCCGCCAGGAAGATTCGATATGCCCTGCCGAACAAGGCGTTCCCAAGCGCAAGCAGCGCGATCAGCGCGGCCACTGCCCACTCTGCTGCTTCGGCCCAGGCGGGCCGAGTCAGCCACCCGCCGCGCAGAATGGTGTCGACCGCCTGCGCCTGGACCAGCGGTCCAAATTCCTGGGCTGCGATGGGAGTCGCGACGATGTCGGCCGAGCCTTCCGCTGTCACTCCGATTACCACCGTCTTGCCCGCGAATTCATCTGGACTGAGCAATTCATCATTTCCCAGCACGCGGGCAGCGGAAATGATCCTGTCCGATGGGAAGGTGCCGAAGTGGAGGCGCATGCCGCCCTGCCGATCCACGGGCACTTCCCGCGCGCCGATGCGGATGTTGGAAGAGCTCGCCGAAATCGAATCTGCCCCCAGTGCAATGCGAGCGGTCTCGGCAGCAAACCCCGGCCTCGGCCTGCCGCCGGCCGCCATCACCAGGGGCAAGTTGCGGATCACGCCGTCGATATCCGGCGGGACATTGATCAGGCCGTGGCCGAGCGCGACATCGTCCAGCTCCGGGATGGCAGCCAGTTCTGCCGGCCAGCTCTGGACCGCGGGCGGCAGATTGCCGGTGATTGTCCCATCGAGCAGCGGCGGCTGCTCGGCCGGTGCCATGTCGACCCCCGCATGGGCGAGCACCACGGGCGAAGCGCCGATCGCCTGCCCGAACAACTCGTCCATCGGCTGGAGCGCCTTTACCTCCGCGGCGGCGCCGGGGCTGAGCTCGGGATAGAGGGAAACGAACGTTGCGGGCCGGACCCGGTCGCTCTCCGGGAAGACCATGTCGAAGGCGATAACCCTGGCCTTCCGCGCTGCCAGCTCTTCCGTCAGTCGGGCCAGGTAATAGCGGGGCCATTGCCAGGGGCCGACCATTTCGATGCTCGGGTCGTCGATCATCACGACCCGAACATCCGTTGCCGCCAGGTCGCGGGGCTGGATGGTCTGCCAGCTGTCGAAGATGCCGCGCCGCATCCGGTCGCCCCCAACCAGCGTCACGAGGACCGCGATCAGGGTCATGGCCAGCCACGCCACGAGGACGCGGCGATCGAGGAACTTGCGGCTAGAGGGAGACTTCGAGCCCGTCATAGGCGCAGATTACTTCCAGCGGCGGGCCTTGGCGGGTCAGCTGTTCATAGCGAATGCTTTCCTCATGCATCCGCAGGATATCCTCGTCATCGTAGGTCGGCTCATGATGAAACAGCGCCAGGCATTTGGCGCGGGCCTCATGGCATAGGTCGACCGCGACCAGATTGCTGCTGTGCCCCCAATCCTCCTTCATCGAGACGCTGTCCGCCAGCGAATACATGGTGTCGCAGATGACGAGGTCGGCTTCGCGGAAAAAGTCGATGAAGGCCGACTCGACGGCCATATTCTCCAGCTTGTGCTCGCTGTCCGTGCTGTAGATGGCGGCCCGCCCGTCCCCGTCGGTCAGCCGATAGCCGTAGCTGCCGTGGGAATGGTTTTGCAGGATTGTTTCGACCCTCACCCCGTCGACCTCATGCGTCTCGCCGGGATTGAGCTGGACGAACTGGATATCGGCGCGCAGCCAGTCGAACGGGACCGGGAAGGAGATTTCCTCCTGCTGTCGCCTGAGCGCCTGTTCGGAGTCCGGGTGCCCGGCATGGATCCGGATGATCGCACCGGGATCAAAGGCGGGCGCGAAGAAGGGGAATCCCATGATATGGTCCCAGTGCAGGTGGGACAGGAAGAAATTGTAGACTTTCCGGTGCCCCTGAGCATTGCGCCACATTGAGTTGAGGCCGAATTGCCTGAGGCCGCTGCCCATGTCGCAGATGAAATAGCAGCCGTCGCCGGCTTCGAACTCGACGCATGAGGTCGCGCCGCCATAGTTGGCGCCGGCAGCGAAGCTCAGCTCCTGCTCGACGAACCGTTCGGCGTCGGCGCGGTCCGCGAACTTGCGTCCCTCGGCAGCAAGCAAGGCATTGGCGATCTTGCGCCTGACCGCCTCGGCCGTCAGCGCCACCGGAAGCGACCCGCGAGTACCCCAGAAACGGACGAGCATTCGGATCCCGCCTCCTCGGCTATTGTCGAACCGCTAACGCCCTGACTCGATCGTATCGGTGATCGCGAACAATTTGTCGTACCGGCTGATCGCCAGGATCTCGCGCATGACCTCGTTTGGAGACGCCAGCGCCAGGCTTATCCCGGCGCCATCGCCTTCGCGCTTGGCGACCGTCAGCGCCCGGAGGCCGCGCGACGACATATATTCCAGTCTGGTGAGGTCGATAATCACCCGCTCAACGCCGGCAGCACTGGCTTGCCCGATCGCCTCGCTCAGGCCCGTGCCAAATGCCTCCCAGCTGGATTCGTCCACCCGTCCGTCGACAGCGATGACGACCAGCTGATCCCGGCATTCGATGGAATAATCCATTCCACCCCTTCCACAGGCCAAGTTTCGCCGTCGATGTTGCTTAAATCCGGGCTTAACGCAAATCAGTACATCTCGGGAGGGCGTCAGGCGAGGCGATCGATCGCCTCGGCCAGTTTCAAGTCTCGCTCGCTTACGCCGCCGGTGTCGTGGGTGGTCAGCCGGAAGTCGACCCGGTTCCAGACGCTGGTGAATTCGGGGTGGTGGTCGATTTTCTCCGCATGCATCGCGACACGGGTCAGGAAGGCGAAGGCTTCCGAGAAATCCTTGAAGCGGAAGCTCCGCTCCAGCGCCTTGCCATTGGCGCCAAGGCTCCAGCCGTGGGGAATGTCCATGCCATGGCCCTACGCCTTGCAATGCCGGTCTGCCAAGCGCAGATGGGCCGCGATAAGGAGTTGATGCCATGGCCACCGCCACTTCCGTCGACCTCGGTCCGCTGGGCCTGGAGAATCCGATGGGCACCGACGGCTTCGAGTTCGTCGAATATGCCGCGCCCGATCCCGAGCTGCTGCGGTCGCTGTTCGCCAAGATGGGCTTCCCGGCGGTCGCGAAGCACAAGCGCAAGAATGTCACGCTCCATCGACAGGGCGACATCAATTTCATCATCAATGCCGAACCGGGCAGCCTGGCCGAGAAATTCGCGGCCGAGCACGGCCCCTGCGCCTGCGCCATGGCGTTTCGGGTCAAGGACGCCAGGTTCGCGCATGATCGGGCGCTCAGCCTGGGCGCGACCGACATCATCAACGATGTTGCGGCGGGCGAAATGGAAATTCCCGCAATCGAGGGGATCGGCGGCTCGATCCTCTATCTGGTCGATCGCTACGGCGATAAGGGCACCATCTATGACATCGACTTCGATTTCTTCGCGGATGCCAATGAGCTGGAGGCCAAGCATGCCTCGCATCTCACCTACCTCGATCACCTGACCCACAATGTGAACCGGGGACGGATGAACCATTGGGCCGAGTTTTACGAGCGGCTCTTCAATTTCCGCGAGATCCGCTACTTCGACATCGAGGGGAAGGTCACCGGCCTCTTCTCCAAGGCCATGACCTCGCCCGACGGGAAGATTCGCATCCCCCTCAATGAGAGCCAGGACGACAAGAGCCAGATCGAGGAATTCCTCCGCGAATATAAGGGCGAGGGCATCCAGCACATCGCGCTGGGCAGCGACGACATTTACCAGACGGTGGACATCCTCCGTTCGCGCGGGATTCCGTTCCAGGACACGCCAGACACCTATTATGAATTGGTCGACGGCCGCGTGAAGGGACATGGCGAGCCCACGGCCGAGCTGGAGAAGCGCCGCATCCTGGTCGATGGCGCACCGACAGAAGGCCAGGGCCTGCTGCTGCAGATCTTCACCCAGAACGTAATCGGGCCGATCTTCTTCGAGATCATCCAGCGCAAGGGCAATGAAGGCTTCGGCGAGGGCAATTTCAAGGCGCTGTTCGAATCGATCGAACTCGACCAGATCCGGCGCGGGGTGATCGACGCGGAATGAGCGAAACTGACGCGGATGCGCTGGCCCGGCGCGTCGCCTTCGCCATGCTTGCCAGTGAAGGCACCGGACCGGCCTGGGGCATCCAGATCGAGGAAGCGCGCGAAGGCTATTCGCGAATCCGAATGAAGCTCCGTGCCGACATGCTGAACGGCCACGGCAAGGCACATGGAGGAATGGTCTATGCGCTTGCCGACACCGCGTTCGCCTATGCCTGCAACAGCCGCAACGTGAGAACCGTCGGAGCGCAAGCCACGATGATCTTCCTGGACGGCGCCGAAGAAGGCGAGGTGCTGGTGGCCGAGGCGCAGGAGCAGGCTCTTGTTGTTCGGTCCGGCGTCTACAATGTCAGCGTCAGGACCGACACCGGCCGCCCGGTAGCCGAGTTCCAGGGATTTTCGAGATCGGTCGGCGGACCCTATATCGAGACCGGAGACGCGAATTGACCGAAGCCTTTATCTGCGACGCCGTCCGGACCCCGATCGGCCGCTACGGGGGAGCGCTGAGCAGCGTGCGCGCCGATGACCTGGCCGCTATCCCGATCCGCGCGCTCAAGGAACGCAACCACCAGGTCGACTGGCTTGCGCTGGACGACATCATCCTCGGCTGCGCCAATCAGGCCGGCGAGGACAATCGCAACCTGGCCCGGATGGCCGGTCTGCTCGCCGGCTTGCCCGACAGCTCGGGCGGCGTGACTCTCAACCGTCTTTGCGGCTCCGGCCTCGACGCGGTCGCGATGGCCGCCCGGGCGATCCGCGGCGGCGAATCCGAGCTGATCATCGCCGGCGGCAGCGAAAGCATGAGCCGGGCGCCGTTCGTCATGCCCAAGGCGATGGGCGCGTTCGACCGTAATGCCGAGATTTATGACACCACCATCGGCTGGCGCTTCGTCAATCCCAAGATGCGCGACCAATATGGCGACGACACCATGCCGAGCACGGCCGAGAATGTCGCCGACGAGTATCAGATTTCGCGCGAGGACCAGGACGCCTTCGCCCTGCGCAGCCAGGAAAAGACCGCTGCGGCCCAGGCCAATGGCCGGCTTGCCGCGGAGATCGTCCCGGTCACCATCCCCCAACGGAAGGGCGATCCGGTCGTGGTCGATCGCGACGAGCATCCGCGTCCGACCAGCCTGGAGGCGCTGGCCCGGCTGAAGCCGATCGTGCGGAGCGATGGGACCGTCACCGCCGGCAACGCCAGCGGCGTCAACGACGGTGCGGCAGCGCTGATCATCGCCAGCGAGGAAGCCGCCAAACGTTATGGCCTGACGCCGCGCGCCCGCATTCTCGGTGCGGCAGTCGCCGGGGTTCCGCCGCGGATCATGGGCATCGGTCCGGCCCCCGCAACCAACAAGCTGCTCGAGCGGCTGAGCCTGACCGTCGCCGACGTCGACGTGATCGAGCTCAACGAGGCCTTCGCCGCCCAGGGCCTCGCGGTGCTTCGCCAGCTGATGATCGCCGACGATGACCCTCGGGTGAACCCGAACGGCGGGGCGATCGCGCTGGGCCATCCGCTCGGCATGTCGGGCGCGCGCCTGGCGATGACCGCGGCCGAGGAATTGCAGCGGAATGGTGGCCGCTACGGCCTCGCCACCATGTGCATCGGGGTCGGCCAGGGGATCGCGCTGGCGCTCGAGAAGGTGTGATGGGTGTCCGCGACATCTGGGCGGTTCTCAAGACCGTTCCCGATCCGGAAATCCCGGTGGTGTCGGTGCTCGATCTCGGAATTATCCGCTCGGTCGAGGAGGACAAGGTGATCATCACCCCGACCTATTCGGGCTGCCCCGCCACCGATTTCATCGAGCGCAGCATTCGCGAAGCCCTCGACGCCGCAGGCTATCGCGAGGTTGCAATTGAAACTCGGCTAAGCCCCGCCTGGACCACCGATTGGATCAGCGAGGAGGGGAAGGAGAAGCTGCGCGCTTACGGAATCGCTCCGCCCGAGCTGGCCAAGGCTGCCACCTGCCCTCGCTGCGGCTCTGCGAACACCGAGGAAGTCAGCCGCTTCGGATCGACCCCCTGCAAGGCGCAATGGCGTTGCAAGGACTGCCTGGAGCCATTCGACCGGTTCAAATGCCATTAGGAGAAGGCGCGATGATCGCCACCGCACTGCTGTTGTTCATGGCCGAGCCCCCTCCCGAAGCCTTGTCGTTGAGCCGCGAGCTGGCCGAAACCGGCACGCTCGCCGCGGTCTTGCCGCTGGTCCAGGCGAAGGAGACCGAGGAGCTGATTGCCAATAATCCGGAACTCAGCCCGGCTGAACGTGACCAGTTGCGCGCCATTGCCAAGGCCACCTTCCGGCAGGGCCGCGAGCGGATCATGGACGCGACCGCGCGCGCCTATGCAGAACGGCTTCCCCTCGGAGACCTGCGAGCTTTGGCCGCGTTCCAGAAAACCGAAGCGGCGACTCGCTACCGCGACCTGATGCCCGAAGCCATTGCCGCCGCAATGCAATCGATCGGGCCGATGGATTACAAGGGCGACGTCCGGGCGGCGTTTTGCAAGGAGACTGGCAAGCTCTGCGACCAGCGCTAGCCGCCCAAGATCATCCGCATTGCCCGCGATGCAGCAGCTTGTGGTCGGCCAGCACCAGCGCAACCATCGCCTCGACCACCGGCGCGCCGCGAATGCCGACACAGGGGTCGTGGCGGCCTTTGCCGCCGATGCTTGACGTCGGCTTGAACGCCACTCGCATGTCGATGGCCCGTCCCGTCGAAATACCGCCGTCGATTCCGCTGGCCTGCCTGGCAGTCATGCTCTCGCTGCCGCGGGCCCGCGCGGCCGCGAAACCCTCTCCGATCTCGACTCCCTTGACCGCGTTGATCCCCATGCAGGCCGCCGCCAGCTCGGCGTCGAGCTTGGCATAGACCGGTGCGCCCCAGCCGGCGGGGACGCCCGTCGCGACGCACTCGACCACGGCGCCGAGGCTGTCGCCGGCGGCCCGCGCCTCGTCGAGCATGGCTTCCCAGCGGCACTCATCCGCCTCGCCCCCAATTTCGACGACACTGGCCGAAATATTGACTTCGGGGATCACCAGGCGCGCGACCGCGCCACCGGCCACCCGCATCGCCGTTTCCCGCGCCGAGGCACGTCCCCCGCCCCGCGGATCGCGAAAACCGTACTTGGCGTCATAGGTGAAGTCGGCATGGCCCGGCCGATGGG
>DASTCB010000005.1:0-3237 GCA_035711585.1 Sphingomicrobium sp.
GAGGGCTGATCCGCTATTGCCCGATCTGCGACGGATATGAAGTCACCGACCGGAGGGTGGGGGTGATCGGCAGCGGCCGGCATGGCGTTGCAGAAGCGATATTCCTGCGCGGCTATACGGCCGACGTAACCCTGATCGCACCGGACAAGGCGATGAACGTGTCGGCGGTCGACCGCATGGCGCTGCAGGGCGCGGGCATCGAGACCGTCGACGGCCCGGCGGAGGCGGTGGCGATCGCCGAAGGCAGCATCACGGTCAGCACCGCCGAGGGTCACTTCACCTTCGACAGCGTCTATCCGGCGCTGGGAAGCGATGTGCACTGCATGCTGGCCGAAATGGTCGGCGCGAAGCTCAACGACGAAGGCTGCATCGCGGTTGACGCCCATATGCGGTCGAGCGTCGAGGGCCTCTATGCTGCAGGCGACCTGGTGATCGGACTCGATCAGATCAGCAATGCGATGGGCCAGGGCGGCGTGGCCGCAACCACCATCCGCAACGACCTGGCGAAGGAAAAACCGTTCCTACGCTAGGAATTCGGGATCGAGGACGATCCGGTGGGCTTCAAGCCGGGCCATGGAATCGCGGAAGGGAATCAGAGAGCGTTTGCCGCCATCGCGCTCGATCTCGAGCAGGTCGCCAGCGCCGAAATTTTCGACCCCGACCACCGTGCCGAGCGGCTTGTTGGACTCATCGACGCAGATGAGTCCGATCAGGTCGGCATGATAATATTCGCCGTCCTCCAGCGGAGGCAGGGCATCACGGTCGACTTCGACCAGTTCACCGCGCAGCGCCTCGGCCGCGGTCCGGTCGGAAACGCCCTCGAAGCGGGCGATGGCGGTCTTGCCGCCATCCTTGATGTCGCGGAGCACATATTCGCGCCCGCCGACGAATAGATGCGAATGGCGAGCGAGGCTGTCGACACTGTCCGCGAACAGCTTGAGCCTCAGCTCGCCCTTCACTCCATGGGCCCCGGCGACCGCGGCCAGCGCGACGCGGCGGGTCATGCGCGCCTCCCTGCGCCGAAGGCGTGGGGAGGGGAACCATCGAAGGCGGTGGAGGGGCCAGCAACCTCGGCAAACGGCCCCTCAACCATGTCGCTTCGCGCCATGGTCCCCCTCCCCACCAGCTTCGCCGGCAGGGAGGAGCGAAGGCTCATTACTCCGCCTTCTCGTCTTCTTCGGCAGCGCCCTCGGCCGGAGCCTCGGCGCTCTCGCCGGTCACTTCCGGAGCCTCGGCGGCCTCGGGCGAGTCAGCGGTCGCGCCTTCGTCGGCGCCCTCGGCCGGTTCGGCCCCAGCGGTTGCCTCGGCGGCGGCTTCCTCGGCGACCGTCTCTTCGGCAGCCGCTTCGGGCTGCTCTTCACCAGCCGAAGCCTCGGCAGCGGCTTCCTCGGCCACCGCCTCTTCGACCGCGACGTCGGCAGTGTCGGCCGGGGCCTGCTCGGCCGCGACTTCGGCTTCCTCGGTCACGGCTTCAGCGGCTGGAGCTTCTTCGGTCACTTCCTCAACTGCAGCCGGAGCAGCGGCGGCCGCGGCCTTGGCCTCTTCGGCCTCGGCCAGCTTGGCGGCCTTCTCCTCGGCGCGTTCCTTGGCCTTCTCGCCCGGCTCGGCCTTCTGCGGGTTGTTGCGGGCCGGACGCTCCTTGAGGCCGGCGGCATCGAGGAAGCGTAGCACGCGATCGGACGGCTGGGCGCCGACCGACAGCCAATGCGAAATGCGGTCGGCGTCGAGCTTCACGCGCTCGGGCGAATCCTTCGCCAGCAGCGGGTTGTAGGTGCCGACCTTCTCGATGAAGCGGCCGTCACGCGCATTGCGGCTGTCGGCGACGACGATGCGGTAATAGGGCCGCTTCTTGGAGCCACCACGGGCCAGACGGATTGCAACTGCCATTTTCTTAGTCCTTTCAGTGAATTACGCTATTTCTTCGAAAACTTGTCGAAACCGGGAGGCAGGTTGAACGGCGAGGCGCCGCCGGGAAGCCCCGGCAAGCCACCCGGGAGCTGGCCGCCGGGAGCAAGCCCTCCCAGGGCCTGTTCCATCCCGCCCTTGTTGAACATCGACGTCAGCTTGCCGAAGCCGCCGAGCTTCTTCAGCCGCTTCATTGCGTTGGACATTTCCAGGTGCATCTTGAGCAGCTTGTTGACCTCTTGGACGGTGGTCCCGCTGCCCTTGGCGATGCGGATCTTTCGCTTGGCGTTGATCACCTCTGGCTTGGACCGCTCCCTGGCGGTCATCGAGCTCATCATCGCTTCAAGCCGGGTCAGCGCCTTGTCGTCGATGTTGGCGGCGCCCTTCATGCCTTTCATGCCGGGCAGCATGTTAGCCAGCGCGCCGAGCCCGCCCATGCGCTGCATCTGGCTGATCTGGAGCCGCAAATCGTCGAGGTCGAACTTGCCCTTCTCCATCTTGCGGGCGAGCTTCTCGGCATCCTCGATCTTGACCGTTTCGGCCGCCCTCTCGACCAGCGAGACAACGTCGCCCATGCCGAGGATCCGGCCGGCGACGCGGCTGGGGTGGAAGGCCTCGAGTGCGTCGATCGCCTCGCCCGTACCGGCGAACTTGATCGGCTTGCCGGTGACCGCGCGCATGCTAAGCGCCGCGCCGCCGCGGGCATCGCCGTCCATCCGGGTCAGGATCACGCCCGACAGGTCGACCTCGCCGGCAAAGCCCTTGGCGACATTGACCGCGTCCTGGCCGGTCAGGCTGTCGACGACGAGCAGCGTCTCGACCGGCTTGGAGGCGGTCGCAACCTCCTTCATCTCGGCCATCAGCTGGTCGTCGACGTGCAGGCGGCCGGCGGTGTCGAGAAGCAGCACGTCATAGCCCTGCAACTTCGCCGACTGGAGCGCGCGCTGGGCGATCTGGACCGGGGTCTGGCCCGCGACGATCGGCAGCGTGTCGACCTGGGTCTGGCGGCCGAGCACGGCCAGCTGCTCCTGCGCCGCCGGTCGGGCGACGTCGAGCGAGGCCATCAGCACCTTCTTGCGCTCGCGCTCTGCGAGCCGCTTGGCCAGCTTGGCGGTGGTGGTCGTCTTCCCCGAGCCCTGGAGGCCGACCATCATCACCACGGCGGGCGGATTGACGTCGAGGTGGAGCTCGGCGGTCTCGCTTCCGAGCACCTCGACCAGCGCGTCGTTGACGATCTTGACGACCTGCTGCCCCGGCGTGACCGAGCGGATGACCTCGGCGCCGACCGCGCGCTCGGTCACCTGGTCGACGAAGTCACGAGCCACCGGCAGC
>DASTCB010000006.1:0-21733 GCA_035711585.1 Sphingomicrobium sp.
ATTCGACGGCAGCCGCCCCAGGCTGGAAACGTAGATGCGATCGGCAGCTCTTGGGGGGACGTCCAGGCGTTCCATTGATTCAAATCGCCGTGCGATCATCCAGGTCTGGGCGATCGGCGCGATTGTGCCGCTGCTGCTCATCTGGATGGCGGACATCGGCAAGTATGACTTCTCCGCCTTTTGGATCGCTGCCCGCCAGGCGCTTGGCGGGGAGGCGGCCGCCATTTACGACGCTGCGGCTGCCCAGGCCCAGGCGGATCAGTTCACCTATGGCGTCGGCTCGATCTTCCCTTATCCGCCCCACGCATTGTTCTTTTTTATCCCGTTCGCGCTGCTCCCCTACATCCCCGGCTATATCGCGTGGAGCCTGGTGACGGCGCCTTTCTTCTGGTGGGCCGCGCGGCCATATTTGCCCAGCGGTTTCCCTTCGATGCTGGCGATTCTGACGCCTGCCGCGATCATCTGCATGAATTTTGGACAGACCGGCCTGCTGTTCGGCGGGCTGTGGTTGCTGGCCTTCCGGGGGAAATGGGCGGCCGTGGCCTTGCTGACGTTCAAGCCGCACCTTGGCGTCCTCGCTGCCCTGTCGCTGCGCAGCCCCAACAATTTCCTTCGCACCATCGTCCTCGTGCTGGCGCTGGTCGCGATCAGCGCCGTGCTGTTCGAACCATCGCTATGGCCTGCGTTCCTCGAAAATTCGTCGCGCCATGTAGGCAGGATCATCGCCGGGGTTCGCTGGCAGCATGCGGGAGTGGCGCCGGCGATCGCGTTCGGCTTTTGGGGAGCGATACCATTTGCGATCGCCGCCGGGCTTCTCCTGGTCAGGAGGATAAATGCCTTTACCGCCGCGACCGCTGCACTTCTGATCTCACCCTATGGCTTCCACTATGACATGCCGGTGGCCTGCCTGGGTTTCGGGCTCATGCTCTACGCCAACTGGGCGAACATGCCGTTCGTGCATCGCCTTCCCCTTGCGCTAGCGTTCATAGCGCCGGTGATCGCGGTCGGCGGGGTGTGGTTTGTGCCCCCTATTCTGCTTTGGGCGCTATGGGTCCAGGTCAAATATGACACGGGAACGTTCGATGGAGGCGGGGCGTGGAGAAATCCGGAGCGACCCTGACGCGGTGCGGCGCTCGGTCGGCCTCCTCCTTGCAACGGCTCACGCCCGAGGGAGGGAACGAGTAGCGCTCTCGCACTTTTACTTGGGAGTAAGGTTAATCTCTTATTCCGGCTTTTATGACTTTCGACTCTTCCCGTGCCACCTACCTGAACGTCCAGGAGAAATTGCGGACCAAATCGGCGTCGCTGCTGATGTCGATCGAGGGCGGCCTGCCGCGAATCATGACCTTCTGGTTCATGCTGGCCATCCCGGCCTGCGCGTTGCGCGTGGCCGTGTCGCCGCTCAGGGCCGCGCCGGACTTCGATACCGTGCTGCCCTATCTTCTGCTGGTCACCGCCCCCCTGCTGTCGATGGGGCTGGCACTCTCCTGGTTCCGCGACGGCGACCGCCTGCCGCAGCCCACGACGCGGCTCGCGATCCTCGGGCGCTGGCGCAATGTCGGCACGGACGAGGCGCGGCGCCACGCTCTCTACGGCTCGGGCGGGATCATGGTCTCGCTGCTGGTCGGAATGCTGCTCAACGTGCCGGTGCGCAGCCTCGAGTATCTGGCGGCCATGCCGGCGCTCAGCGGCTCCGTTCCGGCCTGGCTCTCGACGCTGCAGCTGATGATGACGCTGGACGTGGTGCTTCTGAGCAGCCTCTACACCATCGCCTTTGTCGCTGCGCTGCGCCGCGTGCCGCTGTTCCCGCGGTTGCTGGCGGCAATCTGGCTGATCGACATCGCCATGCAGCTGGGCATCGCCCAGGCGGTGGCCGGCACGCCGGGACTGCCGGGGCCGGTTGCGGAGGCGCTTCAGGCCCTGCTCGACGGCAACGTGAAGAAGGTGTTGATCAGCGTCTGCCTGTGGCTGCCCTACCTGCTGCTGTCGAAGCGGGTAAATGTCACTTTCCGCCATCGGGTCGAGGCGTAGACAATTCCCGTCATGCCAGCGGAAGCTGGCATCTCATTTTCATCGCTGAGACCCCAGCTTGCGCTGGGGTGACGATACTTCCGTTGCGCCGTCGCGCCTTCGCGTGAAATCCAAATCTCGCGACTCGGGCGACTCGGCTGGGTGCGAGGCCGTCCGCGAATGCTCCGGCAGCCTGCCCATCCGGCGCTAACTTTCGATAGGGGATGGCTTTTGGGGCACAGAGTCTGTCCCCTATTGGCACGGTTGCGCGCTGCGTTGGGCGCTTCGTCGCAGATGCGACTTTGCAAAAAATGCTGCTTTTCAACGCCTTGGGATTTTGCGCTTGAGGTAGGTAGTTAACGGAAATTGAATCTGAATGCTTGACAAAAAGTTAAGTTAGGCGGAGCTTTGCCCCAGTCGAGCGGCCGGGGGGCCGTGGAACAAATCGAGCGGGGGCAATCGCTTAGGCGGTATTCCTCCGCCCTGATGAAGCTCCTCTTCCCCTTTCGTCCGTGAGACGTCCCCGTCGGCCAGTTGGCTGGGGGGCATTAACAAGTAGGGGACGGACACATGAAAAAGTTCATCAACATGCTTCGCGACAAGCGCGGCGCCTCGGCGGCCGAATATGCTTTGATCCTGGCCATCATCGGTGCGGCCATCGCCCTTGCGGCGCTGGCCCTGGGCGGTGAGATCGCCGAGTCCATGAATGAGGCCTCGAGCTGCATCGAGACCAGCTCGGCCTGCTCGGGCTAAGCGAAGCGTAAGGAGCGGCCTCGCCTCGGCGGGGCCGCTCCCAGTTTCCTCGGGCGCTCGGGACGGCGCCTGGCCGCGGTAGGGGATAGCTACGTGAAAATGTTCTTGGGCATGTTTCGCGACAAGCGTGGCGCCTCGGCGGCCGAGTATGCGTTGATTTTGGCCATTATCGGCGCTGCTCTCGCGCTCGCGTCAATTGCGTTGGGCGGCGAGATCGCGGAGTCGATGAATGAAGCGGCGAGCTGCATCGAAACCAGCTCGGATTGCCCGGTGTAAGATATTCGGAGCGGTCCTGCCTCGGCAGGCGGCTCCCGGATGGGTGCTCGGGACAGCGCCTGGATTTTGGTGTAGCGTAACTACCGCGCTTTGCGGGGGAGCCAGATAATGAAGCGCCAGACGATCATTGCGTTGGGAGTGGCGATCATCTTGGGATTGGCCGCCGTTCTCATTGCCAACGCCTATTTGAGCGGTCGCGAGCGGCAGATCGCCGCGGCAACTCCGACCATGACCCGTATCGCGGTCGCCTCCATGCCCCTGGCTTATGGGGCCGAGGTCACTCCCGAAAAGGTCAAGTTCATCGCCTATCCCGCGGCCGCGCTGCCGCCCGGCCATTACAAGACGCTTCCCGAGCTGCTGCCCCAGGGCAAGCGCCGCGTCGCTCTTCGGCCGATCCAGGTCAACCAGCCGCTGCTCGCGTCCGACATGTCGGGCGAGGGGCAGAGCGCGACCATCGCCGCGCTGCTTCCCGACGGGATGCGCGCCACCACGGTCCGAATCAACGACGTCTCGGGCGTGGCCGGCTTCGTCAAGCCGAATGACTCGGTCGACGTGCTGATCACTCGTCAGCCGATTGGCGGGGGCAATCAGCAGGTCACCGACGTGCTGCTCCAGAACGTGCGGGTGATCGCCATGGGTTCGGACGCGGTCGGCGCCGACGGCAAGCCGAGCCCGACCAATTCGAGCACGCTCGAAGTGACTCCGCTGGACGCGCAGAAGCTGGTGCTCGGCCAGCAGCTTGGCCAGCTCAGCCTGGTGCTGCGCAAGCCCGGCCAGGAGCAGAACATCGCGCGGGTCGAGACGGTCAGCCTCGATGACCTGCGTTACAGCTATTACAGTTCGCTGCCGGCAGGCGCGGCGCCGGCCATGGCCGCGCCGGCTCCGGGTGCCCAGCCGCCGGTCCGCCGAGCGGCGATCGCCCGGATCACTCGACCCAGCCGACCGCGCGCAACCGCTCCGGTGCGGCCAGCGACGAACACTGTCAGCGTTACTCGGGGAATGGAAACCAAGGACTATGAGGTGGGGGGCTATGCTCATTAGGACCTTTAGGGGGGCGGCCTGCGGGGCTGCCCTGGCTGTTGCCGTGGCTGCCTTCGGCGTCTCGGCACCGGCAAGTGCGCAGTTGACCGTCAGTCCGGCCGAGGATGTCCAGGCCGGCGAAATGGCGGTGCCGGTCAACAAGAGCCAGGTGCTGCGCACCGACCGGCCGTTCGCCAAGGCGCTGATCGGCAGTCCCGACATCGCCGACGTGCTGCCGCTCTCCGACCGGTCGCTCTACGTGCTGGGCAAGAAGATGGGGACCACCAGCCTCACCCTCTACGACCGCAACAACCGGCTGATCGCGGTGGTCGACGTGGCGGTCGGTCCGGATGTCATCGGCCTCAAGCGCCAGCTCTCCGAGCTCATTCCCGGCGACCAGGTCGGGGCGCGCATCTCCAACGATTCGATCGTGCTCGAGGGCATCGTCGCCTCGGCTCCCGCCGCGGACCGCGCGGTCCAGCTGGCAGAGACCTATGCGCCGGGCAAGGTGGTCAACCTGCTTTCGATCGGGTCGTCGCAGCAGGTGATGCTGGAGGTGCGCTTCTCCGAGATCAAGCGCAGCGCGCTCAAGGATATCGGCGTCAACCTGCTCGTTTCGGGCAGCGGATCCCACGGCTTCGAAGGCGTCAGCGGGCCGGGCGGCAGCGTCGCCAATTCCGGCGGCGAGTTCGGCACCCCGGTCATCGGTCCGATCCTCGGATCGTTCGGCGTGCTGACCCGTCGCTTCGGCATCTTCGGGCTGAACTTCGACGCCGCGCTCAATGCGCTGGAAAGCAAGGGCGCGATCACCACGCTGGCCGAGCCGACGCTGGTTGCGCTCTCGGGTGAGACGGCGAGCTTCCTGGCCGGGGGCGAATTCCCCATCCCGGTGGCGCAAAGCGGAACGACGAGCACCGACGCGGATCTCGTCAATTCCGCCATCACGGTCGAATTCAAGCCGTTCGGCGTGAGCCTGTCGTTCACTCCGACCGTTTTGGCCGACGGAGTCATCAACATGGAGGTGGCTCCGGAGGTCAGCTCGATCGACCCGTCCACGTCCGTGGTGATCAACAATTTGCGGATCCCCGGGCTTCAGACCCGGCGGGCCCGGACCACCGTCGAGCTTCGCGATGGCGAAAGCTTCGCGCTGGCCGGCCTGATCCGCCGCGACTTCCAGGACACGATCCGCCAGTTCCCGATCCTCGGGTCGATCCCGATCATCGGAACGCTGTTCCGTTCGACCAACTTCCAGAACGACGAGACCGAGCTGGTCATCATCGTCACTCCGCGGCTGGTCAGGCCGGTACGGGCGGCGACGATGAAGGTCCCGACGGACCGGGCGACCCCGCCCGACGAGGTCGACCTGTTCCTGCTTGGACGGCCGGACGGCGCGACGGGCGTCAATCCGCTCGCCCCGACCCAGCCGTCGCCGGTTGGACGGCCGATCGGCGCTCCGGCTTCCGTCGACGGCCCGGCCCCTGCATCAGGCGGCATGGCCGCCGTCGACCCGACCCGACTGGAGAAGGATTATGGCCATGTGCTCTGATGCCAAGCTGGTGATTGCGGCCGGGTTGCTGGTCGGCCTGGCGGGATGCGCCCCGGTCGACCCGGGCCTTGGCGAGGCGCTGCGCTATGACATGGCGGTCCAGACCATCAATCCGGACCCCGTCTATCCGGCCGACGGCGCCGAGCCGGGCGACAGCGGCGAAAAGGGCGCCGAGGCGGTCAAGCGCTACCGCAAGGGCGACACCAAGGAGCTGCGGATTGAATCGTCCTCGGAGGCGGGTGGCGGTGGCTCCGGGCCCCAATGAGGATGAAGCGTGATGAAGCGGCGTCTATTTGGAAGTGGGAGCGATAACAGCGCGGCGGTCGCGCCGACCGTGGCCCTTTCGCTATTTGCGCTGATCGCCGTTGGCGGCGTCGCCTTCGATTATGCGCGCCTCGCGACGATGGACACCGAATTGCAGAACGCGGCCGATCAGGCAGCGCTGGCCGCGGCGAGCCAGCTCGACCAAAAGGCCAACGCCTGCTCCCGGGCCAATGCCGCAGCGCAGACCCTTGTCGCCAACCAGACCCGGTTCGCCAATGACGGCAATGCCAGCGGAATCGCGGTGACGATCCCAAGCGAGCCGACTTGCGACGCCACCGGCAATGTCCGATTCTATCAGAACAAGGCGAAGACCACGGCGGCGACGAGTGACGCCAACGCTCGGTTCGTCGAAATCACCGTCAGCAGTCGGCAGGCGCGCTACGCCCTGACCCCGATTGCCGGGGCCTTCCAGTCGGGTTCGATCGCCGCCACGGCCTTCGCCGGATTGGGATCGGCGATCTGCAAGATCCCGCCGCTGATGGTGTGCAACCCCACCCCCGGCGTGACGTTCAATCCCGATGCCTGGCGCGGAAAGGGCATCATGATGTTCGAGGGCGGGGGCGGCGGATGGGCGCCTGGCGCCTTCGGCTGGCTCGATGTCGGCGCGGTCAACAATGGCACGCCGGACCAGCGCATCGCGGTCGCGATGGACAATCCCAATACCAACTGCGTCGCAAACGAAGGAGTCAACGTCGACACCGGCGTTGCCGCGACGATCCACGATGCGCTCAACATCAGGTTCGACATCTTCTCCAACGGCTGGCCGCGGAACACCTGCCACCCGCACTCTGCTTGCAGCCCAGCGGCGAACTCCACCAAGGATGTGGTCCGTGCGGGCCTTCCGGCCAACGTCAACGCTTGCGGCATTCACAATAATGAATGGCACACGCCGGCTGAGGCCGACATGTACATCCCCGGAAACTCGGCCGGCGATGACGCCAACGTCGTCCACATGGGATACCCCAAGGACATCTGCCATTACCCGCTGGGCGGAAGCTGCGGCACGGCTAACGAGCGGTTCGGAAATGGCAGCTGGCGGCCCGACATCTACTTCAGGACCAACCACGCCGGCATGAGCGATGCCACCGGATCCAACTGGCAAGCCGCAACCGGCCTGCCTGCCAACGCCAGCCGTTATGATTTCTACCGGTGGGAACAACAGATCGCCGGAGTCGGCAACAGCAATGGTGTCCGGCCCGAGTTCACCGCCGGCGGCAACACCCAGTACGGGCGGCCGGTATGCAAGGCCCCAGGCCTATCGCCGGGGCCGACCCAGCCCGACCGGCGGGTGATGGCGGTCGCGGTGGCCAACAATTGCGCCAGCCTCCACGGCGGATCGACAGCTGTCGACGTAGGGGCCTGGATGGAGGTGTTCCTGGTGCAGCCTTCGGTCGACCGGCCGGCCGCGACAGGCGACGATGCGACCGACATCTATATCGAGGTGATCGGGCGAGCCAATCCCACCGGAAGCGGCGCGACGGCCCAGGTGGTCCATCGCGACGTGCCCTACCTGATCGAGTAGCGGCGATGCGACGCGGCCTCGGATCGATCATCAGCGACAGGAGCGGGGTTGCCGCCGCCGAAATGGCGCTGGTCACGCCGTTGCTGGTCACCCTGATGTTCGGGACGTTCGAGCTGGGCAAATATTTCCTGGATTCGCACGTGGTCTCGAAGGGAGTGCGCGATGGCGCCCGGTTCGCAGCCCGGCAACCCTTCCTAGAAATGCCCTGCGGCGGGACCGCGACCGACGAGGCGGACATCAGGGATATTGTCCGGACCGGGACCACGACGGACGGAGCGCCGCCGCGGCTGGGCTATTGGACCAACCCGGCGACCATCACGGTCACGATCACCTGCGATTCGACCGCCGCCTATACGACGTCGGGAATCTATACCAACGCAAGCGGCGGCGCGCGGCGGGTCACGGTCACGGCGGCGGTGCCCTATGTCACTTTGTTCGGCTTCCCGTTCGGGGCGGTCAACGTGCACGGCCGCAGCGATGCGGGGGTGATGGGCATATGACGCGCAGCCTTCGCCTCGACCGCTCGGGCGCCAGCGCGGCCGAATTCGCGATGGTCCTGCCGCTGCTGATCCTGTTCGTGCTCGGCATGATCGATGCCGGACGGTTCATGTGGGAGTATAATCGCGCCGAAAAGGCGACCCAGATGGGCGTGCGCTATGCGGTTGTCGCCGACATGGTGCCGGCCACGCTGGCAACCCAGAATTTCGCGATCGGCGGCGGCATTCCCGGCGGCGATCCGGTGCCGACCAGCCTGTTCGATACGACCAGCTGCGACGGCAGCAGCTGCACCAACAGCTGGGGTTACAACTCCACGGCGTTCACCAACATCGTGAACCGCATGAAGTCGATGTACGAGCCGATCAATAACGCGAATGTGACCGTCGAATATAAGAATGTCGGCCTTGGCTATGCCGGGGATCCGCATGGTCCCGATGTGGCACCGCTGGTGACCGTCCGGTTGACCGGCCTGACGTTCAGGCCCCTAAGTGGAATGTTGTTTGGCGTAACTGTCCCGATGCCCGACTTCAGAGCGTCGCTGACGCTTGAGGACGGATCGGGAACGGTGTCGAATTGAGGTAGTGATGAGCGTGCATAACCCTGACCGACCCAATGCCCAGTGGATGGCGGACACCGGACCCGCGCCGGTCCGCCTGTTGCTCTCGGGCGTGGATGGCGAAGCGAACCAGCTGGTCGGGGCGCGCGCCGCGGGCTTCCCGCTCGACCTGGTGATCATCGATCCGGCGCAGCCGATCGAGGCTTCGATGTTGGCCGGGGCCTCCGCCGCGGTCGTGCAGGTCACCGAGGGCGACGAAAAGTCGATTACCCGCTTCAAGAAGCTGGCCGAGGGACCGGTTCCGCTGGTCGCGGCCGCCTATGAGCCGTCGATGAGCTTCGTCCGTTCGCTGGTGCGCGCCGGAGCCCATGACGTGGTGCCGCTGCCGCTCGACCCGGCGGAGCTGGAGACGGCGCTCGATCCGATCCGCCGCATGGTCGCCAGCCAGGGGCCAAAGACGCGGACCGGCCATCACAAGGTGGTGGCGATGATCAAGAGCGAGGGCGGGATCGGCGCGACCTCGCTTCTCGGTCAGCTCGCGATCCGGTTCGCCCAGAGCGAGGCGAAGGCCGGCCGCGAGGCATGCCTGGTCGACCTCGACGTCCAGTTCGGCGACGCCGCGGTCCAGCTTGGCTTGCAGCCTGCCCTGACCTTTTCCGACCTGATCGAAGCCGGCAAGCGGCTCGACGGCGAGATGCTCCGCTCGGTCGCGACCCAGCATGTCAGCGGCCTTCAGGTCATCTCCGCGCCGCGCGAGATCATGCCTCTCGAGGCTCTCAGCAGCGACCAGTTGCTGTCGATCCTCGATCTCGCCACGGCCGAGTTCGGGACCGTATTCGTCGACCTTCCCGCCAACTGGACCAACTGGTCGCTATCGCTCTTGGCCCGGGCCGACCTGGTGTTGATGGTCGCCGAGCTTCGGGTGTCCAGCCTCCATCGCGCCCGCCGCCAGCTCGACCTGCTGGCCAGCCAGGAACTGGACAATCTCGACGTCCGGATGATCCTCAACCGAACCGAGACGGGCTTCTTCCGGACCCTTGCTCCGGCCGATGCCGAGCGGGTTCTCAAGAAGGATATTTCCTTCACCATCACCAATGACCATGCGACCATGAGCCAGGCGATCGACCGAGGCGTGCCGCTGGCCGAGATCAAGCGAAAGTGCGCGCTGGTCAGGGACATCGATGCAATGCAGCAGGGCGTCGCAGCCGCCTTGGGACTGGAGCACTGATATGTGGCAGATCCGCAAACCCAAGGACCAGATCGTCCCGCCTGAAGAGGTGGCGGAACGCACCGAGGAGCAGCGCCGCCTGATCACGACCGGCGACGCCGGCGCCTTCGCCCACAACGACCTTCACACGGACCTCAAGGTCGAGCTTCACCAGAGGCTACTGGGGCTCATCAACCTCAGCGCGCTGGATACGATGTCTCGCGAGCAGATCCAGGACGAGGTCGGTGATATCGTCCTCGAGGAGCTGGACAAGCAGCGCCACGCCCTGAACCTGGCGGAACGGCGCAAGCTGGTCGATGACGTGCTCGACGAGCTGCTCGGCCTCGGCCCGCTGGAGCCTTTGCTCAAGGATGCGACGATCACCGACATATTGGTCAACGGCCACAACAGTGTGTTCGTTGAGCGTTATGGCGTGCTTGAAGCATCGCCGGTCCGGTTCAAGGATGAGAAGCATCTTATCCGGATCATCCAAAAGATCGTGTCGGCGGTTGGCCGCCGGGTGGACGAATCCTCGCCGCTTTGCGACGCGCGCCTGGCCGACGGCAGCCGCGTCAACGCGGTTGTTCCGCCGCTTGCTCTGGACGGCGCGCTGCTGTCGATCCGCAAGTTCGCCAAGATCCCGATCAGCATGGAGCGGTTGATCGAGATCGGCTCGGTCCCGGCCCAGGTTGCCGAAGTGATGCAGGCGATCGTCAAGGCGCGGCTCAACGTACTCATCTCGGGCGGCACCGGCTCGGGCAAGACGACCATGCTCAACGCCATGTCGGCGTTCATCGACAATCGCGAGCGGATCGTCACGATCGAAGACTCGGCCGAACTTCAGCTGCAGCAAACCCACGTCGCCAGGCTCGAGACCCGGCCAGCCAACATCGAAGGTCGGGGCGAGATCATCCAGCGCGACCTGGTCAAGAACTCGCTGCGCATGCGCCCGGACCGGATCATCGTCGGCGAGGTTCGCGCCGGCGAGGCGTTCGACATGCTCCAGGCGATGAACACCGGGCACGACGGATCGATGACCACGGTCCACGCCAATACGCCGCGCGATGCGCTATCGCGCGTCGAGCAGATGATCGGCATGAGCGGGATCGACGTGCCGGCGCGCTCGGCCCGGGCGCAAATCGCCTCGGCGATTCATGCCGTGGTCCAGGTCGCGCGACTGTCGGACGGCCGCCGCAAGCTGGTCAGCCTGTCGGAGCTTTCGGGCATGGAGGGGGATGTGATCACCATGCAGGAGATCTTCCGCTTCCGGCAGACGGGCGTCGCGACGGACGGAAGCGTCCAGGGCCGGTTCGAGGCGACCGGCATCCGGCCGCGCTTCCTTGAGCAGGTCATGGCTCATGGCGTGACGCTATCGCCGGATCTGTTCCGCCCAGACAGGAATTTTGAGGCATGAGCGACACCTGGCTCAAAGCGATCGTCCTGGTCCTGATCTTCGCCGCGGTCCTGTTCGTGGTGGAGCGGGCGATGGCAGTCTATATTGGTCGCAAGATCGAATCCAAGGCGATCAACCAGCGGCTGGACCTGATCAATCGGGGCATGCCGCGCGGCGAGGCCATGCAGCTGCTCCGCCGCAAGATCAGCGCCCTGCCCAAGGGCCTGCCCGGCGTGCTGGTCGGGCCGGCCGAGGCATTTGAGAAGATGCTGATGGCGTCCGGCATGGCGATGCCGACCGGACGGCTGATGGTGTTGCTGATCGCCGCGCCGCTGGTCATCTTCCTGCTGATCGTCGGCGGGATGCTGGCGACTGGAACTGCGCTCGGCTTCGGCCGGATCCTGATGCTCGCCACCTTCTCCTTCGTGCTCGGCGCCGCCATTCCGCTGATGGTGCTGCAGGTCCGCGCCGCCGGCATGCGCAAAAAGATGCAGGAGCAGTTTCCGGTGGCGCTCGACGTGTTCGTTCGCGGCCTTCGCGCCGGGCACCCGATCGCTGCGGCACTCGACCTGCTGACGGTGGAGATGCCCGACCCGATCGGAAGCCAGTTCGGAATCGTGGTCGATGAGGTGACTTATGGCGCCGACCTCCGCGATGCGCTGACCGCGATGGCCGACCGCTGGGACCTGGAGGACATGCGGATGTTCGTCGTGTCGCTGTCGGTGCAGAACGAAACGGGCGGCAATCTTGCCGAGATTCTGGAGAACCTCAGCACCGTCATCCGCGAACGTCAGTCGATGATGCGCAAGGTCCGGGCTCTGTCGAGCGAAGGGCGGATGACCGCGGCGATGCTGACGGGCCTGCCGATCCTCGCCTTCCTCATCCTGTTCATGAGCAATCCGGCCTTCTACCTGGATGTCGCTGACGATCCGGCGTTCCTGCCCGGTTATGTGGGGCTGTTCGTCCTCTATGCGATCGGATTCTACACGATCCGGCGCCTGATCGACCTGAAGGTGTAAGGCGTATGACCGAATTTCTCGCCAACGACGCAGTACGCATCGGCCTCCTGGCCCTGCTGTTCCTCGGGGTGGTGGCGGTGGCGTTCGGCCTCGCATCGACGCTTGGCGACCGGCGCGAAATGCGCGAGCGGCTCGTTGGCGGCGGTCCGTCGGGGCAGCCGCACGAGATGCACGAAAGCAGCACCGGCCTTCGGATCCATGACGCTCGCAGCGCCTGGGTGCAGCTGGTGACGGCGATCGAAAAGGCGGGGATCCCGCTGGTCGACACCAAGGATGCGACCATCCGCAGCCGGCTGGTCGCCGCCGGCTACAACGCGGACTATGCGCCGCGGGTCTATTCCCTGGTCCGACTGGCGCTGGTGATCGGCCTGCCGATCGGGCTCTTCGGGCTGATGTGGGCAGCCGGCAGCGCGCCGTCGCTGATCAAGCTTTACTTCATGGGCGCGATCGCCGCCCTGCTTGGCCTCTACATTCCCAACCTGTGGATCAGGGCCAAGGCCGACCGGCGCCAGCGTCAGATCATCAACGGCTTCCCCGACGCGCTGGACCTGATGCTGGTGTGCGTCGAGGCAGGCCTCGGACTCGAAGCGGCATTCAGCCGGGTCGGCATGGAGATGACCAGGTCGCATCCGCTGCTGGCCGAACAGATCGGCGCAGTGGTGCTGGAGCTTCGCGCCGGGCGAAGCCAGGAAGATGCGTTGCGCCGAATGGCCGACCGCGCCGGGGCCGATGAGATCCGTGCCTTCGCGACCCTGCTGATCCAGAGCCACAAGCTGGGCTCCTCGATCGCCCAGACGCTCAGGACCTACGCCGCGGAAATGCGCGAGCGGCGCCGGATGCGGGCGGAGGAAAAGGCGCATCGCCTGCCGGTGTTGCTCTCCGTTCCGCTGGTCACCTGCATGCTGCCGGTGATGATCGGCGTTCTGATGCTTCCTGCCGTAATCCGAACCATCCGCATCATCTTTCCAGCCTTGGGGAGCGACTGATATGACGAAGCAGCCGAAAGCCATCCTCGCGCTTGCCGCAGCCGTAGCGACGGCATCCTGCGGCGGCAGCGAACTCAGCATCCGTCCGATCAAGACCGTGCTCGCCGAAGGGCATCAGCCGGTCGATTTCCGAGTCGCGGAGGCCAATGCCCAGCTGGCGCTCGGCAACGTCGGCCTGGCGATCGAGGCCTATCGCAAGGCGCTTCGCGCCCAGCCGGACAGCGTCGAGGCCATGGCTGGACTCGCCACCTGCTACGACCGGATGGGTCGTTATGATTTGTCGCGTCGCCATTATGAGATGGCCCTGGCGGTCGCTCCCGCCGATACGGACCTTTATCTGCTATTCGCCCAGTCCCTGGAGGCGCAGGGACAGCGTGACGAAGCCGCACGGGTGAAGACCGAGCTGGCGGCGCGCGTCGTCGCCCCCGAGGCGTCGCGTGAAGTGCCTGGTTCGGTTCCCGTGCTGCCGCCGCCACCGGCTCAGAGCGTGACGGTTGCCCTCGCACCGCCGCCCTCCGCGCCGGTGGCGGTTGAGCGTCCTTCGGGCGTTCGGCTGGAGCGGATTTCGATGCGCGAGGTCGCGCTGGTGACGACGCCCGAGCCGCGCTGGCAGGCGAAGACCGTCACCCGCACCGCGACCAGCACCACGATCCGGTTCGACAAGAAGCCGGAGGCGAGGGTGACCTTGCTCAACGCCGCTCGGGTCCAGGGACTGGCGGCGCGCACCCGCGTCTATCTGGCCGGCCGCGGATTCTCGGGCGCGAGGATTGGGGATGCTCCGGCCGTTCGCCGCCAGAGCGCGATTGTCTATGCTTCGCCTGACAGCAGGCGCGCCGAGCGCCTGGCCGCGCAGTTCGGCTTCGCTCTCGAGCGGCGCGAGAGCGCCAGGGCGGGGCTCGTCATCCTGCTCGGGCGCGATGCGGCGCGCGACGCCGCCCTCCGGCCGAAAGCATGATGCTTGCAGCGGTGCTGCTGCTGGCGCTGGCCGAGCCGGCGCCGGCTGACGCTTCGCAAGCCCCCGCGCCTGCCCAACAGGACTCGCAGATTTCCCTGTCCGAGGCGGGCCGGGCCATCGCCGCCGGCCGGCTCGACCAGGCGAAGGCGATGCTCGCGGTCGCGGTTGGCGCCGGTGCGAAGGGCGAGCCGGTCGACCGGCTGCTGGCCGACCTTGCCTTCGCGCGCGGCGAGAACGAGCGCGCCCTGGACCTCTACAAGGCATTGCTCGCCAACCATCCGGACGAAGTGCTGCTGCTTCAGCGGGCGGGCATGGCGGCATTGAGGCTGGGACAGGTGGGGGATGCGACAGCACTGCTCGATCGCGCCACCCGCCAGCAGGACGCCAGCTGGAGGGCCTGGAACGCCCGCGGCGTGGCCGCCGACCGGCAGGGGCGCTGGGACGAGGCCGATGCCGCCTATGCGCAGGCCGCTGCGCTCGATCCGACGCGCGCGGAGGTGCCCAACAACCACGGCTGGTCCTTGATGCTTCGCGGCAGCTGGTCGGATGCGCTTGCGGCATTCGAGCAGGCGGCGGCGCTCAACCCGCGCCTGCCGCGCCTGGCCAACAATATCGAATTGGCCCGGTCGGCCGTCGCCGCAGAATTGCCACATCGTCACTCAGGTGAAAGCGACGAGGATTTTGCCGCCCGGCTCAACGACGCCGGCGTGGTTGCATCGGCTGCGGGACAGACCAAGCGGGCCGAAGCGGCTTTCTCCCAGGCGATCGAGCTTCGCAGCCGCTGGTACGCGAAGGCCGCGGAAAATCTTGCGGCGTTGGCGGCGCCGCAATGACGCTCCTGACGTCGGCCCCCGGCTGGCTGGCGGCGATTCTTTTCCTCCTGCTTCTGGTCGCAGCTGTCCAGGACATATGGCGGCTGGAGATCAGCAACTGGATTTGCGCCGCAGTTGCGCTGTGCGCTTTCCTTGCCGTTGCTATCGGCGGCCCGATTATCGGGCTGTGGGAAAATTTGCTGCTGTTCGCTGCGGTGCTCGGGCTTGGCACCCTGCTGTTCGCCCGGGGATGGATGGGCGGCGGCGACGTCAAGCTGCTCGCCGCCTCGGCGTTGTGGTTCGATCTCGACCAAGGCTGGAAGATGCTGGTGGCGGTCGCTCTCATTGGCGGGCTAGAGACGCTCATCGTCATGTTGCTTCGACTGCTTCCCTGGCCGCCAAGGGTCCGCCGACACATCGCATCGCTCCGCCGTGACGAAGGGATCCCCTATGGCGTGGCGGTTGCGGCCGGCGTGGCGATGATCGTGCTGAGCAACCCGTGATGAAGGCCCTGTTGCTCCTCCTGGCGCCCGTCATAGTTGCCGCCGACGGGCAATGGGCGGCGCTGAGCCAGGGCCGCACCTGCGAAGCCGCCGCGCGTTCGCTTGGCGTCGTGTACAAGGATCGTCCTCCGGCCCGCGCCAGCCTGGCATTCGATGCAGGCGGCCCCCGTCGAGGCCAGTTCGCCGCACGGTTGAGCCGCGTTCCGCGGCCCGGGGCGACGGTGATGCTTCATGTGGGCAACCAGCCGTTCATGCTGATGGCGCAGGGCGACATGGCCTGGAGCCGCGGTCCCAGGCAGGAGCAGGCGATCATTTCGGCGATGCGTTACCATGGGGGGATGCGGGTCGAGGCTCGAAGCCCGGGCGGCGGCCGGATCGTCGACCGCTACGGCCTGGACGGAGCCCCACTGGCGATCGATGCCGCCGCCGCCTGCGCCGCTGCCCTAGCAAATCGCTGATAAATCACCTACATGGCCCGCCTGCCATGAGCGCCGACACCAATCTGATGCCGATTCCCGGCCCCGTCGATCCCGTGCCCGTTCCGCGGGCGGTGACGGCGCGCGCCGATGGCAAGTTCGAGCTGATCGGCCTGCCGAAGGAAGAGATCCGCGCCGCGCTGGAAGAGGCGGGAATGGAGCCGAAGCAGGCCAAGCTTCGCGCCAAGCAGATTTGGCACTGGGTCTATAATCGCGGTGTCAGCGATTTCCGGGGCATGACCGATATCGCCAAGGCTCAACAGCCATGGCTTGAGGACCGATTCTCGATCACTCGGCCCGAAGTGGTCGAGGCGCAGGTGTCGACCGACGGCACGCGCAAATGGCTGCTTCGAACCCATGACGGCCATGATTTCGAGATGGTGTTCATCCCCGATGCGGATCGCGGGACATTATGCGTGTCGAGCCAGGTCGGCTGCACCTTGAACTGCCGTTTCTGCCATACTGGCACCATGAAGCTGGTCCGCAACCTGGAGCCGGCCGAGATCGTCGGCCAGGTGATGCTGGCCCGCGATGCCCTTGGGGAGTGGCCGAGCTCGCCCGACGGCCGCATGCTGACCAACATCGTCATGATGGGCATGGGCGAGCCGCTCTACAATTTCGACAATGTGAAGCGAGCGCTCAAGATCGTCATGGATGGCGACGGTCTCGGCCTCAGCAAGCGCCGGATCACCCTGTCGACCAGCGGCGTGGTGCCGATGATGGAGCGAGCCGGCGAAGAGATCGGGGTCAATCTCGCGGTCAGCCTGCATGCGGTGACCAAGGAGATCCGCGACGAGATCGTGCCGCTGAACAAGAAGTACGGCATCGAGGAATTGCTGTCGGCCTGCGCTGCCTACCCCGGGGCCAACAACGCTCGCCGAATCACCTTCGAATATGTGATGCTTAAAGGGAAGAATGACAGCGACGCCGACGCGCGCGAGCTGGTGCGGCTGCTTCGCCAGTACAAGCTGCCGGCCAAGGTCAATCTCATCCCGTTCAATCCCTGGCCGGGGGCGCACTACGAATGCTCGGCGGACGAACGGATCAAGGCATTCAGCAACATCGTATTCGAGGCCGGCATCTCGGCTCCAGTCCGAACCCCGCGCGGCCGCGACATCGACGCAGCCTGCGGCCAGCTGAAGACCGCGGCGGAGAAACGGAAACGCGCCGATCTGGATCGCGAGAAAGCAGCGGGCTTGAACGCCGCCGCCTGACCGGCCAACCTGCACTTCATATTGGAGGGCGATGTATGGCACTCATCGGCAGGTTGATCGACAAGCTGCTCAAGCAGGGCAGCATCACGCTCGTGATGCCCGACGGCAAGCGCGAGACCCACGGCCCTGGCGGAGGCCGGTCCCTCACCCTCCGGCTCGCCGACCGCAAGGTCGGGTTCGACATCCTCAAGAACCCGCGGCTCGGGCTTGGCGAAGCCTATATGGACGGGCGGCTGACCGTCGAGGATGGCACCATCCTCGACCTGCTCGAACTGATCACCGGCTCGGTCCGGTGGGAAGATGGCGGCAAGGGCAGGGTCATTCACAAGGGCAAGCTGGCGGCGGTCAAGGCCTTCTTCCGGCGCAACAAGCCGAAGCGCGCCAGGCGCAACGTCGCCCACCACTACGATCTTAGCGACGAGCTTTACGAGACGTTCCTCGATCCCGACCGGCAATATAGCTGCGCCTATTACACCAATCCGGCAAATAGCCTGGAGCAGGCGCAATCCGACAAGAAGGCGCATATCGCCGCCAAGCTCTACCTGAAGCCGGGGCAGCGCGTGCTCGATATCGGCTGCGGCTGGGGCGGGATGGCGCTTTACCTGCACAAGGTCGCCGGGGTCGACGTGCTGGGGGTCACCCTGTCCGAGGAGCAGCTGAAGGTCGCCCGCCGCCGCGCCGAAGAGGCAGGCGTTGCCGACCATGTGAAGTTCGAGCTGATCGATTACCGCCACCTCGAGGGGCAGTTCGACAGGATCGTGTCGGTCGGCATGTTCGAGCATGTCGGCCTGGCTCATTATGAAGAATTTTTCGCCAAGTGCCGCGAGCTGTTGAAGGGCGATGGCGTCATGTTGCTCCACACCATCGGAAAGGTCGGCAAGGCGGCCAAGTCGCCCGACCCATTCACCGACAAATATATTTTCCCCGGCTATTATTTGCCCTCGCTGTCCGACATGAGCGCGGCCAGCGAGCGGACGCGGCTGATCGCCAGCGACGTCGAAACGCTACGGCTCCATTACGCCTATACGCTGCGCGAGTGGCTAAGGCGCTTCACTGCCGCGCGCGAGAAGATGGTGAAGCTCTACGACGAGCGATTCTTCCGGATGTGGGAATTTTACCTCGCCGGCGGAATCGTCATGTTCGAGACGGGCGGCGGCTGCAACTACCAGATCCAGTATATCCGCGACCGTCATGCCGTGCCGGTCACGCGCGACTATATGGCGGAGGCGGAGGAACGGTATCGGCGCGCCGACACCGCTCCTGCAAAGGCGGCTTGATCAACCCGCGGTCTTCTTTTCCTCGATCATCTTCCTGATCATCGGCCTTCCGGCGCGGCGCTCTTCCGGCGTGACCTGACCGTCGCGGTTGGCGTCGAGCCGGTCGAAATGCTGCAGCGCCAGCGCCTCGGCCTCCGCCAAAGTGATCCGGCCATCCTTGTCGGTGTCGGCCATGACGATCATCCGGCCGCCGAACCCGCGGCCGCCGTGCATCCGCATGGCATGCCTGCGGGCCTGCTTGCCGTCCCTGGCGCCTTCCTTGCGCGCTTCACGCATCACCATGCGGCGCTCGATGCGCTCCTCGCGATGCTGTGCGAACTCCTCGCGGCTGATTGAACCGTCTTTGTTTTCGTCCATGCGGTCGAAGGCGGCGGCGGGATCACCACGCTCGCGCAGCGCCATGCCCGGCCGGCCTTCGAAATCCCTGAACTTCCCGGCGAACCTGGCGTGGCTCTCGGTCACTTCCTGGGTCGTGATTGCGCCATCCTTGTTGGCGTCCATCCGCCCGAAATGCTCGCGCACCAGCGCCACCGCTTCATTGCGGCTTGTGACCCTGTCGTGCATCGGGTGAGCCATCGGCGCGGGCGCTGCCGGCGGCGCGACGGGAGCTGGCGGCGGTGTCTGCGCAAGCGCGGCGGTGCCGGCCATCAGCACGGCCGCGGTCATGAGAAATATCTTCATGGGCATGCCCCTCCTTCATCAGGATAACATCTGCGTTAATTCAACGAATCTGTATCGCGCTTGAATGGCGCGCCGCTTGGTGCAATGGCGCGCGCGACTTTCGCTTCCCAAGAGAAATAGCACCGATGGCCCAGAACCTTCGCCCGGAGATCAATCGTGTCGTGCTCGCCTTTTCCGGCGGGCTCGACACGAGTGTGATCCTGAAATGGCTTCAGCAGACTTACGCTTGCGAGGTGGTCACCTTCACCGCCGACCTCGGCCAGGGCGAGGAGCTTGGGCCGGCGCGGCACAAGGCCGAGCTGATGGGGGTGAGGCCCGAGCATATCTTCATCGACGACCTGCGCGAGGAGTTCGTCGGCGATTACGTCTTCCCGATGATGCGCGCCAACGCGCTCTACGAGGGGCTGTACCTGCTCGGCACCTCGATCGCCCGGCCGCTGATCGCCAAGCGGCAGATCGAGATTGCTCGCGAAGTTGGAGCAGACGCGGTCAGCCATGGCGCGACCGGCAAGGGCAATGACCAGGTCCGCTTCGAGCTCGGCTATTATGCGCTGGCGCCCGACATCAAGGTGATCGCCCCGTGGCGCGAATGGGATTTGACCAGCCGCACCGCGCTGATTGAATTCGCCGAGAAGAACCAGATTCCCGTGCCCAGGGACAAGCGCGGCGAAAGCCCCTTTTCGACCGACGCCAACCTGCTTCACACCTCGTCCGAAGGGAAGGTGCTGGAGGATCCCTGGGCCGAGGTTCCCGACTATGTCTATTCGCGCACCGACGAGCTGGTCTCGGCGCCCGACACGCCTGAAGAGATCACCATCGAGTTCAAGCAGGGCGATGGAGTGGCCGTGAATGGCGAGGCGCTTTCGCCCGCGGCGCTGCTGGCCAAATTGAACGAGATGGGCAAGCGCCACGGAATCGGCCGGCTGGATCTGGTCGAGAACCGCTTCGTCGGCATGAAGAGCCGCGGCATGTACGAGACGCCCGGCGGCACCATCTATCATGCCGCTCACCGGGCGATCGAGCAGCTGACCCTCGACCGCGGCGCCGCACACCTCAAGGACGAGCTGATGCCGCGCTACGCGGAGCTGGTCTACAACGGCTTCTGGTTCTCGCCCGAGCGCGAGATGCTCCAGGCGGCGATCGACCATAGCCAGGCCAAGGTCGACGGGACCGTCCGGCTCAAGCTCTACAAGGGCGGGGTCCATGTCACCGGGCGCAGGTCGCCGCACAGCCTGTACAGCGAGGAGGTGGTGACCTTCGAGGACGACGCCGGCGCCTATGACCAGCGGGACGCGGAGGGCTTCATCAAGCTGAACGCACTGCGGCTGCGCCTGCTCGGAAGACGCGAGAGCGCTTGATCCAGCCTGCCGCTCCTCCGTCACGGCCCGGCGCCGAAAGGCCTTGGTGGGAAGGGCGGCCGTTCGTCGCGGCGATGGTCCTGCTGGCCTTCGTGCCCTTCCTTTACCCGCCGATCCCGCCGATCGTCGACATCGGCGGCCATATGGGGCGCTTCAAGATCGCGGCGGACGTCGCCGACAGCCAAGTGCTGCAGCAATGGTTTTCCTTCCGCTGGCTGCCGATCGGCAACCTGGGCGTCGACCTGATCGTCGTTCCGCTGTCCAGGCTGATCGGCATCGAGCCGGCGACCAAGCTGGTGGTGATGTCGATCCCGCCAATGACCGTGGCCGGCATGTTGTGGGTTGCGCGCGAGGTACACAACCGGCTGCCGCCCACGGTCGCCTTCGCGCTGCCGCTGGCGTTCGGCCATCCCTTCATGTTCGGCTTCGTCAATTTCGCGCTGTCGATGGCCTTTGCGCTGCTGGCGTTCGGCCTGTGGCTGCGGCTTGGGCGCCTGGGGAAGTCCGGGCTTCGCGCGATCCTGTTCGTCCCGATCAGCTTCATCGTCTATTTCGCCCATACGTTCGGCTGGGGCACGCTCGGCCTGCTCTGTTTCTCCGCCGAAGCCGTGCGGCAACACGACCGGGGCGTCAGCTGGTGGAAGGCGCCGTTCCTCGCCGCCTTCCATGCGGCCGCCTTGGCGCTGCCCGTTATCCTGATCTACCTGTGGCGCAGCGACGCAACCGGCGGACTGACCAAGCGCTGGTTCGATTGGGACTATAAGTGGGAATATCTGCTGCGGATGTTCCGCGACCGGTGGGAGACGTTCGACATCGCCTCGGCGGCGATCGTCCTCGCGGTCCCGGTCTTCGCCCTGATCCACCCGCGCCTGACCCTGTCGCGCAACCTGGCCTTTTCCGGACTGGTGCTGGCGGCGACCTATGTCTTGCTGCCGCGCATCGTGTTCGGATCGGCCTATGCCGACATGCGGCTGGTGCCATTCGCTGCGGCAGTCCTTGTCCTTGCAGTCCGCTTCAAGGCGGAAACACGGTTCCCGCTGGCGAAGTGGCTGGCATTTGCGGCTGTTGCATTCGCACTCGTGCGGTTTGCTGGAACAACGGCCAGCATGGCGATCGCCGGGCATAAGCAGGCCGAGCAACTCAAGGCGCTCGATCATATCGAGACCGGATCGCGTGTGGCGATCCTGGTGTGGGACAAATGCGAGCAATGGCCCCTGCGCCGTTCTGATCATTTGGGCGCGATTGCGACGGTCAGGAAGGAGGCCTTTACCAACGACCATTGGCCGATGGCCGGGTCTACCCTGATGAAGGTCCGCTATCCGCAGGCGAGTTGGTTCCAGCAGGATC
>DASTCB010000007.1:0-19948 GCA_035711585.1 Sphingomicrobium sp.
CGCACGTCCTGTTCGGAGATGCCGAACTTTATCGGGCCGACCGATATGTAAGGATCAATATCCATCATTTTTTGGTGAGCCAGTTCTTTTGGTAGGTGTAGTCCAACATTTCTCGGATCGCCGGGTTGTATTTGGTGATTGATCCTCCGCCTTGGACAGCCGTCCTTCTAACGTCTCTGATCTCGATAGCCATAGCGTCGCGCATGCGCCCACCCTCTATCAGTTGTTTGATTTCGCTTCGATACAGCGCGCCTTCAAGGCCCCGGCTGCCATGACTCGACGTCAGGAGATGGTCGGCCCGATCCATCTGGATTGCCGGGCCAGAGTACCGGGTGAACGGCGTAACGCTGTCCGCTGGAAGGTGATGCCGCTCGATGCCTGGTCCCGCCGATAGGCGACCGTATGCACCACCTTGGAATGCGCGCTCGGCACCGTTTGCACCCAGTCGCTCTGCGCTTCCAATGGCGCGCCCCTTGCCCATTGTCGCGACCGCGACCGCAGCCTCGGCTGCGCTCATGTCGCCGTTGAGGATTTGATAGGCCGTATCGACCATCCCGATCGGAGCGATCAGTGTGCTCGCGGTCTGATAGTAGATGCTGCCGAAGTCCCTGAAGTCCTGGGCGAGCTGGGCGTCAGCAACGCGGTCTAGCCACTTAATGTACTCCCGGTTGCCGGCGAACGTCTTGCGGGCGAGCGCGTCATTGAACGGGTCGTACTTCCCACCGCTGGCGCTCCAGGCTTTGTTGTATTCGTACTCCCATCCGCTCAGGATGCTTTCGCTCAAGGTCGGGCCAACGGGACTAGCCGGCATCGCATCGAGCGCGGGATTGTCGCTGTAACCGTTCACCGTAAGCGGCGCTGCCGCTGTGCCGCCCGTCAACGCCGCCATGAGTTGAGTGTGAAGCTCCTGCTTGATCGCCGCGTGCGCGACTCCAAGCTCTGAGCCTTCCCAGTCGAGACTGGTCGAGCGCTCGAACTCGATCATCATCGCGTCGAGTTCGGCATTCATGTCGCCAAACAGAGCTTGCCCGATGTCGTCGAGCACGGCCTGATTAACGACAATATCGGATTGGCCGCTCTGACCTGGCTCCGCTGCTCCTCCGGCGCTCGGCCGCCCCGCCACGCCATCGGCGATTAATCCGCCGATGGTTTGGCCGAGTATGTTGGGCGGATTCCTTGGCTAGGACGGCCTGTATTGCTCCCCAACGGGGACCGCTTGAGTATTGCTCTTGGCGGTGGCACGCGCCTCAGCCAGCGCTTTGTCGGCTTCCACCTCATCGCCCTGTGCATTCCAAAGCGCGATGATGCGTGCCAAGTCATTTGCCCCGAGCATTGCTGCAAATGCGAGCGCATCCATATTCTTCATCGTCGACGAATTGTAACGCACGCGGCTATCGATGCCTTGTTCAAGAAATAGGCGAACAATTTGCGGGGCCTCTCCCGTAGGTGGATCCCACGTCGCGTTCACTTGGATTGAACCAGAGATTGCAGCAAATAGCGGGTTCCGTACGGAAGCAGAGGTATCCATTACTGCTCCGCACTCAAGAAGATATCTGACTACCTCATAGTGACCGCCGCGAGCGGCACTCACCAATGGTGTTGCGTCATCGCGATCTCCAACATTTATGTCTATTCCTTCACCGAGAAGATATTCTACAACATCGCGACTTCCCTCTCGGGCCGCGAAATGCAGCCAAGTACCGCCCCCAAAAGGCGTGTAGGCGTGCAGTTGCTCAGGGTGGCTTTCGAAAAGACTTCTGACTGTAGTCAGGTCACTGGCCTCTATCGCATCGACGAAGGCCGCCAAACTGTTGCTTTGTTGAGTCACGAGATCATCGCCCTGCTGCTATCTGTCCATGCTCACGGAGCACCCTAAGAATTAGCTTCGGAGACCCCGCAACTTCACGCAAGGACGTCACCAAGGCTTGGGTCGCACCAAGTGTATGGCCCTTGTTCGGTGCCCAGACAAGATTCTCCACGCCCTTGACCGGATCAATGCCGGCGCTGCGAAGGATGTCCTGACCCTCGCGAACGAGTGCCCGCTCGGCACCAGCTGTGCCATTAAGCGACAGAATGTGGTGCCGGTGCGGATTGATCATACCAGCCGGCCGAGGGCCCAATGCCCGCATGGTTTCGGCCGGGAGCCTTCCACGAGCGATGAGGCGCTGTGCCGCCGGCGAGAAGTAGTCGACTGCCGGCGAAAGAGTGCGAGCAACGTAGGGAGCTGCTTTAGTGGCTCCTTTGACGATTAGCTTTCCAGCAACGCCACCGAAGACCTGACTGGCCGCCTCCGTCCCATACAACACCGCAAAATCACGACCCTGCTGGTTCCAGTCATTCTGGAAGGTAGCGAGGCCGCTATCGACCACGGTGCGGAGATTTGAAGCATAGGGCGCGAAGGCCGAGTCTGACTGTGCCCAGCCCTCCACGACACCGGTGAGCTTTTCTAAGCGTGAGAGATTGTTTGAATTTTCTTGGAGCAGTCGAACGTCGAATGCTCCCTCTTGCCCTGGCGCAACATTCAAATAGTTCGTTGCGACAAAGCTACTAAGGGGCATTTCGGATTCGTACCCGACTCCGAGGACGAGCGCCGATAGTTGCTCATCGGGACTGCCTGTACCGATGGCTCTGCCATTATCCATAATGACTGTGTCGGCATCGCCATTCAGGACCGTTGCAACGAAGTCTTGAAGTGAGCGAAGGCGACCCATAGAGCCGGATTCGTAGGGAGAACATAGCAGGAACGCGAGGGGTGATTAAAAGGTTCTCGCCAGCGCCACAGCCGACATCAGTAGTGCGAGGACGGACACCAGCAGCGACCATCGAGCTGGCGTTTGCCACGCTTCTCGCCGACGAACTTCGCTGGCTGCCAATCGCGCCGGCGCGGTATCTGGGTTTCGAGCGATCAGCTCGGCCAATTCGGCATCGGTCCATTCTCTGAACCGAAGCGGCGGATCGGCGGTCAGCGCGTCGAAGGCTTCTTCGTATGAAGAGCCCTTGGTGGCCATGCTGGCGACCAACCGATCGCCCATAGCTCCATCATACTCAGCGAGCCGTCCCGGTTTGCGTTTCATCGCTGGCCTCCCCACAAGGCATTAAAACACTTTCACGCGATTGTGGCGAGGCAGCCAAAATCACGCTCAATCCCGCGACGGTGCTTGCTATGTGATTGCTAGAGACAATTCGGGCCTGGGAACAAAACGCTCCCAAGCCCGAATTTTTCGCAGTTTTACGGTGGCGCGCCCGGAACGATTCGAACGTCCGACCCTCAGATTCGTAGTCTGATGCTCTATCCAGCTGAGCTACGGGCGCGTGCCGGGGGTCCATTAGGGGGCAGTGCCGCCACGTGCAACCCCCTTTAGACCTTGGGCTCCGGGCGCATTGCTTCGGGGGCCGAGCGTCCCTAAGCCAAGCCCGATGAACCGCGTCTTGATCATCGCCATCGCCCTCACGGCAAGCTGCTCGACGCCGGGCCCCGGGCCGGAGCCAAGCCTCGCCCCGCGAGCCGCCGAGGCCACCGATCCGCGGCTGCCGATCCCCGATGTGCCGCCTCCGGGATCGGTGGAGCCCGCCCTGGCGTCGCGCCTTGGGGAGCTGGTTGCCTCGGTTCGGGCGGCCGCGCCCGGTTTCGAGGCAAGCGAGGCGGAAGCCAGCCGGCTGGCCCTAGCCGCGGGGCCAATGGCCAGCGAAAGCTGGATCGCGGCCGAGCAGGCCCTGTCGCGGCTGGTAGCGGAATATGGAGCCACGACGCGGGCAGCCGCGGAAATCGACGAACTCGCCGCCGACCGGATCGACCGCCGGCGCTGGATCAACCCCGCCGAACAGGAGGCGATCGCGTCCGCCGCCGCCGAGGTAGCCTCGATCAGCGACCGGCAGGCGGCTGCGATCGACCGGCTGAAGAACCAGCTGGCTCGTTAGGCTGAGCGGCCGCGCGCGCGGCAGGCCAGTCGGCGGCATCGATGGAATAGACGATCGTCGGATTCAGCTCGGGTCCGTGTTGCGGGTCTTGGAAGTCGAATTCCGGTCTTCGTGTCATGCCGAGCCGCTTCATCAGGCCTTGGCTTTCCACATTGGGCTCTATCGTCAGCGCGACCACATAAGGCGCATCGAAGCGGCCGAAGGCGAGATCGAGCGAAGCAATCGCGGCCTCCTTGGCATAGCCTTGGCCCCAGGCGCTCTCGCGCAATCGCCAACCGATCTCGAACTGGCCGGTGAGGTCAGTGCCCTGGGCATTGACCCGCTTCAGCCCGCAAAAGCCGAGCAATTCCCCGTCCGATTTCCGCTCTACCAGCCAGAGGGTGTGGCCAAAGTCGCGCTGGTATCCGAAGATTCGGCCGACCCCGGCGCCCCAGCTTTCCCGGTCCTGGACGCCTCCAAGATGCCGCATCACTGCCGGGGTATTCATCATCTCGTAGAAGCGATCGCCGTCGCCCTCGCCCCACTCGCGCAGGATAAGACGGTCCGTCCTGGCCATAATATTGGTCATGTCGGCTGCCTCCCGAGCCTGGCGACGAGGTAAAGCAGGCTGCCGGCAACCAGGAAAGCGATGAAGGCCCGCCATTCCCCCGGGCTCGAATAGGATGCCGCCCACAGGCACAAACCGCCTGCGGCGGCAGGCAGGATGATGCCACCGAACCATCGGGTGGTTCCCGCCACATGGTCGAGCCGGGGAACCGCCGCGATGCAGACCAGATAGGTGAACAGGCGCGACACGGTGCTGATCACGGCCAGCGTAATGAAGGTGCCCGACAGGGCCAGCCCGAGGCCGATCCCGCCGACGGCCAGGATCGAATTGGACGGCGTCGCGAACCGCGGCGAGATATGCCCGAACCAACGCGGCAGCAGCCCCTGGTCGGCGAAGCTCGACGTGATCCGCGAGATGGAGGTCACAGCGCTGAGTTGGTTGGCGAGAACCGAAGCGATGGCCGCCATCCCGAGCAGAAGCGCTCCCGCCGGGCCCAAGGATTGGGCCGCGAGTTCGGCCAGCGGAGCATGGCTGTCGCCGATGCCGGATGCCGAATAGGCGAGCTGGACGAGCACGTAGAGCAAGGTCACCCCGGCTACGGTCAGCAAGAGCGCCCGCGGGATGGCGCGTTTGGGGTCGCGCGTCTCGCCCGCAGGAATGGTGGCGGCCTCGAAGCCGACGAAGGCGTAGAGCGCGGCCAGGGCGACGCCCTCGACCGCTGAGAAATCAGGCAATGCTGGGGCCGGGATCGGCGCCAGCAGCAGGCCGAGCGAAGCGATCAACAGGAGCGGCGTCAGCTTCAGCAGGGTCATCCCGCCCAGCGTATCAACCGCCCTGCGGATCCCGACGACATTGATCAGGGTGATGGCGCCGACCGTGACGATGATCGTCGCCGGGCCGTTGAGCGGCGGCCACAAGGCGCCGGCATAGGCGGTGAGCACATGGGCGTTGGCGGCGAGCGATGCGGCGCGGGCCGCGTAGAGCATCCAGCCGGCCTGGAAGCCGACGAACGGACCGAACGCCGCGCTGGCATAAAGCTGCGGCCCGCCCGAGCTGTCGAAGCGACTGGCCAGATCGGCATAGCAAAGCGCGATCAGCATCACTCCGCAGCCGCCGATCAACAGGAGCCAGGGCGCGAAGCTCCCGACTGCCGCATCGAGCTTGCCCGGAAGGCCGAAGATTCCGGCGCCGATCATCCCGTTGAGCGCAAGGAAAGCGGCTCCCCACACGCCGACGTCGCGGCGGGTGCCTGGCTCGGCCGATGGAGGAGGCTGGGTCACCATTTCAGGATCGGGATGATGCTGGCATGGTCATCGGTCCACTCGGACGCGCCATCCCGGGCCTGAAGCGGGCGCCACCCTGCGTCCGGTGCCGAGGCTTCCAGCCTCGCGATCGTTTCCGGCGATGGCGACATGGCGACCCAGAAGGATGAGAATTCATATCGGCTGCGCTCGAGCGAATCCGCCCGGAAATGTAGCAGCCGGGCGGTCCAGCCCCGTTCTGCTGCTCGAGCGACCACCGGTTCGAGCGACAGGTAACGGTTGGACAGATGGACCATCAGCAGGCCGTTCGGCGCGAGGTGGCGGCGATAGCCGTCGAACGCCTCGCGGGTGAGCAAATGCATCGGCACCGAGTCCGACGAAAAGGCGTCGACCACCAGCAGGTCGGTGGCTCCGGGAGTCTGTCGCTCAAGCGATAGGCGAGCGTCGCCGACGATCACCTCGGCAGCCGGCAAACAGCGCGACAGGAAGCTGAACCGCTGCGGATCGCGGGCGATATCGACCATCACCGGGTCGATTTCATAGAAACGCCAACGCTGTCCGGGCCGCGAATAGCAGGCCAGCGTTCCCGAGCCGAGGCCAATCACATCGATCCGCGCCGCCGGGCCGAACAGGCCTGGAGCGGCCTGCATCGCGCGACCGACGCCCGAGCCGGTGACATAATAGGTGGTGGGGATCCGTTCCTGCTCAGGACCGCCCTTCAGCTGCGCGCCGTGCACGGTGGTCCCGTGGATGATGACGCGCGCTCCGTAAGGAGTGTCGCCGACCGAATAGATTCCGAAATAGCTGCGCGTCATCCGCCCGGGCTCGATCGAGTCCGCCAGCTTGCCGGTGAGGCCGGCCACCAGCATCACCGACCCGACCAGTGCGGTGAACAGGATCCGGTTGCCGAGCACCGCCAGCGCCGCGATCCCGAGCACCACCGCGCCGGCGATACGCAGTGCCGTCCACGACTGGGTGCCGAGCAGCAGGGTCACGAGCAAAATCAGGACGATAATCAGCCCGCGACGGGTCATGTCCGGGGATTGCAGCCTGGCAGCCCAGCCCGGAGCGAGCCGCGCCCAGGGCTTCATCCCGCCCAACAGCCAGGCCGCGGCCAGCAGCAGCAGCGGATGCTCATAGGTCCAGTCGAACAGCATGGGCGCCGCGAGCGCGCAGAAGATGCCGCCGAGCATGCCGCCGGCCGAGAGCGCGAGATAGTAAAGCGTCAGCTGCTGCGGCCCCGGGCGGTCATCGAACAGCCGGGAATGGACCGCGACCGAGATGGCGAACAGCGCCGCGAGGAGTAGCCCCGCTACCCACAGGACGAGTCCGGACTTGGCGCTGAAGGTCGTGAGGGCGGAGGCTACCAGCAGGGTCGGCGCGGTCCAGCCGATCCAGGTGGCGGCCCGGCGCTCTGCGGCGAAGGCGACCGTGAAGCTGAGCAGGTAGAGCCCGAGCGGGATCGCCCACAGCAGCGGCATCGCGACGATGTCGGTCGTCAGATAGAGGGTGGTCGACAGCATCAGGCCGGATGGGACGGCGGCGAGCAGGATCCAGCCGGCGATCCGCCGCCGGCCGGGCCGGGGCTCTGTCCTATCCGCCAATTGATCCGCTTCACGGGCATTGGGCAGGCGCCAGGCCGCCAGCGTGACAAGTCCGATCAGCAGCACATAGCCGAGGCTCCACCAGCGGCTCTGCTCGGTGACGCTGAGCAACGGTTCGGCCAACAGCGGATAGGCCAGCAGCCCGCAGAAGCTGCCAACGTTGGAGGCCGAATAGAGCGGATAGGGATCGCCAGCCTTGGAAGCCGCGTACCAGCGCTGGACCAGCGGCGCCTGGGCCGACAGGAACAGGAACAGCGGCCCGATCGACACCAGCAGCAGCCAGGGCACCCAGAAATAGGCGTTGGCATCAGGCGGCGGCACCGCGTCGGTGAGCCGGATCGGAAGGAGCAGGGCAGCGGCAAGGGCCAACACCGCCGCCTGGACCCAGGCCTGGCGGCGCGGGGTGAAGCGGCTGAGCCAGTGGGCGAAGGCGTAGCCAGCGAGCAGCAGCCCCTGGTAGACCAGCATCGCGCTGTTCCACACCGCGGGCGCCCCGCCCAGCCGCGGCAGCGCCATGCGCGCGATCATCGGCTGGATCAGGAACAGCAGGAAGGAGCCGACAAAGATCGTCAGTACGAACCGCCAGCGGGTCGACCGGCCGGCCACTGGCTCGAGTTGCAGGCCCTGGTCGTTCATCTCGCCCCCTCGCGCCGCAGGCTAGAGCAACCGGCCGGAGCCGGGCAAGTCAGCCACGGGCGATTTCGGCAGCGCCGCGAACCACGGCTTCGAGCAACTCGTCGACATGCTCGACATGGGTACGGAAGGACAGAATCGCGCAGCGAATATGGAATTGCCCATCGATCCGTGTCCCGCTCAGCATCACCCGACCTTCTTGCTGCAAATGCTGAAGCAATCGTTGACTGGCCGATTCCGCGTCGCCGCCCTCGGGCACATGGCGGAAGGCGACCACCGACAGGTCGGGCGGCGGGCCGGCGTCAAAGTCTGGCAGTTCCGACAGGCGAGCGTGGAAATAGCGGGCAAGCGCGAGCTTCTCCTGCTGCGCCGCGCGGAACGCCGCGACGCCTGCAAGCTGCAGCGGAAGCCACAGCCGGAGACCGCGGAAATGGCGGGTCAGCTCAGGCGACAGGTCCGCGGGAGAAGGCCCGACCTCGCTCTCGCCCAGCGGTCTTATATATTCGGCGCTCGCGCTGAATGCCTGGAGCAGCTGGTTGCCGTCACGGACGAGGACCGCGCCGGTGCCATAGGGCAGGAACAAAGTCTTGTGCGGGTCGAGCGCGACGCTGTCCGCCCGCTCGATCCCGCGCAGCTTCCGGCGCCCCTCGTCGGTCAGCGCGAACAGCCCGCCATAGGCGCCGTCGACATGGAACCAGATCCCATGGCGCGCGCAGACATCGGCGATGGCGTTCAGCGGATCGACCGAGCCGGTGTCGATCGTCCCGGCCGATGCCACGACCAGCCAGGGGCGAATTCCGTTCGCAACGTCACGCTCGATCGCTTCTTGAAGCGCGGCGACGTCGATCCGGCAGCGATTGTCGGTCGCGATCAGCCGCTTCGGCGCCCGCCCGCGCCCGGCGATGTGCAGCGCCTTGTCGACGCAGTGATGGACGAAGCGCGTCATGTAGATCGCGCCGCCGCCGTCCGGGTCGAGCGCCTCGCGCGCGGTGACGATGGCGGTTAAATTGGCGAGGCTTCCGCCCGACGTCAGCGTGCCGGCGCTGGTTTCCGGATAGCCAATGACCCTGGCCATCCAGGCGCAGCAGGCGTTCTCCAGTCGGACCGCGCCGGGGCTGGCCGAGGCGAAGCCCGAATATTTGTTGGAAACCGCCGCGAGGAAGTCACCCAGCGCCGAATGGAACAGGGCGCCGCCGGGAATATAGGCCATGAAGCGGGGGCTGGTGGTGGCGAAGCCGGGCCGGGCGACGCACTGGTCGACATAGGAGAGCACCGTCTCGGGATCGCGTCCCGCCTCGGAAAATTCGGGATCGAGCCGCTGGGCGAACACTTCTTCCCACGGGTTGTTGGCCGGTGCGTCGGGAATGGCGTCCAGATAGGCGAGTGCCCGGTCGAGGACTTCGCCGGCCAGTCGTCGCCGCTCGTCGGAACCGGGTTCGAGCGGCCGCATCGCCGCCTTGAGGGCTTCGAGCTCGGCGCGAGTTTCCGTCACCCGGCGATCAGCTTGGCGGCCAGCGGGGCATGATAGGTGAGCACGCCCGATGCGCCGGCGCGCTTGAACGCAAGCAAGGTCTCGAGCACCAGCGCATCGCGCTCGCCGGCGCCGGCAGCCGCCGCGGCCTCGATCATCGCATATTCGCCGGACACCTGGTAGGCGAAGGTCGGCACTCCGAACCGGTCCCTCACCCGCGCCAGCACGTCGAGATAGGGCAGGCCCGGCTTGACCATCACCATGTCGGCGCCCTCGGCCAGGTCCAGCGCGACCTCGCGCAGCGCCTCCGCGCCATTGGCCGGGTCCATCTGATAGCCACGCTTGTCGCCCTTCAGCAGGCCGCGCGAGCCGACCGCATCGCGGAACGGTCCGTAGAAGGCGGAGGCATATTTGGCGGCATAGGCCATGATCGCCGTATCATGGCGGCCGGCCTTCTCAAGCCCCTGGCGGATCGCCCCGACCCGCCCATCCATCATGTCCGAGGGAGCGACGATATCCGCTCCCGCCATCGCCTGGACCAGCGCCTGCTGGACCAGCACGGCGACGGTCTCGTCATTGAGGACACGGCCCTTGTCGTCGGTCAGCCCGTCGTGACCGTCGGCCGTATAGGGGTCGAGCGCGACGTCGGTGAGAACCCCGACCTCGGGCACCGCATCCTTGATCGTCTTGATCGCCCGGCAGATCAGGTTGTCCGGATTGAGCGCCTCGCGCGCATCGTCCGTGCGCAGGTTGGCCGGCGTGTTGGGGAACAGCGCGACGCAGGGAATGCCGAGATCGCGCGCCTCCCGCGCCTTGTCGGCCAGCCTGTCAACCGGCCAGCGGCCGACCCCCGGAAGCGTCGAGATCGGCTCCTCCTGCCCCTGCCCTTCGCAGATGAACAAAGGCCAGATCAAATCCGACGGATGCAGCCGGTGCTCGGCCAGCATCTCGCGGATCCAGGGCGAGGACCGGCCGCGCCGCATCCGCATCGAGGGAAATGATGGAGTCATGCGCTCCCTTATCGTCATTCCCGCGGAAGCGGGAACCTAGTTTTTGTTTTTTGCTGGGTCCCCGCTTTCGCGGGGATGACGAGGATATTTGCGCGCACCCGCGCATTGAACAGCCATGGCCGATGCGCTGCCGAAACGGGCGATGCTGGTAATCAATGCCCGGAGCCGGCGCGGCGCGGCGGCGTTCGACGAGGTGCGCGACAAGCTGACGGCCGCCGGGCTGGAGCTGATGGACGCCCATGCGGTCCAGAATCCCGAAATGATGGAACCGGTGGTGAAGGCGGCCATTGCCAGGGCCCCGATGGTGATCGTGGGCGGCGGCGACGGCACATTGTCGTCGGTGGTCGACCATTTCGTGGGCACAGACACGGTGTTCGCGGTGCTTCCGCTCGGCACCGCCAACAGCTTCGCCCGGACCCTCGGCCTGCCGCTCGACCAGGAAGGCGCGATCAAGGTGATCGCCTATGGCCGGCGCAAGCGGATCGACCTTGGCATCATCGATGGCGACTATTTCGCCAATGTCGCGGCGCTGGGCCTCAGCCCGCTGATCGCCGACACCGTGCCGGCGCGGCTCAAGCGCTGGCTCGGCGTGATCGGCTATGTGGTGTGGGCTGCGCGGGTGGCGTTCAAGTTCCGGCCGTTCAAACTGAGGGTCACGTTCGAGGACGGCTCGATGGCCAAGAGCTGGGCGACGGAGGCGCGCATCGCCAACGGCAGCCATCACGGAGGCGTCCTGCTGGTCGAAAGCGCGGAGCTCGACAGCGGCGAGATGGTGATCCAGGCGGTCACCGGCAAAAGCATCGCGCATCTCGCCTGGAGCTGGTTCGTGACGCTGTTCCGTCTGCGGCACCGCGAGCAGACGGTTACCGAGTGGCACGGCAAGCGGATGAAGCTGGAGACGCGCCCGCGCCAGAAGATCAGCATCGACGGCGAGGTCGCCGCGAAGACTCCGGTGGTGGTCGAATGCGCGCGGGGCGCGATCGAGGTGGCGGCGCCGAGGTAACTCCCCGGCGAAGAATTATCCCAACCGCGCCAGCGCGGCCGACAGGCGCTCGGCCTCCGCCGCGCGGGCGTCATGGTCCGCGCGCGCCTTCTCCACCGCCTCGGGCTTGGCTCGCTCGGCGAAGGCGGGGTTGGCGAGGCGAGCGGCGAGACTGTCGCGGTCCTTTTCCGCCGCGGCGACTGCCTTCGACAGGCGAGCGCGCTCGGCGTCGAGATCGACTACATCGAAAAAATCGAGAGTCCCAATAACGCCTTCATATGGCACTTGGACCTTACCTTCTCCTTCGACGGCGATGATTGTTTCAGCGTCAATCTCGACGTCACCAATCGTTCCACCAAGTTGCTGCACGCCGTGAGGAGTGCGGACGCTGATTTGGTCCAGTCGGCACATCCGCTTTAAAGTGAGAAGGTAGCGATCGATGGTGGCAAATCGATCTGGATCAGCCTTGGATATGAAGCAAACGACAGTCTTGTCGGCCGCGCCCAGTGCCGCCTTCGTGGCGCGGACGTTCTGGATCAGTCCTATAAGCCATTCAATTTCAGCGGCAGCTTGGGCATTGCGCTGCGCCTTCGGCTCCGGCCATTTGGCGACGATCAGGCCGTAGGGGCGCGGGTGGGCGGGACTGGCCATGCTATGCCACAGCTCTTCGGTGACAAAGGGCATGAAGGGGTGGAGCATGACCAGGATCTGGTCGAACGCCCAGGCCGAGACCGCGCGGGTTTCATCGTCGAACGCGCCTTTGATCAGCTCGACATACCAGTCGCAGAAGGTGCCCCAGGTGAAGTGGTAGATGGCGTCGGCCATCTCGTCGAAGCGAAGCTCCGCGAAGGCCTTGTCCAGCTTCGCCAGCGTCTCGACCACCTCGCCGATGATCCAGCGGTTGACCGGCAGACTGGCTTCGGGCGCCGCGATGCCCTGCGATGCGCCGACGCCGTTGCCCTGCAGGAAGCGGGCGGCGTTCCACAGCTTGGTCGCGAAGTTGCGGTAGCCCTCGACGCGTTTCTCATCGAGCTTGATGTCGCGGCCCTGGCTTTCCATCGCCGCCAGCGTGAAGCGCAGCGCGTCGGCGCCATATTTGTCGATCAGGCCCAATGGGTCGACGGTATTGCCCTTCGACTTGGACATCTTCTGGCCCTGAGCGTCGCGGACCAGGCCGTGGAGGTAGAGGGTGCGCCAGGGCGCCTCGTCCATGAACTCCAGTCCCTGCATCGCCATCCGCGCATCCCAGAAGAAGAGGATGTCGAAGCCGGAGATCAGGACGTCGTTGGGGTAATGGCGCTTGAGGTCTTCGGTCTCGTTCGGCCAGCCGAGCGTGGCGAAGGGCCACAGCGCGGAGGAGAACCAGGTGTCGAGGACGTCTTCTTCCTGGCGGAGCTCGATGCCTTCCCCGGCCAGCTGTTGCGCCTCGGCAAGAGTTTCAGTAACGAAAACATTCCCAGCCTGATCGAACCAGGCCGGAATGCGATGGCCCCACCATAGCTGGCGCGAGACGCACCAGGGCTGGATATTCTCCAGCCAGTTGAACCAGGTCTTCGACCAGGTTTCGGGTACGATCCTGATCTCGCCGGCTCGGGTCGCCGCCATCACTCGCTCGGCCAGCGGAGCAACGTTCACATACCATTGGTCGGTCAGCCAGGGCTCGATCACCACGCCGGAACGGTCGCCATAGGGCGTGGCGATGGTGCGGTCTTCGACTTTCTCCAGCGCGCCCTCGGCCTCCAAGAGCTCGACCACCCGCTTGCGCGCCTCGAACCGATCGAGGCCGATGAGCTCGGCCGGGATCAACCCGTCTTGCGTTTGGGTAATGCGCGCTTGCTCATCCAGCATGTTGAGCATCTCGCCCGGCTTGAACCCCGCGCGACGGCCGACTTCGAAATCGTTGAAATCATGGCCGGGCGTGATCTTGACCGCGCCCGAGCCCAGCTCAGGATCGGCATGCTCGTCGGTGATGACGGGGATCAGGCGTCCGGTGATCGGTAGCTTGACCTGCTTGCCGACCAGCGCGGTGTAGCGCTCATCCTCTGGGTGCACCGCGACCGCCATGTCGGCCAGCATCGTCTCCGGCCGGGTGGTGGCGACATGGATCGCGCCCGAACCGTCAGCCAGCGGATACTTCAGGTGCCAGAACTTGCCCTGCACCTCGCGGGTCTCGACCTCCAGGTCGCTGATCGCGGTCTGGAACCTGGGGTCCCAGTTCACCAGCCTTTTGTCGCGATAGGCGAGCCCGCGCTTGTGCAGCTCGACGAACACCTTGATCACCGCGGCCGAGAAGCCCTCGTCCATGGTGAAGCGCTCGTTCGACCAGTCGCAGCTGGCGCCGAGGCGGCGGAGCTGGCGGGTGATCTGGCCGCCGCTCTCTTCCTTCCACTCCCAGACCTTGGCGACAAAGCCTTCGCGACTGTAGTTCGTCCGCTTGTCCTGGCTTTTCTCGAGTTCGCGCTCGACCACCATCTGGGTGGCGATGCCGGCATGGTCCATCCCCACCACCCACAGGGCGTCCTTGCCCTGCATGCGCGCGTGGCGGGTGAGAATGTCCTGCAGCGTGTTGTCGAGCGCATGGCCGATGTGCAGCGAGCCGGTGACGTTGGGCGGCGGCATGACGATGGTGAAGGGCTCGGCGTCGCCCCGCTCGGGCCGGAACAGACCCTGCCCCTCCCAGTGGGCATACCAGCGGGCCTCGATCGGGCCCGGTTCGAACGTCTTGGCAAGCTCGGTCATTGGGCGGCGGTTAGCCGCCATGTTGCGCCGCCGCAACCCGCCGTTCCTCCCTGTTGCGAAGCAATGGGGAGGTGGCAGCGCGAAGCGCTGACGGAGGGCCCCTCCACCACTCAGCTTCGCTGAACGGTCCCCCTCCCCACCGCTATGCGGCAGGGAGAAGCGATCAGTTCGCCTTGCCTGTCCAGCGGTCGAGCCAGGCTTGCACCTCGCGGTACCATTGGATCGAGTTCAGCGGCTTCAGCACCCAGTGGTTCTCGTCGGGGAAGACGAGCAGCTTCGACGGGATGTCGCGGCGCTGAAGCGCGGTGAAGCTCGCAAGGCCCTGGGTGTAGGGGATGCGGAAGTCCTTTTCGCCGGTAATCACCAGCATCGGCGTCTTCCACTTGGCGACATGGTTGACCGGGTTCCACCGCTCGAACGCGGCCGGGTCCTCATAATAGGCCTTTCCGCCATGTTCCCATTCGTCGAACCACAGCTCCTCGGTCTCATAGGCCATGGCCCGCGCGTCGAACACGCCGTCATGCTGGACCAGGCAGTCGAACCGGTCGGGCCACTGGCCGGCGATCCAGTTCATCATGTAGCCGCCGTAGCTGGCGCCGAGCGCGCAGGCTCTATCGGCGTCGAGTTGCGGATCGTTGGCGGTGGCGAAGGCGAGGCCCTTCTGCAGGTCCTCGAGGGGCCAGCCGCCCCAGTTGTTGGTGATCGAATCCGTGAAGGCCTGGCCGTAGCCGGTCGAGCCATGGAAGTCGACGCTGACCACCGCATAGCCGGGCGAGGCGAAGACCCTGGGGTTCCAGCGATAGGACCAGCCATTGCCGAAGCTGCCCTGCGGCCCGCCATGGACGACGAACGCGATGGGAAGCTTCCCGCTGGCCGATTGCGGCTTCATCTTGAAGCCCCACACCCTGTCGTTGTTGGCGCCCTTGAAACTGAATTTTTCGAAGCTGACCGGATCGAGCTCGGCAAGCAGGCCGCGATTGACGTTGGTCAGCTGGGTGACCCTGCCCCTGGCATCGACGCGGTAGAGATCGTCGGGCGCCATCGCGCTGTTCATGGCGAACAGCACCGCTCCGTCGGGCAGCGGCATAGCGAGATGGGCCGAGCCGTTGCCGGTCAGCTTGGTCACCCGGCCGATGGCCACATCGACCCGGAACAGCGGGTTTTCCATCGTGTCGCCGGCGTCGACGATCAGGCTTCTGCCGTCCTTGCTCCAGGCAAGCGAGCCGGGCGAACGGTCCCAATTGGCGGTTAGCGCGCGCACGTCGCCGGTCGCCAAGTCCCTCAGCTTGATGACGTTGCGGTCGCTTTCATAACCGGCACGGGCCATCGACAGCCAGGCCAGGGTCCGGCCGTCGGGGGACAGGGTCGGCAGATTGTCGGTGCCATCATTGTCGGACGTCAGATTGGTCGGCTGGGCCGAGCCGTCCGCGGGTGCGGCGAAGATATCGAGGTTGGTGGACCTGGCCTCGATGCGGCCCGCCTCGCGCAGCGCGAAATAGACGGTCTTGCCGTCGGGCGAGATGGCGATCTCCTCGCCGCCACCGAACGGCTTGGACGGCGTGTCGCCGACCAGCGCCCCGGTCACCGGAACGCCCGGCCCGGTCACCTCTCCGTTTTGGATTGGGAATGCGAAGATCCGGCTGCGGACGCCGGGCTCCACCCATGTGTCCCAGTGGCGGACGAACAGCTGGTCATAGACCCGCCCCGAGCCCTGCTTCTGCACCTTGGGCAGATTGTCGCAGGCAAAGTCGGCGCATTGCAGGTCGCGGTCGGCCCAGACGATCAGCCGGCTGCCGTTCGCGCTGACCTTGAAACCCGAAATGTCGCCCTTGAGGCTCGAAATGGGAACCGCCGCGCCTTCCATCGCCAGCCGCCACAGCTGATCCTGCCCATTGACGGGCTTCAGGAACCACAGGGCCCCGTCTGCGCCGAACACGGCATCGTGCGCGCCTTCCAGTTCCGTCATCGGCCGCGGCGCCGAGCCGGGCTTGGTCAAATCGAGCACATGCAGGACATTGTTGCGCTTGTTGGCGTCGAGCTGCGTGGTCGATAGGGTGAAGACGGCATAGCGGCCATCCGGCGAGACGGTCGGGCTTCCGAGACGCCGCATCATGTGCATGTCGGTCGCGGTCATCGGCCGGGCGGCGGCTGGGGTGGCGGTGAAGGCGATGGCCGCGGCACTGGCGGCAAGGGCAAGGCGTGTGAGCATGGTCGGCAGGCGTAACCGCCCGCCGATTAACGATCAACTACCGTCAGAAGGGACGCCCCGTGATGCGGTGGATCTCGCGCTTCACATGCTCGTCGACGATGCTCGGCAGATGGTCGTCGAGCCATTGCTTGAGGATCGGGCGCAGCATCTCGCGCACCATTTCCTCCAGCGGATTAACCTGCGGTCCCGGCGGCGCGGAGGCGGCGACATTCGCCAGCTCCTCCAGCTTCGAGCGGCTCTCGCCGGCCGCTTCCTCTTCCAGCAGCGGCGGGCCGAGGTCGACCGGCGGGGCCTCCGGCGCCGCCATGCTCTCGTCCAGCTCGAGCACATCCTCTTCCCCGCCTTCGGCCTCGGGTGGCGGGGCAGAGGCGCGAATCTCCTTTTCCTCGGCGATCACGCGTTTGATCGAGGCGAGGATATCTTCCATCGAAGGCTCACGAGCGGGCATGGCCGCTCCTATCGCCTATTGAGCAGGAGGAGTCACGCCCTGAGGCTGCTCGGCTGGCGTCACCGTGCTGGTCGATGCCGGCGCGGTCCGCGGATTCTCCGACCAGTCGCTCCAGTCCCCGGCGACCCGCCGATAATTGCCCAGCGGATCGTAAAGCGCGCCTCCTTCGAGACCCAGGTCGTCGGCCTCGGCCTGTCCCATGGCGTTGAGCAGCTGGAAGCCGGCGACATAGGCGTCGCGCCGCGCCGTCACCAGCAACACCTGGGAGTTGAGCAGCTCCTGCTCGGCATTGAGCACGTCAAGGATAGTGCGCGTACCGACGCTGTTCTCGGCGCGGACGCCTTCCAGCGCCAGCTCATTGGCCCTGACGGCCACTTCGTTGGAGGCGATCGCGTCAATCGCGGCCTGATAGTCGGCGAAGGCCGAGCGGGTCGCCGAGACCACCGCCCGCTCCGACGCAACGCGCTGTTCGAGCGCCTGCCCTTCGAGCGCCTGCGCCTGGCGGACCCGGGCGCCAGGCAGCCCGCCCTGATAAAGCGGGATGCGGCTCTGGATGCCGACGCTGGTGGCCGTCCCCGACCGATCGATCCCAGCGGTTTCGCCGCTGGTGGTGCTGGCGAAATCGCCGGATGCGATCGCCGAAACGGTCGGCAGGCGGGTGCCGCGCACCGATCGGATATCGTAGCCCGCCGCCTCGGCCTGGCGGGTCGCGGCAATCAGGTCCGGATTATTGCTGAGCGCAATCTGTACCGCTTGATCGGCAGTTGTTGGAAAGGGCGGCAAAGGCGGCGGCGGCTGGAGTTGGCCAGGTTGCTGGCCAATGACTCGCCGATAGTTCTGCTCGCTGGCGGTAAGGCCGCCCTCGGCAAGCGTGAGGCGCGCCCGGGCAAGGGCCAGCCTGGCTTCCGATTGCGCAACATCGGTGCGGGTGACGTCGCCGATCTCGAACCGGTCCTGGGTGGCCTCGAGATTGGTTTCGAGCACCCTCACATTGTTCTTGTTGAGCTCGACCGCCGCCCGGTCGCGGATCACGTCCATGTAGGCCGCGACCGATTCAGTGAAGACATCGCCTTCGACCGCGCGGAGCGTCGCCCGCCCGGCCTCGACGCGGACCTTCGCCGCCCGGATGTCATTCTTGACGGTGCCGCCCTGGAACAGCGGCATGTTGAGATCGACGCCGCCGGTGACGAAGGGACCGTCACTCAAGCCCGTATCGAATCGGCCGCTGCGGGTCAGGTCGCGGGTCACGCCAACGGTCCCGGTGACCGTCGGCCGGCCCGCCGAGCGGGCAATCGCCACTCCGGCGTCGGTAGCCTTCAGATTCTCGCGCTGCGCATTGAGCGTCGGATTGGCGCGATAGGTCATCGAAAGCGCCTCGCGCAGCGTATCGGCCGAGGCCGTCCCTGAAGCGAGTGCGACAAGCATTGCGGCGATGGTAAGGTTACGGGTCACGAGGTTTGCTCTCCGATCAGAAAGTAAAGGCCCGTGGCCGTTCAAATCCGGGAAGTTGCTCAACGTCAGCATCGGCAATGCTGCGCAGGCCGATCGCGCCATTGGCGCTGCGGCCGATGACCAGCCGGGTGACTCCGCGATCGTTGACCGCCCCGGCGATGCGCCCCTCGGGCGACAGCTGCTTGCCGAGCGCCGCCGGAATCTCGTCGACCGCCCCGTCCAGCAGGATCAAATCATAGGGTGCGCCCTTGGCCCAGCCCTTGGGGAGCTCGCCGATCACCGTCTCCACCCCCGCCGTGCGAGCGCCTTCGGCCAGGGTCTCGTCGGATTCGAGCGCGACCACGTCGAGCCCGATTGCGCCCAGGATAGCGGCCGAATAGCCCGTCCCCGCGCCGATCACCAGCGCGCGCTGGCCCGGCCTTGGTTCCACTTCGGTCAGCAGGCGCCCGAGTGCCGCCGGCGACATCATCGCCCGCCCCTCGGCAAGTTTGAGCGGCCGGTCGAAATAGGCCAGCGGCCGCGCGGCCTCGGGCACGAACCGTTCGCGCTCGACCGTTCCCATGGCGGCCAGCACGCCACGATCGGTCACCCCCTCCGGGCGGAGCTGGCTGTCGACCATCATTCGGCGTGCCAGGCTGAAATCCTGCATCAAAACCTCGTTCGTCACGAACTGTTGTATGCCACTAATACAGTGACGCTTCAAGTGGTCCCTTATCCCTTCATCGACTCCCCGCCAAGGCAGCCGCGCCCCCGTTCGTCGAAAGCATTACCCCACTCGCGGTTGACAAGCGATGGGGCGAACCGCCAAAGGCCGGGTCCGCAAGGCCCGATGGCGGAGTGGTTACGCAGAGGACTGCAAATCCTTGCACGCCGGTTCGATTCCGGCTCGGGCCTCCACCCGTACTCAGATGTCCGGTCCCCCTGGGGCGATGTCCGTTGACGGACATCCGCTGTCCGGAAGTGGACATCATGCGTTGCCTTCCGGCCCTGCTCCCTGTTTGAAAAGGCATCGTCATCAACTTCGAATGCTGCAAACAACATGCCAACTGGCGCGCAACCGCTTTGGCCGCCCCAATGGCGGGTGATAGCGCGGAGCCGAGCGGCCACAGTCCCTCTGTCACTCGGTTGACCGGGCCTCGATTTCGGCGATAGTTTCCAATCGAAACGTGCAGCGGCGCGGGACTGCTTGCGGCCAGTAAGTAGGGCGTATCGTCAAGGGCGGACCCGGCCAATCATCGGAAAATCCATGGTACCAAGAGCTTTAGCTGCGTTAGCCGCTCTCTCGATTGCGCTCTCCGCCTGTTCGGGCGGAGGCGAATCGCAGGCTGCGCCGCCGCCTGCGCAGGTCACGGTCGCGACGCCGCTGGTTCGCGAGGTGCTCGACTGGGACGATTATGTCGGCCGGTTCGAGGCGGTCCAGGACGTCGACGTCACGCCGCGCGTTTCCGGCTATCTCACCGGCATCCATTTCCGCGACGGCCAATATGTACGGCAAGGGCAACTGCTGTTCACGATCGACGCGCGGCCGGCCCAGGCGCAGGTCGACCAGGCCCGGGCCCAGCTGGCGCGCGCCGAAGCCCAGCTGGTCAATGCCAGGACCGAGCTTGCGCGATCGCGCACCCTGGCTGCGCAGAAGGCGGCCAGCGTCGAAGAGCTGGAGCAGCGCCAGGCAG
>DASTCB010000008.1:0-12186 GCA_035711585.1 Sphingomicrobium sp.
AACATGATCGGCTGGACAGGGTCACGCACCGACCGGAACTGAGTGTCGCCGACCACCCCGATCACGGTGATATTGGTCGCTACGTCGAAAAATAGCTCGGCGCGAAAGGTCTTGCCGATCGCGTCCTGCGCCGAGTTAAAGCCCAGCCGGTCGACCGCCAGCTCGTTGAGTACGACGTTGACGCCCCTCGCAGCCATCGCCTTCTCCGCGACAGGGTCGCTGGGGAACGGCACGGTTTGATCGTCGGCCGGTCGGTTCGGGTCGAACCAGCGCCCTGCCTTCAAGGTCAGGCCCATCGCATCGAAGAAGCCCTCGTCGACCTCATAGCTGCCGATGTCGACGGTTTTAGTCGCCCCCGGCGGCACGACGCCCGTGTTGATATTGTTGCCGGTCGAAACGCCAATGTCGGTTCGGCCGACCGCGACGACGCCGGGAATGCGCTTCATCTGCTCGACGATCATCTCCCCGCGTTCGGTCAATTGTCGCCGATTGATGTTATCGACCTGCAGGATGTGATCGCGCTTGTAGCCGGGGTCGACGGAACGGGCATAGACGGTCTGCGCGTAGACAACCGCGGTGCAGACAATGAGGCCGATCGACACGGCGAACTGAAGCACGACCAATGCAGTGCGAAGCCGCCCCGAGCCGGGCGTTTCCGCCGCCGAGCGATTGGCTTTCAGCACTTGCGCCGGCTGGAACCGCGACAAGAAGAAGGCGGGATAGAGGCCACTGGCAAGGCCCACGAGCAATGTGATGCCGATTGCCGGCAGCAGAATGCCATCGGGCCCGAAATAGCTGAGTTCTAGATCGGCATCGAGGAAGGCCGCAAACGGTCCTATCAGCAACTCGACCAGGGCCAGCGCGACCAGCATCGACACAGCGCTGATCAGCACCGCCTCGCCCACGAACTGGAGGATCAGCTGCCTGCGGTTGGCGCCGAGGACCTTGCGCAGCGCCACTTCCCGCGCTCTCTGGCTGGCGCGGGCGGTGGCAAGATTGGTGAAATTCACGATCGCCATGCCGAGGATCAGCATCGCGATGATCGCAAAAGTGGTCACCGTCCGTTGATCGTTACCCGGTGTCATCGCGCCGTTCTGGGCCTTGCCCAAATGGACGTCGCGAACGTTGACGAAATGCCAGTCTTGGTCGTCACCCTGGTTGGTCCGGATGCCCTCGTTGGTTTCGTCGGGGCTATTCCGCTTTTCCCACGCGGGCAGGGCGGCTTCGAGCGCCTCGGGATCTGTTCCCGGGCGAAGCGTTAAATAGACCCATCCCGATTGCCAGCCCCACTGGGTCAGGAACGTAGGAGAGTCGGACCAGAAACTGTTGAAATCCGCCCGCAGGATGGCGTTCAGCTTCATGTGTGAATTTTTGGGAATGTCCCTAAAAACGCCGGTTATCTTGTTGTCCTGTGTGACTCCCTTGGAAACCGTCGTGAGAGTGCGGCCCAGAACCTGGTCTGTGCCGAAGCGTTTGATGGCCTCCGATTGAGAAAGGACCGCCGTGCCCGCGGCCGGCAATCCGGTGCCGGCAATCATCGGCAGCTTTATGACCTTCAGCAGATCGTCATCGGCGATGACGTAATCTTCGGCCATGGATGCCTGACCATCTTCGAGAACGACCGGAGACGTGCCGAGCGCGTAGCCAACCCGCTCAACCTGAGGGAAATCCTTCTTGATCCGGTCCTTCGTAACATAAGCGGACATCTGGCTGAGGATCGGAATCCCGCTGCTGGGATTGGGATACCAGGCCTGGAGCTGGTAGGTATTCTCCGCGTCTGGCAGCCATTCGTCATAGCTCTGCTCGTAGCGGATGTAGAGCAGGATCATGATGCACGCGGCCATTCCGATGGCGAGGCCCGCGACGTTGATGATCGAGTAGGTCTTGCTCTTGGCGAGCGCCCTGACCGCCACCGTCCAGTAATTGCGCCACATAGCTTTCGTCCTTCAAGAGCTTCAATGTTGGCCGACCGTCCGACGGCTATGCTTCATTCATGGCTATCGATTCTCACTCCGCTCACTCGTAGCGGAGCGCGTGGATCGGGTTGGCCCGCGCCACCTTCAAAGCATGTCCGACGACGGTGACGACCGCGATCGTCAGAGCGATCAGCGCAGCCGAGATGAAGGGCGTCGGGCCAAGGTCGATGCGGTCGTCGAACTTGTTCAGCCAGTCGCGCATCAGCCACCAGGCTGCCGGCCATGCGATTAGGTTGGCGACGATCACTGGCCTGCTGAACTGCCACACCAGAAGCCGGACGATGTCGCGGGTCCTCGCGCCAAGCACCTTGCGGATGCCGATCTCCTTGGTACGGCGCTCGGCCGTGAAGGCGGCCAGGCCGAACAGTCCAAGGCAGCCGATGATCACCGCCAGGAGGGCGAAGGCGGCAAACATCTGCGCCCGCGAATCCTCGGCCTCGTACATCTCGGCGATGATGTCCTCGCTGAACTTGGCGTTGAACGGCACTTCGTTGGTGATCTGCTTCCACTGCCGCTCGACCGCCGCTTTGACGGTTGCCGGATCGCCATTGTAGCGGACGATCATGTGTGACTGACCGAGCTCCGTATTGCTGAACATGATCGGATCGATCGCCGTCCGCACCGTGCGGAAACGAGTGTCTCCGACCACGCCGATGATGTGGAGATTCATGACGCCGGTTCCAGGAGAGAAGATCTCGCTCCGAACGGTCTTGCCGATGGCGTCCTGGGGCGATGCGAAGCCCAGCTTCTTCACGGCATATTCGTTCATCACCACATTGGCGCCGCGCGCGGCCAGCGCCCGCTCGGCATCCTCGTTGGTCGGGAATGGGATGCTCATGTCGTCCATCGGGCGATTGGGGTCGAACCAGCGACCGGCCTTCAGGGTCATCCCCATGGCCTCGAGGAGGCCTTCGTCGACCTGATAGTTATCGATGCTGATCTGCTTGTTGCTGCCCGGCGGAATCAGGCCGGTCTCGCTGTTGTTGCCCGTGTCGACCCCGATCCCGGTGCGCCCGACGGCGGTGACGCCGGGGACGCGTTTCATCTGTTCGGTAATCATCTGGCCTTTGTCGAACAGCTGGTAACGGCTCAGCTCCTCGACCTGGAGGATGCCTTCTCGTTTGAACCCCGGGTCGACCGAGCGCGCGTAGACCGTCTGGCCGTAGATGACGGCGGTGCAGATGATGAGACCGATCGACACGGCGAACTGGCCGATCACAAGCGCCGTGCGAAGCCTGCCTGAGCCCGGTGTCTCGGCGGCCGAACGGTTGGCCTTCAGCACCTGGGCAGGCTGGAACCGCGACAGGAAGAAGGCGGGGTACAGGCCGCTGGCAATTCCAACCAGAAGCGTCAGCCCGAGCGCCGGAAGCAAGATGCCGTCAAACCCCAGGTAGTTAAGCGTGAGGTCCGCCTCCAGGAAAGCCGCGAACGGCTTCACCAGCAGTTCGACGAGGGCGAGGGCCAGCACCATCGACAAGGCCGAGATGAGGATCGACTCGCCGACGAACTGGACGATGAGCTGCCTGCGGTTGGCGCCGAGCACCTTGCGCAGCGCCACTTCGCGAGCGCGCTGGCTGGCGCGGGCAGTGGCGAGATTGGTGAAATTGACCACCGCCATTCCCAGGATCAGCATGGCCACCACCGCGAAGGTCGCAATCGTCCGTTGATCATTGCCCGGGGTCATCGAGCCGTCCTGGGCCTTGCCGAGATGCACGTCCTGCAGGTTGACGAGGTGCCAGTCCTGCTGGTCGCCCGAGTTCCGGCGGATGTCGCCATTATATTCGTCGGGAATGTTGCGGTTTTCCCATGCCGGCATCTGCCGCATGATCTGCTCGGGGTCGCTTCCCGGCTTTAGCTTGGCGTAGACCCAGCCCGACTGACAGCTCCAGCAGGTCAGGAATTGCGGTTCCTCGGCGAAGAAGCTGTTGAAATCCTGGCGCAGAATCGCATTGACCTTAAGGTGCGAGTTCCTGGGAATGTCCTTGAGCACCCCGGTGATCTTGAAGTCGCGCTTCTCGCCCTTGGAGATGACCGTCAGCGTGCGGCCCACCACCTGGTCCGTGCCGTAACGCTTGATCGCCTCTTCCTGGGTGATCACCGCGGTCTGGGGGGCGTTTAGCGTGGAGCCTGCTGCCAGCGGCAGGCTGACTGTCTGCAGAAAATCGCTGTCCGCAATCTTATAGTCCTCGGTCATCGACGCCTGGCCGTCCTTGAGGAAGACGGGTTCGCTGCCGAGGATGTAGCTGACGCTTTCGACCTGCGGGAAATCCTTCTTCAGCCGCGGTCCGGTGACGTAGGACGACATCTGGAGGAAGAACGGATCGCCATCGTCGGGCTTCGCGTACCAGGATTGCAGCTGGTAGCTATTCTCGACGTCCGGGATCCATTGGTCGGAGCTCTGCTCATAACGGATGTAGAGCAGGATCATAATGCACGCGGCCATGCCGATCGCCAGGCCGGCGATGTTGATGATGGAGTAGGTCTTGCTCTTGGCGAGCGCCCTGACCGCCACCGTCCAGTAATTCCGCCACATAGCCGCGTTCCTCTTTGGAATATGGGATCAGGCGGCGCGTCGCCGTTCCTGCAGGATCCGTCCGTCGAGCATGTTGACCACGCGCGAGGCGAAGTCGGCATGGGTCGGGGAGTGGGTAACCATGACGATGGTCGAGCCTTCCTGGTTGAGCTGGCGAAGCATCCGCATCACCTCCTCGCCGTGCGCCGTGTCGAGATTGCCGGTCGGCTCGTCGGCCAGGATCAGTTTCGGCTCGCCGACCAGCGCCCGGGCCACAGCGACACGTTGCTGCTGTCCACCGGACAGTTGGGTAGGCCGATGCTTGGCGCGGTGAGCGATGCCGACCTTGTCGAGGACACGATCAACCCGGGCCTTGCGGTCATTCGACGGGATATTGTGGTAGAGCAGGGCGAGCTCGACATTCTCGCGCACGGTCAGCTCGTCGACCAGGTTGAAGCTCTGGAAGATGAAGCCGATATTGCTCTTTCGCGTGTCGGCCAGCTGAGCTTCGGCCAGCCCCGCGACTTCCTGCCCATTGAAATTGTAGGAGCCATCGGTCGGGCTGTCGAGCATGCCCATGACGTTGAGCAGGGTCGACTTGCCGCAGCCTGACGGACCCATCACCGCGACGAATTCTCCATCAGCAATGTCGAGGTCGATCGCGTCCAGCGCAGTGGTTTCAACGGAGTCGGTCCGATAGGTCTTGGTGAGGCCGGTCATGGTCAGCATGGATCGTTCCCTTCTATTCGTCGGTGTCGAAGCTGAGGTGGTCCTTGTCGACCAGCCCGCTGTAGGTGGAGGTGATGACACGCTCGCCGGGCTTGAGGCCGTCGAGCACTTCAATGAAGTCGTTGTTTTTGCGTCCGAGCTGGACGGTGCGGCGTTCCGCGCTATTCCCGCTTGAGTCGACCACGAACACCCAATTGCCGCCGGTGTCGTTGAAAAAGGCACCGTTGGGGATCAGCACCGCGCGGCTCGAATCCCCCAGCGTCAGCCTGGTCGACATGGTCTGGCCGCGCTGGGTCGAGGGGGGCTCGGGGCCGTCAAAGACCAGGTCGATCCGGAATTGGCCGTTGCGCACCTGGGGATAGATTTTAGAGACCTTGAGCCCGTAGGTCTTGCCGTCGGCCTCGATCGTCGCCGGCTGCCCGACCGCGACCCGGCCGAGATAGAATTCGTCGACATCCGCCTCCAGCTTGTTGCGGCCGGCGCTGTCGATCTGGCCAAGCCGTTCGCCCTGCTGGAGCGACTGACCCAGCTGAATCGAAAATCCGCTGAGCTGGCCCGAGACGGGCGCGCGCAGATTCAGCTGGCTCAAGGAGCCGCGGGCGATCGACAGACTCTGGTTCAGGGAAGTGGTCGACGCGCGGAGCTGGCCGAGCTGGCTCGCCTGTAGCGCTTCGTCTTCGGCAATGCTGCGCCTGAGGATCGCCATGCGCTGCTTCTGGAACTCAAGGTCGTCCTTGGTGTCGTTGAACGTCTTCCCGGCGACGAAACCCTTTTGCGCCAGCGGCCGCTGCAGGTCATAGAGCCGCTGGGCCTTGGACAGGTCCGTTTGCGCCTGATTCAGTTCGCGGCGGTTGGCGCTCCGGGTCTGCTGCAGCGCCAGCTCCTGGCTGCGCATGTTGTTCAGCTGCTGTTCGACCTCCGTTTGCCGCGCCAGGGTCGACAGATGCAGGTCAGCATTGGACAGCACGGCGAGCAGCTGCCCCTTTACCACGGTCGCCCCGTCTTCGACCGCCAGCTGCTCCACCCGGCCCCCTTCGACCGCGTCCAGATAAACCGTCAGGAGCGGCGCGACCCGCGCTCTTAGCGGCAGGAAGTCCTCAAAAGTGCCCTGCTGGACCCGGGAGATGGTGAGGCGCTGCGGGTTGACGGTTTGCGAACCCGATCGTGGCGCAAAGAACCAGAACAAGAGGATCAGTAGCAGGATCCCGGCCACGCCGGCCCCGATCAGGATGCGCTTATCGATGCCTTTGCGTTCGATCACGCGGTCCATCGCGCCGCCGCTGACCGCGCCGCCTTCTCCCCTCAATTCGCGCAATTCGACCAAACTCACTGTCCACCTCCGGTCAACGATTGTCCGAAAATGGACATTAGATGGAACCCTTCCGCGCTCGGCTGGTCCGAAGCCGCCTGTTGAACCCCGCTTTTCATGGCTCAATCGATGCAATGCCCGTGCCAATCGGGATGCAGAGCGTCGCGCTGTTCGTTTCCGGACGATGGCGCTAGGCTTGGCGGATGAAGGAAGCTTTCGACCTGGCCGTGATCGTCGACGATGATCCGGACATCGCGCTTGCAGCGCGGCTGGCGCTACGCGGCCTGTTCACGGAAATTGCGACGCTTCCGTCACCCAGGGACCTGACCGATTTCGTCAGGGCGCGAAGCCCCGACGCGATCTTGCTCGATCTCAATTTCGAGCGCGCGGCGACTGATGGCAGTGAAGGCCTCGATTATCTCGGGCGGATCATGACCGCGGACCCGGAGGCCGCCGTGGTCGTCATCACCGCGCATAGCGCCGTGTCGGTCGCAGTCGAGGCAATCAAGCGCGGTGCGAGCGATTTCGTCGCCAAGCCCTGGAGCAATGAGCGCCTGGCAGCCACGGTTCGAAGTGCCGCATCATTGCGCCGGACAAAGCTCGAGGCGCGCCAAGAGCGGGACCGGTCGTCGGAGCTGGCCCAGAATGACGAAACGCCGTTAGTTGGCGAATCCGAGGCCATGCAACGCGTTCGCACGCTGATCGACCGCGCCGCGCCGACCGACGCCAATGTGCTGATCCTGGGCGAGAATGGGACAGGGAAGGAGATCGTCGCCCGGGAAATCCACCGCAAGTCGCGGCGCAGCGATCAGCCGATGGTGTCAATCGACCTGGGCGCGACCGCCGAAAGCCTGTTCGAATCTGAGCTGTTCGGCCATTCCAAAGGCGCCTTTACCGGCGCCTCCAGCGATCGGATGGGCCGGCTCAAGGCTGCGGACCGCAGCACCCTGTTCCTCGACGAAATCGGCAATCTGCCACTTCATCTACAGCCGAAGCTGCTGACGGCGCTCGAACAAAGGCAGGTCGTCCCCGTCGGCTCGAACCGTCCGGTGGCGATCGACGTCAGAGTGGTCGCTGCAACCAACTTGTCCGCGGAGCGGCTGTCGGACGAGACGCGTTTCCGCCAGGATCTGTTGTTCAGGCTCAACACCATCGAAATTCAGCTGCCGCCCCTGCGGGACCGGCGCGGCGATGTCCCGCAGCTGCTCAACCATTATCTGAAGCTCTACGAGCGCAAATATGACCGGCCCGAGCGGCTGGTTCCGACGGCGGTAATGGAAGCGCTGGTCAAGCATGATTGGCCGGGCAATGTGCGGGCGCTGCGCCACGCCGCGGAGCGCGCGGTGATCATGGCCGACGGCACCAGCTATCGGCTCGACGATTTCCCCTTGCCGGCCAGACCCGAGGCCACCCTGATTTCGCTGACGTCGGGCAGCCTCAATCTCGATCAGCTTGAGCGGCAGATGATCGAGCGGGCTCTAAGGATGCATCATTTCAACATTTCGCTGGCTGCCTCGGAGCTCGGACTGAGCCGCGGCGCCCTCTATCGGCGCATGGAAAAGCATGGGCTCTAAAGCCTTTACGCGGCGGTTCGAATTCGGCCTGGCCTGGCGGACCCTGCTGCTGGTAGGCGCGGTGTGGCTGTTGACCAAGGCGTTTGCGGTTGCGGACCTAAGGGCAGCTCGGCTGGTTGCGGGCTTCATCGCCTTTGCCGCGCTGGCCAGTCTCTGGCAGTTCATCCGCAAGACCAATTTCCAGGTCGCGCGATTCATCGAATCGGTCCGCTTCGAAGATTATTCGCAACGCTTTTCCGACCCGAGCGGCGGTGGGTTCGACGTGCTGGGAGATACGCTCGACGCCGCGCTGAAGCAGCTCCAGGCGCGGCATGTGCAAGCCTCGGTTGAGGCGCGCTACCTCGCAGCCATCGTCGATGACTCGCCCAGCGCATTGCTCTCAGTCGACGAGGATGGCCGGCTCGAGCTGCTCAACAAGGCGGCGCGGCAGCTGTTCGCACGGCACTCGCTGTCCCGGCGCGAGGACTTGGCGGCGCTTGGCCCCGAGCTGTCCGCCGCGGCCGGGCTTCCGCCAGGAACGCGCAAGGTCACGCGACTGCTGATCGACGGCGTGCCCCATCGAGCGATATTCGCATCAGCGCATGTCGCGCGACTCGACCGGGGGGTCACCATCCTCTCGGTTCTTCCGGTCCAGAGCGAACTCGGCGCGCTGGAAGTCGCGGCCCAGGCCGACCTGGTTCGAGTGCTGACGCACGAAATCATGAATTCGCTGACTCCTGTGACATCGCTGGCTCGTTCCAGCGCCGAGATGGTCGCGCTCGCCGAACAGCAAGGGGCCGAGCTTGGAGACGCGCGGGTTGCAACGGAAACGGTCGCGCGCAGGGCGGAAGGAATCTTGCGCTTTGTCGAAAGCTATCGCGAGTTCGCCCAAACCCCGGAAGTCCATCGCCGATCCTTCGCCGCCTTGCCGTGGGCAGAGGAACTTCTGCGCCTGGCCCTAGCCAACGCCAACGAGCGCCACGCCGGAGCTGCCCTGGAGTTGACGCCGGAATCCCTCAAATTGAATGCGGATCCGGAGCTGCTGGCCCAGGCCTTGCTCAATTTGCTGCGCAATGCGTTTCGAGCGACAGCGGACATCAAGCAGCCCTTGGTGGTTCTGGCGATCGGGCGGCAGGCCGGCGGTCGCTATCGGGTTGAAGTGCGCGACAACGGGCCGGGTATTCCCGCGGATCGGCGGGACGATGTGTTCCTGCCCTTCTACACTACCCACAAGGGCGGCAGCGGCGTTGGTCTGAGCTTCGCCCGCCAGGTCGCGCTGGCCCACGGCGGATCGATCAGCGCGGGCCAAGCGCCCGAGGGAGGGGCCTCCATCCGAATGACCATCTAGGAAATTGAGCAAACAAAAACGCCCGGGCGCTTGGTCCCGGGCGTCCTTGCGTGACGATTGCTCGTCAGCCCCCTTGGAAGTTCAAAAAGCGCCTCACGCCCCCTGACTGGCGCTTTGGCATCCTCCCCGGACTTCCGGCTTCAAGCCCTCGTCCGACGGGGCACAGAGCTATCCGGCCCGACCGACGCTTGTCACGCCAAATTGCGCATGGGCGACACATTCTCCCCAAAGCTGTGACCTGCCTGCCACAGCGGTTGGAGCGATTGCCTTGGGCGACTCCGCTCTCTAGGACATCGGCCGTTCATCCGCGCAAATCCACAGAAAGCATCACCTTGCGTCTCTCCCGTTCCTTCCTGCCCGTCCTCAAGGAAAGCCCGGCCGACGCGCAGATCGTCAGTCACAAGCTGATGCTTCGAGCCGGCCTGGTCCGCCAGACCGCGGCCGGAATCTACGCCTGGCTGCCGCTCGGCTTCCGAGTCCTCAAGAAGATCGAGCAGATCGTGCGCGAGGAGCAGGACCGGGCGGGAGCGATCGAGCTCCTCATGCCGACCCTCCAGTCGGCCGACTTGTGGCGGCAGTCGGGCCGCTATGACGCCTATGGTCCAGAAATGCTCCGGATCAAGGACCGGCACGATCGCGAAATGCTCTACGGCCCGACCAACGAGGAGATGATCACCGACATCTTCAAGGACAGCGCGAAGAGCTACCGCGACCTGCCGCGCACGCTTTACCATATCCAGTGGAAGTTCCGTGACGAGGTCCGCCCCCGCTTCGGAGTGATGCGCGGCCGCGAATTCCTGATGAAGGACGCCTATTCGTTCGACCTCGACGAGGCCGGTGCGCGGCAAAGCTATTACACCCAGCTGCTCGCCTATCTCCGCACCTTCCAGCGGATGGGCATTCAGGCGGTGCCGATGAAGGCCGCGTCGGGCCCGATCGGCGGCGACCTCAGCCATGAGTTCATCGTCCTCGCACCGACCGGCGAGAGCGAGGTATTCTATGACGCCGCTTTCGAGGAATTCGACTGGGCGCAGGCCGAACTTCGCTACGACGACGCGGCCGGGCTCCAGGCGCTGTTCGACAAGGTCAGCTCAACCTATTCGGCGACCGACGAAACCCATGACGAGGCGCGCTGGGCGGAGGTTCTCGGCGATCGCAAACGCCAGGGCCGCGGCATTGAAGTCGGCCACATTTTCTACTTCGGCACCAAATATTCGGCGTCGATGGGCTTACGCGTTTCCGGTCCCGATGGTTCGATGGTGACGCCCGAGATGGGCAGCTACGGGATCGGCGTGTCGCGGCTTGTGGGCGCGATCATCGAGGCCAGCCATGACGACGCCGGCATCATTTGGCCGGAAGCGGTGGCTCCGTGGAAGGTCGGGCTGGTCACCATGCGCGGCGACGACGCGGCCTCGGTCGCGGCCGCCGACGACATCTACGCCAGGCTCATCGCCGCTGGCATAGAAATCCTCTACGACGACCGTGACGAACGGGGAGGGGCCAAGCTCGCTGGAATGGACCTGATGGGGCTCCCGTGGCAGCTGATCATCGGGCCGCGCGGCCTCGCCCAGGGACTGGTCGAGATCAAGAACCGCCGCACGGGGGAGAAGGAAGAGCTTTCGATTGAATCTGCGCTGGAGCGGCTAACCGCATGATCCTCAACGCTTATGAACGGATGATCGCCAAGCGCTACCTGGTCCCGGTCAAAGGCGAGCGGTTCGTCTTCGTGGTCGCCGGCTTCTCGGTCGGAGCCGTTGCGCTCGGCGTCGCCGCTTTGATCATTGTCATGAGCGTAATGAACGGATTCCGCGCCGAGCTGTTCGACAAGGTGGTCGGCCTCAACGGACACGCCATCATCCAGGGGTATGACGGCCGTCTCACCAATTGGGAGCAGGTCGCCGACGCCGCCCGCAAGACTCCGGGCGTTGAATCGGCGAGGCCGTTGATCGAGCAGCCGCTGATGGCCTCTGCCAATGGCCGGGTCGAGGGTGTGCTGGTGCGCGGCAACACGGTCCAGGACATTCGCACCAACCCAATCCTCAACGGGAAGGTCGTGTCGGGCGACCTTAAGTCGGTCACACCGGGTAGCGGACGGGTCGCGATCGGCTCACGCCTGGCGCAGACTCTTGGCGCTTATCCTGGAGCCGAGATTTCGCTGATCAGCCCGGAAGGTCGCTCCACCCCGGTCGGCACCGTGCCGAGAATCGTCACTTATACGGTCGGCGCAATCTTCGAGGTGGGCATCTTCCAATATGACGAGGCGTTCGTGATCATGCCGATGCAGGATGCACAGACGCTGCTGCTGCTCGGTGACCAGGTCGGCATGGTCGAGGTCCAGGTCGACGACCCGGACCGCGTCGCCGAAACGCTCGCTCCGCTTCAACCGCTGGTCCAGGGCAAGGGCATCATCGTCGACTGGAAGCAGATGAACTCGGCGCTGTTCGAGGCGCTGGAGGTGGAGCGCATCGCCATGTTCGTGGTGCTGTGCATCATCATCCTGGTCGCGGCATTCAACATCGCCAGCTCGCTGATCATGCTGGTCCGCGCCAAGACCCGCGACATCGCCATCCTCCGCACCATGGGCGCCAGCCGGCGCTCGCTGCTCAAGATCTTCATGACCGTGGGCCTTAGCATCGGCACGATCGGCATCCTCATGGGCGCGATCCTCGGCTCGATCTTCCTGTTCTTCCGCCAGGGCGTGGTAAACTTCATCCAACTGGTGACTGGACAGAATCTGTGGGATCCGTCGGTCCGCTTCC
>DASTCB010000009.1:0-10829 GCA_035711585.1 Sphingomicrobium sp.
AATTCCGCGCCAATCCCTGGGAATCACCTTTGGCGGCGTAGGCGGGGTCACCGGCTGGGCGACTGTCGGAACCGAGGTGGCCGGGGGCGTCTCGGGCGGCTCCGACGTCGCCGGGTCGAGCGGGGCGAGCGGGTCGGCATCCTGTGCCAAGACCGGGCCGGTTGCCAGCAAGCTCACACACAACAGCCAACTCAGCCGCATCAATCGCCCTCACTCATCAACAGCAACAGGTCGCGCCAGGCCAACGCCTTGTCGGACGGCCGCTGGAGCAGCCAACGCGGATGGAAGGTTGCTACCGCACGAACCCCTTCGATCCGATGAACGCGCCCCCGGGCGCGGGCCAGCGGCTCGCGGAGCAATGCCTTGCTTGGCCCGTCGCCGAACAGGATCAGCCGCTCGGGTCTGGCCAGCTTTATGTGCCGTATGGCGATTTCGGCACATTCGGCGCGATCCCTATCTGTCATCCGCACACCTGGAGCGTGGATGCAGGATAGCGAGGCGCTATATGCCTCGTCGGCGTTGATCCCGATTGCGGCCATCATTTTCAGGGCCAGCTTCCACGCCTCGCCGCCGATGGGCTGGCCGCTTGCAAGATCTTCCAGCGCCGGGGCGTCGCTAAGGAGCATGATTGCCGCATTCTCAGGGCCGTGGGGCATTATCCGCTTGGCGGTCGCCGAGGCAAGCGGGAGCTGCACGCTGATCGCCAGCCAATCGCGGAGCTCGGCAAGGGTCTCGGGATTAGGCTCGGCGACGTTGGTCACTGGGGCTGCCGTCGGAGTCGTCGCTTGATTCTGCCGCAGCCAGCCGCGCGGGGCTTCGCCGACCGCGACGTCGACGCCCGCTTCCTGCCACCATGAGATCAGGCTCTCGGCCGCGGCGCGCCCAGGCACCGAGGCGATCGCTTGCATTTCCCCACCCATGGCCCTCTCTCGTCCAAGGTTGACGGCGCGGTCAAGGAATGGGCAGTGCAGAGTTGGCCGGGAAGAAGCCAAAGCGCGACGAGAGGAAAGCATGAGCCAGCGCGAATCGATGGAATATGACGTCGTCATCGTTGGGGCAGGGCCCGCGGGCCTCGCCGCCTCCATCCGCCTCAAGCAGCTGGCGGAGGAAAACGGCCGGGACATCAGCGTCTGCGTCCTTGAAAAGGGCAGCGAGGTCGGAGCGCATATCCTGTCGGGGGCAGTGATCGACCCCAGGGGGATCGAGGAACTATTCCCCGACTGGCGCGACCGCGACTGTCCGCTGACCGTCCCCGTCACCGAAAACTACCATTGGATCCTGAGCAGGAAGCGGAAGTTCAATTTCCCTTCGATCCTGCTGCCGCCCTTCATGCACAATGAGGGCACCTACACCGGCAGCCTGGGCAATGTGACCCGCTGGCTTGCCGGGCAGGCGGAAGCGCTAGGAGTCGAGATTTTCCCCGGTTTCGCCGCGGCTGAGGTGCTGTTCAACGAGGATGGCTCGGTCAAGGGCGTGGCGACCGGCGACATGGGGGTCGCCCGCGACGGCACCCACAAGCCCGACTATCAGCCGGGAATGGAGATTCACGCACGCTATACTTTCCTTGCCGAGGGAGCGCGGGGTCACCTGACCAAGGAACTGACTCGTATCTTCGACTTGCGTAAGGCATCCGGGCCGCAGGTTTTCGGCCTTGGAATCAAGGAATTATGGGATGTTCCTGCCGACAAGCATAAACCTGGGCGAGTGATCCATACCCAGGGCTGGCCCCTCGACGACGCCTGGGGCGGCGGCTTCCTCTATCACCAGGCCAATGGCCAGGTGGCGCTCGGCTTCGTTCTCTCGCTCGACTACAAGAACCCCTATCTGCATCCGTTCGAGGAATTCCAGCGCTGGAAAACCCATCCGGCGATCCGCGCCGAAATCGAGGGCGGCAAGCGCGTGTCCTATGGGGCCCGGGCAATCAACGAGGGTGGCTGGCAGGCCATTCCGAAGCTGGCCTTCCCCGGCGGGGCGCTGATCGGTTGCGCCGCGGGCTTCGTCAACGTGCCGCGCATCAAGGGCAGCCATACGGCGATGAAATCGGGCATGCTGGCGGCGGAGGCGGCATTCGAAGCCATTTCGGAGGATCGCCGGGGCGACCTGCTCGAAGGCTATGAACCGGCAGTCCGCAAGAGCTGGATCGCCGACGAGTTGAAGGTCGTCCGCAACGCGCAGCCCGCCGTGGCCCACTGGGGCGGGACGATCGGCACGCTGTTCGCCGGGATCGACATGTGGCTCAACTGGCTCAGGCTGCGCACGCCCTGGACGCTGAAGCTGAAAGCCGATCACACCCAGATCGGCCGCAAGGAAAATTACGCCCCGATCGACTATCCCAAGCCCGATGGAAAGCTGACCTTCGACCGGCTCGGTTCGGTGTTCATTTCAAACACCAACCATGAGGAGGATCAGCCGATCCATCTGACGCTCAGGGACGCGGAAGTACCGATCACCGTCAATCTCGCGCAATATGACGCGCCGGAGCAACGCTACTGTCCGGCCGGCGTTTACGAGATCGTGCAGGAAGGTGGTTCACCGCGGCTTCAGATCAACGCGCAAAACTGCGTCCATTGCAAAACCTGTGATATCAAGGACCCGACCCAGAACATCAACTGGGTGGTCCCCGAAGGCGGTGGAGGTCCCAATTATCCGAACATGTGATCGACGCTTTGGGGCAGACCTGGCCGCCGCCATCGCCCTGATCATGGCCGCCACGCCTGCCGCCGCCATACCGCTGTCCACCTATGTCGAGGCGCGCGCCGCCGAGATGAATGGCGATGAGGCCCGCTCCGCCCGCCTGTTCGCATTGATGGCCGAGGCCAATCCGAACGACCTGACCATCGCTCGCAGGGCAATCGCCACCGCCATCCAGTCGGGCCAGACCGAGCTTGCCGTCTCACTGGCAAGGAAGCTTCCGCCGGCCGAGCTACCGGTCGATGCGCGGCTCCTGCTGGCCGCCGATTCGCTCAGGCAGGGCAAGGCCAAGCAGGCGGTTTCCGACCTCGAGAGAGGCGCGACCTCGACCGAGGCCGAGCTGTTCGCGCCGCTGGTCCGTGCCTGGGAGCTGACGGCGCGCGGCAAAAGTTCGGGCGCCGAAACGCTGGAGAAAATGTCGTCCGCCAGCCCGCTGGCGCCGGTTGCGAACGAACAGCGGGCGGCGATGCTGTTCGCGCTGGGCGACGCGGATTCGGCGCTGCCAATTGCGCAGCAAGTGCTGCTCCGGAGCGGTGGCGGCGGCCGTAACACCCGACTCCGGCTTGCCTTTGCCGACTCGCTGCTTCGCCTGAAGCAACGCGACGAGGCGCTGGCGATGCTTCAGGGCGAAGACGAGGCCCTGGCTGCTGCACGGGCGCGGATGGCCGCTGGAACGCCGCTCGATATGGCGATCGAAACTCCGGCGGCCGGCTATGCCGAGATGCTCGTGGCATTGGCGATCGACCTCGGTCGCGATGACAATAAAGCGCTTCCCGTATCGCTGGCCCAGGTTGCGCGCCACGCCAATCCGTCCAACAGCGAGGCGTCGATTCTGCTCGCCCTGCTGCTCGACGGCGATGGCCGCTCCGATGCCGCCCTGGCGCAACTTCGTCAGATTCCGGCGGACGATCTGCTTGCAGGCGAGGCTCTTGACGTCGAGACGCGCATCCTTGGCGACAAAGGCGATTTGAGCGGCGCGCTGGGCCGGGCGCGGGCGGCGACGGCTTCACCTGCCGCCGGCCCCCAGGACTATAGCCGGCTGGCCAATGTGCTGGGCGATATGGAACGGCACGCGGAGGCCGCGGCCGCCTATGGCGAGGCGATCAAGCGGACCGAGGCGAGCGGCGCCCAGCCCGGCTGGACGCTCCACCTGCTGAGAGCGGCCAGCCTGGAACAGGCCGACCACTGGCCGGAGGCCAAGGCGGAGCTCGAAGCCGCCTTGCGGCTGGAGCCTGACAATGCGCTGCTGCTGAACTTCCTAGGCTATGGCAAGCTCGAGCGCGGCGAGGACCTCGATGTGGCCGAGGCGATGATCCGCAAGGCCTCTTCGCTTCGTCCCGACGATGCCTCGATCACCGATTCGCTCGGCTGGGCGCTTTACAAGCGCGGTCGGTTGCCGGAGGCGATCGAAACATTGAGCCGGGCGGCCGCCGGCGATCCGGCCCAGTCGGAAATTCACGAGCACCTCGGCGATGCGCTATTTTCTTCAGGCCGCCGGATCGAGGCGCGCTTTTCCTGGCAGGCAGCGCTGATCACCGCGGAGGACGACGCCAAGGGCCGGATCGAGCGCAAGATCGAGTCCGGGCTGACACCCGCCAACGCCGCTCCCTGATGCGCTATTTTGAGCCGGCTCCGGCCAAGCTCAACCTTGCGCTGCATGTGCGCGGCAAGCTTCCGGACGGGAGGCATGCGCTCGAGACAATCTTCGCTTTCTGTACCGACGGCGACCTGCTGGAAGCGGAGCCGGCGGATGAGCTGAAGCTGGAGATCAGCGGCCCGTTCGCGGAAGGATTGTCGACCAGCGACAATCTCGTCCTTCGCGCGGCCGAAGCGTTGCGGAGCGCGTCCGGATTCAGAGGCGGCGCCCGGCTCTTCCTGACCAAGAAACTTCCGGTCGCGTCGGGGATTGGCGGCGGGTCGGCGGATGCGGCCGCAGCGCTACGCCTGCTGACCCGGCTGTGGGGCATCGACCCATCATTCGCGGTGGACATCGCGCCGACCATCGGGTCGGACGTGCCTGCTTGCTTGCTTAGCCTCCCTGCAAGGGGGACCGAGGCCGGGGACAAACTCGAGCTGGTCCAGGACCCTTCGATTTCCGGGACGCCCATACTGCTGGTGAATCCCCTCATGCCCCTCTCCACCGGCGAGGTCTTCGCCCGCTGGGACGGCATCGACCGCGGACCGCTGGAAGGTTGGTGCAAGGGCCGGAATGACTTGGAGGGGCCGGCCCGCTCGCTCGTTTCTAAAATCGACGACCTGCTCGGCTGGCTCGGTGCGCAGCAAGGCGCCCGTTTCGTCCGCATGTCGGGTAGCGGCGCGACTTGCTTCGCCCTGTTCGATGGCGAGGACGCGCGCGACCAAGCCCGCGCCGCTTGTCCACCGCAATGGTGGCATTTGGCGACTTTTCTGCGATAGGGGCGCCGCCATGCCCCGCCCGATTTTCACTGCCGAGCAGATGCGCGTTGCCGAGGCGCAGGCAATTGCCGACGGAACGGCCGAAACCGAGCTGATGGAACGGGCTGGTCGGGCGCTGGCCGAGGCGGTCCGGCTGTATGCGGGACCGCGCGATACGCTGATCCTGTGCGGGCCGGGGAACAATGGCGGCGACGGCTATGTGGCGGCTCGCCACCTCAAACAGGCCGGATATCCCGTGCGGGTCGCGGCGCTCGCCGAGCCGTCGGCCGACGCCGCGAAATGGGCGAAGGGCCAATGGGATGGTCCCACCGAGCCGTTCGAGAGCGCAGCGGAAGCCCCAATCGTCATCGATTGCCTGTTCGGCACCGGCCTTAGCCGCGGACTAGAATCGGCTGTTTATCAAAGGCTTTTGCTGCTGGTCGACAAGGCCATGGTGGCTGTAGGCTGCGACCTACCAAGCGGCATAGCCAGTGATGACGGCAAGCTGTTGTCACCAATCGGTCGCTACCATCTCACAGTGACATTCGGGGCGTTGAAGCCCGCGCACCGGCTGATGCCGGCCACGGCGCAGATGGGCCGCCTGGTACTGGCCGACATCGGCATCGAGGCCGGCGGAACCTGGTTCGAGATCGACCGGCCATTGCTTCCCCCGCTCGACCCTCAAGGCCATAAATATACGCGCGGCCTGGTTCATTGTCTGGCCGGGCAGATGCCCGGTGCGATCGCCTTGGCGGCATCGGCGGCGGCAAGGAGCGGGGCTGGTTATGTGCGCATCTCGACCTCATTGCCGATCAACGGCCTGCCATCGTCGATCGTCCAGACCGGCGGCGCCGACCTCCAGGACGATCGCATCGGCTGCATCCTGGTCGGACCGGGACTGGGTGACGTTCCCCAGGTGCTGACCCTTGCGCTGACGGCGCCGCGACCGATCGTGATCGACGCCGACGGGATCGGTCTGGTCGGCGAGCCGGAGCGCCTCCATGGGCACGACACAATCCTCACACCGCATGAGGGGGAGTTCCGCAAGCTGTTCGGGGAGCTTCCCGGAAGCAAGCCGGAGCGCGCGCTGGAGGCCGCGCGGCTCAGCCAGTCGGTGATCGCCTTCAAAGGGCCCGACACGCTGGTTGCGGCGCCTGACGGCCGGCTCGGGTTCGCCCCACCGGCACCCGCTTGGCTGGCCAGCGCCGGCAGCGGCGACGTTCTGGCCGGGATCATCGCCGCAATGCGGGCGCGCGGCCTGGATGCGTTTGACGCGGCTTGCGCCGGCGTCTGGATCCAGGGGAGGGCGGCAGAAGCCGCCGGCCCCGCAATGATCGCGGACGATCTGGTCGAAGCCATCCCTCACGCCCTCCGATGAGCGAGCCCATTGTCCGCATCGCCGCCCGGGGGGACGGGGTCACCGTCAGCGGCCGCCATGTCCCGTTCGGAGTGCCCGGCGACATGCTGCACGACGATGGGACCATTGTGCATGGCCCGGGCCATCAGCCCCCGCCATGCCGCCATTTTCCGACATGCGGCGGCTGCCAGCTCCAGCATCTGACCGATGCGGCCTATGCCGACTATTGCATGTCGAGGGTAACCGGAGCGCTGGCCCAGCATGGTCTTGAGACCGACATCCGCCCGCCGCACCTGTCGCCGCCGAGAACGAGGCGGCGGGCGACCCTGCGTGCGCTGAAGGCCGGCGGGCGCGTGCTGATCGGTTTCAACGAAGCAGGCAGCAACCGCATCGTCGACATGATGGAGTGCCATATCCTCCATCCCCGACTGTTCGACCTTCTGGGGCCGTTGCGGCAGCTGCTGAGTTCTATCCTGCCGCTCAAGCGTACTGCCGAGGTCCAGCTGACCCTGGCCGACCAGGGGCCTGACCTGCTGTTGAAAGGGGTCGAGATTTCCGGCCTGGAGGCGATGGAAGCCCTGGCCGCCTTCTGTGAAGCTAATGGGCTAGCGAGACTCAGCATCGATGAGGGCCATGGTGCCGAGCCGCGCTATGAGCCGCGCCCGGTGACGATCAGGCTAGGCGATACGGAGGTCGCTCTGCCGATCGGCGCTTTCCTCCAGGCTACGGAGGATGGAGAAGCGGCGCTGGTGGCCGCCGTCCGGGAGGCAACGGCAGGAGCCGCCAGGATCGCCGACTTGTTCGCCGGGCTCGGCACCTTCGCCTTGGCGCTCGACGGACCGGTGACCGCGGCGGAAGCTTCGCGCGACGCCGCACTGGCTTTGAAGACCGCCGCCGCCGCTCGCGCCGGAAGGCCGCTGCAGGTCGAACATCGCGACCTCTATCGCCGGCCTTATGACGCGAGGGAGCTGGCGGCGTTCGAAGCGGTCATTCTCGATCCGCCGCGAGCCGGCGCGCAGGAGCAGGTGCGCGAACTGGCGGCCTCGTCCGTCCCGCGCATCGCCTATGTCAGCTGCAATCCAGCCACCTTCGCCCGCGACGCCGAGATCCTCGCCAAGGGCGGCTACAAGTTGCTCTGGGCCCGCCCGGTCGGCCAGTTCCGCTGGTCGACCCATGTCGAGCTGGCGGCGTGCTTCAGCCGTTAGAGCAGCCCGCAATCATGGAGGATCTTCAGCCCCGCATGCAGCGCCATGCCCAGCAGGCACAGCGAGGCGAGCAGGAAGACCGGCAGGCGATAGGCGACGATGTTGACGGTGCATTGGATCAGGCTGTGCACAATCCTTAATCCGACATAGCCCCATGCCAGCCAGTAGTTGATGCCGTCGCCCACCCCCATCAGGGCCAGGGTGATCGCGATCGCGTAGAACAGCGTCGGCTGCTCCATCAAATGGTTGTAATTATGGGACTTCCACTGAGCTTCATCCTCGCCGCGGCCGTCGAGGTTTACGCCACGCGAACCCCTTGGGATGGTCGATAGGGTGACACCCATCCGGCGGAAGGCGGCACCGCGCGCGATCAGCATCCAGACAAAGATGACCAGCGTCCAGGCCACCAGGGCGACCACCGGCACGAGAATTGGGCTGTAAGACATGAAAAACCCTCCCCATTTTGCAACGGGGAGGGTGCTTCACTTCGTTTCGGTTGGCAACCTATTCGAACAGCTTCGCGAACCTGCGCTTCTCGCGGTTGCGCCAGTGGCCCCGGTGATAGGCGTCGCTGGCCAGCAGCGGCAGCACGGAGGTCGCTTCGGCGTAGACCATCTGCTCGAGCGCGGTCGAAACCTTGCCCCAGCTGGCCGCTTCCTGGAGGGTCGAGGAGGAGCAGGCGCCGTCGCGGACGTCGGCAACGGTGATCTGCACCGCATATTTGTGCACCTCGACATCGTCGTGGCCAAGAATTTCGGCGCAAACGACGGTGTCCTGCGCGAAATTCTTCGGAACGCCGCCGCCGATCATCAGCAGGCCGGTGGTTCCGGCCTTGATCTTGATGTCGGTCAGCTCGCGGAAGTCGGCGATGCTGTCGAGCGTCATCCAGTGGCCACCGCGCTTCATCGCGTCGACCTGGTGCTTGACCAGGCCGAAGCCGGCCGAGCTGTCGGTGAAGGCCGGGCAGAAGATCGGCACGTCATGCTCATAGGCGAGCTTGACCAGGCTATTGTCCTTCTTGCCGTTGCCTTCCGAAAGCCACTTGCCCATCTCGCGGATGAAGGCCCGGCTGGAATAGGGGCGCGGCTCCAGGCTGTCGGCGATCTGGCCGATCGTATAGTCGCAGTCCTGCAGCGCCACCTCGTCGATGTAGGTGTCGTAGATGCGGTCGATGTAAAGCGAGCGCAGCGTGTCGTCGTCGGGGATTTCGAGCGCCTGGTAATGCTTGTGTCCAAGGGCCTCGAAGAAATCCATGTCGACGATGGTCGCGCCGGTGGCGACGATCGCGTCGACCATGTTGTTTCGCACCAGCTCGGCGTAAAGGTCCATGCAGCCGCCGGCCGAGGTCGAGCCGGCGATCACCAGCCACACCGAGCAGTTGGGGTCGGCCAGCATCTGGTTATAAATTCCGGCGGCGCGGGCGAGGTCGCGGCTGGTGAAGCTCATCTTGCCCATCGCCTCGACGATCGGGCGCGCGTCGAAGCTGGTGATGTCGATATGCTCGACCTGTTTCGACAGCAGTTCTTCCTTGCGCTTGTCGTTGACCAGCTCGTCCGTGTCCTGGACCTTGTGCAGCGTGTCGGTGGTCATTTTCGTCTCCAAAATTCGCCCGTCGCCCCAGCGCAGGCTGGGACCCATGTCAACCCGGTGGGCAACTAGACATGGATCCCAGCCTTCGCTGGGATGACGATCTAATATTGTCAGCCGCTACAGCGTGATGACGTTCGAGGCCCGCTCGCGTTCCGCTTCGCCGGTGTAGAGCGAGGCCATCGGCTCGTCGGTCACGACCACCTGGTCCTCGACCCCGAAGCCGTTGAAGCCGGTGCGCATGGCGCAGCCATAGGCGCCCAGCATCCCGACCTCGATATAGTCGCCGGCCGCGACATCGGCGGGCAGATCGAACGGCCCAGCCATATGGTCGAGGTCGTCGCAGGTCGGGCCGTAGAAGCTGAACGGCATTTCTCTGGCGTTCGACTCCTCGTCGCGGATCAGTCGCACCGGGTAGCGCCAGCCGATGTGCGCCGCATCGAACAGTGCGCCATAGGCGCCGTCGTTGATGTAGAGCTCGTTTCCGCGGCGCTTTTCGACGCGGACCAGCACGCTGGCATATTCGGCGCACAGCGCGCGGCCTGGCTCACACCATAGCTCGGCCGAGTAGCTGATGGGCAGCTCCTCGAACGCGCGATGGATGACCTCGAAATAGGTTTCGAGGGCAGGGGGCTCCATGCCCGGATACCAGCTGGGGAATCCGCCGCCGACATCGACGATGTCGACCGTGACCGCCGCCTCGACGATCGCGTCGCGGACCCGCTGCATCGCTTCGGCATAGGCCGCGGGGCTCATCGCCTGGCTTCCGACGTGGAAGCAGAGACCGAGCGCATCCGAGGCCTGGCGGGCCGCCATCAGCAGCGGCTTCACCTCATGGGGCTCAGCGCCGAACTTGGACGCCAGGCTCAACTTCGAATGGTCGGACGAGACCCGCAGGCGGACCAGCAGGTTGAGGTCGGTCGCATTGCGGGTGGCGCGACGGATCTTCTCCAGTTCCTCGAGCGTGTCGAGGCTGAAGGTCTTCACGCCATAGTCGAAATAGGCTTCGGCAATCGCTTCCTCGGCCTTGACCGGGTGCATGAAGCACAAGGTCGCTTCCGGCAGCGCTTCCGCGACCAGCTTCACCTCGCCCAGCGAGGCGACGTCATAATGAGTGACGCCCGCACCCCACAGCACCTTCAACAGGGCCGGCGAGGGATTGGCCTTGACCGCATAGAGCGACTTGCCCGGAAACTTCTCGGCGAAGAAGCGGGCGGCACGCTCTGCGGCATGCGGACGGAGAAGCGTGACCGGCTGGACCGGTCGAAGGGCGGTAGCTAGCCCCAGCGCGCTATCGTGCTTGAACAACTCAAGGGACCTCCAACAGGTAGTTCGACACAAAAGCTGCCTTGCGGTTGGAAGTCCCATGGGGCAGCGGAGGCGCGATATATGGTTGGGGGTCCCCCATGTAAAGATTTTTTGGACCCGTGAGGGCGCGTTGATCCCCAGCGAAAAACGGTTCGCCGATAAATCAAGGAGTTGAGTGGCTTGCACGGATATCCACAGGTGACCCGCGATGATGTGTTGGCAGCCGCGGCGCGCATTGCCGATGCGGTCGAGCGGACGCCGCTGATCGAGGCGCGGATTCGGGCGCA
>DASTCB010000010.1:0-8643 GCA_035711585.1 Sphingomicrobium sp.
CGCCAACGACGAGTTTCTCACCCATGTGCGGACCATGGGCGAAAGGCTGCGCTCCGCGCTGGAGCAGATGATCCCCAACCATGACCAGCTGTTCGAGAGCGTTCGCGGCCTTGGCCTGATGCTTGGGGTCAAGATGAAGACGGACAGCCGCGCCTTCGTCACCTATTTGCGCACCAAGGGAATCCTGACCGTCGCCGCGGGCGACAATGTGGTGCGGGTGCTGCCGCCGCTCGTGATCGATGAATCGCATATCGCCGAGTTCGTCGAGGGGCTGTCGGCCGCAGCGGCCGATTACGACGTGCCAGAGGCCGCGTGAGGCATTTCCTCAACCTGTCCGACGCGGGCGGGGAGGCCATCGCCGCTATCCTGAACGAGGCGATGGAGAGGAAGCAGCGCCGGACCGGGTGGCCCAAGGGCAAGCCTGACGAGGACAGGCCGCTTGACGGGGCTGTGCTGGCGATGATCTTCGAGAAGAGCTCGACGCGCACCCGGGTCAGCTTCGACCTTGCGATGCGCCAGCTGGGCGGGTCGGCGATCATCCTCGAAAGCGCCTCGTCGCAGCTCGGGCGCGGCGAAACCATCGCCGACACGGCGCGGGTGCTGTCGCGCTTCGCAGACGCGATCTTGATCCGCACCGATCACCATCAAAAGGCAGCGGAGCTGGCCGAGCATGCCTCCGTGCCGGTGATCAACGGGCTGACCGACCTTACCCACCCCTGCCAGATATTGGCCGACATGCAGACCGTGATCGAGCAGCGGACCAAGCTGGCCGGGTCGCGCTGGGCCTGGGTTGGCGACGGAAACAATGTCTGCAACTCGCTGATCGAAGCGGCCTGCCTGATGCATTTCGAGCTGGCGGTCGCATGTCCCATCGGGTTCGAGCCGGACATGGCCATTTCCTCATCTGCAGTGGCCGGCGGCGGGCGGGTCTTCTTCACGCAGGACCCCAAAGAGGCGGTCACTGGCGCGGAAGTGGTGGTGACCGACACCTGGGTGTCGATGGGCCAGGAGCATGACGACTATCGGCTGGAAGCCTTTGCGTCGTTCCAGGTCGACGAGGCGATGATGGCCCGGACGGCCCCTGACGCGACCTTCCTCCACTGCCTGCCGGCGCATCGCGGACAAGAGGTCGCCGACGCCGTCATTGATGGACCGCAGTCGGCGGTGTGGGACGAGGCCGAGAACCGCCTGCACGCGCAAAAGGCGCTGCTGATGTGGGCCATGGGGAAGTTGTAGGCTCCACCCCTCCCTGCAAGGGCGGGGAGCGCGGTTGTGCAACGTCCGGTCCACCCCTATCTGCCCCTCCAATGACCGAAATCTCGTTGAAACAAGACGTCGCGCTGGGCGTCACCGTGCCGTCGCGACACGCCCGGGGGCGCGCCGCGCGGATCGGGCCGGCGCTCGATACGATTCTCGCCAATCATGGCTATCCGCCGTTGATCGAGCAGCTGCTGGCCGAAGCGCTGGTGCTGACCGCACTGCTCGGCGCGCTGCTCAAGGACCCGAACGGCCAGCTGACCATGCAGGCGCAGACCGAGAACGGGATCATCGAACTGCTGGTGTGCGATTACCTCGGCGGCGAGCTCCGCGGCTACGTCCGTCATGATCCCGACAGGCTGGCGGAAGCAGGCCCCAATCCGGGCCTGTTTCGCCTGTTCGGCAAGGGATATCTGGCGATCACCTTCGATCAGCCCGCGACCAACGATCGTTACCAGGGCATCGTCCCCCTGGAGGGCGACGGGCTGGCCGAGGCCGCCCAAAGCTATTTTGCCCAATCCGAGCAGATCCCGTCGATCGTCCGGCTTGCCGCGCGCAAGGACGAGCAGGGCTGGGTCGCGGGCGGGCTGATGTTCCAGCATTTGCCGGAAGGCGAGGAGGGACGCGAGCGGCTGCACACCAGGCTCGACCATCCCGAATGGCCGCATGTCGCGACCCTGGTCGGCTCGGTGAAGCCCCAGGAACTGACCGACCGGGAGCTTCCGCTCGACGGCCTTGTGTGGCGCCTGCTCCATGAGGAAGAGGAAGTTCGCACCCTGGCGCCGGTGGCGCTGTCGCGAGGATGCCGCTGCAGCCCGGACTATATCGCCTCAGTAATTGCCCGATTTCCGCCTGACGAGCGGGCGGCTATGGTCGGCGACGACGGATGGATCCGCGTCGATTGCGCTTTTTGCGCAACCAGTTTCCCGATCGCCGCCGAAGCCGCTTGAATTCGAGCGGAAAAGTTGCTTTCCGTTAACTCGTCCGGAGTAAATGGATTGTGATGCGTAGAAAGTTTCGAATCGGCCTTGCCGGCCTGTTGGCTCTTTCCGCCTGTCTCCTGGCGGCGGCGTCGCTGCCGCGTGCCCTGGCGCCGGCTCAAGGCGGGCTCTGGGAGGTCAGCCGCAGCGCCACGGGGCACGCCGCCACCCGCATCTGCGTTGCTTCGCCGGACCTGCTGGCCCAGTTCGAGCATCGCCAGAACCGCTGCTCTCGAAAAGTGGTCAGCGACAGCGGGACCCAGACGCTGATCAGCTACAATTGCGCGGGCGGCGGATTTGGACAGTCGAAAATGACCCTGATCACGCCGCGAACGCTCCGCATTGACACGCAGGGCATCTCCCACGACCTGCCTTTCCATTATCAGTTGCACGCCCGCCGCGTCGGGGACTGCTAGGGTCCGTTAAGGCGGCTTTAACCATATTTCGGCTATTGGCGGGGACGTGCCCTTCTTCGGCACGCTTTCCTCCCTGTCGGGCCTTGCGCCCGCACCTGGGCCGCCCCGTTGGAGCGGCCCTATTTTTTTGGTCCTGACGACATTAGATGGCGCGGAAGATGGACGTTCCTGACAAACCGAAAGCTGTTGTCCTACTGTCCGGCGGGCTGGATTCGATGGTCTGCGCCGGGCTGGCGCGTGAGGCCGGCTTTGCCGTGCTGGCGCTCACCATCGATTATAACCAGCGGCACCGGGTCGAGCTGGAGGCTGCCAGGCTGATCGCGGCCAAACTGGCCGACCGGCATATCGAGCTTCCGCTCGATCTGACCGCGTTCGGCGGTTCCGCCCTGACCAGCGACCTGCCGGTGCCAAAGGCGGGTGTGGGCGAGGGCATTCCGGTCACCTATGTCCCCGCGCGCAACACCGTGTTCCTGAGCCTGGCGCTGGCCTGGGCGGAGGCGGCGGGCGCCCGCGACCTGTTCGTCGGGGTCAACGCGCTCGACTATTCGGGCTATCCCGACTGCCGGCCGGAGTTCATCGCGGCGTTCGAAGAGCTGGCCAACAACGCGACCAAGGCCGGGATCGAGGGCGACAAGTTCACCGTTCACGCGCCGCTCCAGCACATGACGAAAGCCGACATCGCCCGCGAGGCGGCGCGGCTCGGGCTCGACGCGGGGCTGAGCCACAGTTGCTACGATCCGGCACCGGACGGGGCGGCATGCGGCCTGTGCGACGCCTGCCGCTTGCGTGCCAGGGGCTTCGAGGAAGCGGGATTGCCGGATCCGACCCGCTACGTGGCCGCATGAGTTACGCGGTCAAGGAAGCGTTCCTGACCTTGCAGGGCGAGGGCGTGCAGGCGGGCAGCCGGGCGGTGTTCCTGCGCTTCACCGGGTGCAATCTGTGGAGCGGGCGCGAGCAGGACCGCGCAACGGCGCAATGCAATTTCTGCGATACCGATTTCGTGGGCACCAAGGGGCCGGGCGGCGGCAAGTTCGCCGATGCGGAGGCGCTGGCGGCCCATGTTGAAACTTTGTGGGGTGATGAGACTGAGCGCAGGCTGGTGGTCATCACCGGCGGCGAGCCGATGCTGCAGCTCGACCATGCCCTGATCGATGCGCTTCACGAACGCCGCTTTCGCGTCGCGGTGGAAAGCAACGGGACGATCGCGGCGGTGCCGGGAATCGACTGGCTGACCATCAGCCCCAAGGCGGGGACGGAGGTGATCCAGCGGTCGGGCAATGAGCTGAAGCTGGTCTGGCCGCAGAAGGGGATTGATCCGGTCGACCTGGAGGGCTGGGACTTTGACCATCATCTTGTCCAGCCGATGGACTGCGCCGACCGGCAGGCCAGCTATGATGCGTCGGTCGGACTGGCGATGGAGCGGCCGAAGTGGCGGCTGACGCTCCAGGCGCACAAGGTGGTCGGCCTCAAATGAATGAGGCCGCCAGGCGAACCCGGCGGCCCCAAGAGTAGCAAAGGCTGCTTGAAGCAGCCCTCACGCGCCTGATTACTGGGCGTTCGTGTCGGTCGCGTTGGCGTCCGTCGCGTTGGCGTCGGTCACGTTGGCGTCCATCGTCATGTTGGCGTCCATCGCGGTCGAAGCGTCGATCGCGGTGGTGTCATTGGCGACGACGTTCTCGGTGGTGAGGGTCTCGTCGACGTTTACGGTATTCTCGGCGGCTTCGTTGCTGCTGCAAGCCGAAAGCGCCAGGGCCGCACCGGCGACCAGGATCAGAGCACGCATTCAAAAACTCCCTTGATTATGAGATCTGCTTGGCGGCTGCCCCGCCTTCACAAATCGCGCGCACAATAGTCAGGAGGATGTAATGCCTCAAGCAACTTGTGACGCTGGCGTTAAGGCACTGAGAAAAGCCGGAAAATTGCGCTCTAGAGCCAGATTTAAGTCGTCCATCGACGACTTGCGCCCCAATTTGGCGAGGCTGGTCACGCCATATTCGGCGATGCCGCAGGGCACGATTCCGCCGAAGTGGGCAAGGTCGGGAGCGACGTTGATGGCAAAGCCGTGCATGGTCACCCAGCGCCGAACACGGACCCCGATGGCGCCAATCTTGGCCTCGGAAGCGCCCTGGCCGGTCCAGATGCCGATCCGGCCTGGTTCCCGCCGGGCCTCGACGCCCAGGTCGCCCAGCGCGGCGATCATCCATCCTTCGAGCGAGTGGACGAAGCAGCGGATGTCGCGCCCGCGCCTTTCCAGGTCGAGCACCAGATAGCCGACCCGCTGTCCTGGCCCATGGTACGTGTAGCGCCCGCCGCGTCCCGCCTCGAACACCGGGAAACCCATCGGATTGAACAGCTCGACGGGATCCGCGCTGGTTCCCGCGGTGAACAATGGCGGATGTTCGAGCAGCCAGACCAGCTCTGCTGCCTCGCCGTCGCGGACCGCCGCGGCGCGCGCCTCCATTTCGGCCAGCGCCTCATGATAGGGTACCAGCCCCTCGCTGACCCGCCATTCGATCTCGCCGTTCATCGCGCGCGACATGGCGCTGATGGGGGCGATCGGCAAGGGCGATTGCCAGCCGCGCCGCCGCTGACCATAAGGGCGGCCGTCACATCAAAAGGGACCAGTGATGAGCGCATTGTCGATCGGGAAGGCGTGGGATGAGGCGAAGGCCGCGCTTCAGGCCAACCGGAAGCTGATTGGCCCGGTCGCGCTGGGGCTGGTGCTGCTTCCCGCCGTCATCGTGTCGATGGTCGAGCCGCAGGTCGCTCCGGGCGAGCAGCCGCCGGCCGGCCTGTGGATGCTGGTCGCGCTGCTGATGGTGCTGGTGATGCTGGTCGGCGAGCTGGCGATCGTCATGCTGATCAACGGCTGGCGCGGAAGCGTCGGCGAAGCGATTGGCAAGGCCGCGCGGCGGACGCCGATCTTCGTACTGGCGGCGCTGTGCCTGCTGGTGCCGGTGGTGGTGATATTCTCGCTCCTGCTTGGATTGGCGGGTGTCGGGACCAGCGCGACGGGGCAGATCGACTGGACCAATTTCAATCCCCTCGGCTGGCTTGTGCTATTCGGCTTCCTGCTGGCGCTGATCTACGTCTCGATCCGGCTGCTCCCGCTGCTGGCGGTGGTGGCCTGCGAGAATGTCGGGCCGATCGCCGCGCTGAAGCGCAGCTTTGCGCTGACCTCCGGGCACTTCTGGCGGCTGCTGGGCTTCCTCCTGATGCTGATGATCGCCTTCCTGATCGTCGCGCTGACGGTCGGAGCGGTCGTCGGAGCGGGGGTGACGCTGGCGCTCGGCCAGCCTCAGCCATGGTCACTGTCGCTGCTGCTGATCGCGCTGGCCGGCGGGCTGATCCAGGCTGGCTTCGTCACGGTCTACACGGCAATGCTGGCGCGCATTTATGCCCAGCTGACCGCGCCGATCGCGACCGTGCCCGAGGTCAATCGAGAAGGTTAGAAGTCAGCGCCACCTGGCCAGCGGCGGCAGGCTCATCAGGATCGCGTCGATGTTGCCGCCGGTCTTGAGCCCGAACAATGTGCCGCGGTCGTAGAGGAGGTTGAACTCGACGTAGCGGCCGCGGAACTCGAGCAGCTCTTCCATCTCCTTGTTGGTGAACGGCATGTCCATCCGCTTGCCGACGATCTGGGGGAAGATGTCGAGGAACGCCTCGCCGACGTCGCGGGTGAAGGCGAAATGCTCGTCGAAATGGCCCTCCAGTCGGTCGTAGAAGATGCCGCCGACCCCCCGTGCGCGATTGCGGTGCGGCAGCCAGAAATATTCCTCGGCCCATTTCGAAAAGCGCGGATAGAAGGTTGGGTCGTGCGCCGCGCAGGCCGCGCGGAGCCGGGCATGGAAGGCATCGGTGTCTTCCTGGCAGGGGATGGCGGGGTTGAGGTCCGCTCCTCCGCCGAACCAGCGCCGGGTGGTGGTCAGGAAGCGGGTGTTCATATGGACAGCCGGCACATGCGGGTTGGCCATGTGCGCGACCAGGCTGATGCCCGTTGCGAAGAAGCTCGGGTCTTCCGCGGCGCCGGGGATCTGGCTGGCGAATTCCTCCGAGAAGCGGCCCCCGACGGTCGAGACGTTCACCCCGACCTTCTCGAACACCTTGCCGGCCATCTGGCCGCGCACCCCGCCGCCCCCGGGAGTGCCGTCCTCGTCGGAGCGGTCCCACGGGATGAACTCGAACCGGGCGTCGCTGCCGGCCTCGCGCTCGATCGCCTCGAAGGCGTCGCAGATTCGGGTGCGAAGCGATTCGAACCAGTCGCGGCAGGCTTGTTGCTGGTCGTCCAGGGGATGCATTGCGCGCCCAATAGCCGCGCCCGTCGATTTCAGCTAGAAGGCGGCTGTTCTCCATGGCGAGGGGCAGCCATGTTGATTGTACTTCTGGTTCCGCTGGCGTTGGCGACCCTATTCTTTACCGTCGTTCTGATTCGGACGGCGCTTGCAGCGCGGGTGATTCCGAACATTGAAGCGATGATCCTCGGGGCGCTTACGAACTTTTTCGACACGCTCGGGATCGGCTCGTTCGCTCCGACCATGGCCTGGTTCAAGTTCCGCAACCTCGTCCCGGACCGGCTCATCCCGTCCACCATGCTGGTCGGTCACTCGATCCCCTCGATCCAACAGGCTTTCATCTTCCTGATTCTTCTGGGCTTGCTGGTCGATCCGGTGCTGATTGTCGGATGCGCCCTGGCCTTGATGACAGGGGGAATGATCGGGGTACCTCTTGTTGCGCGCGCCAAGGTGTGGCTGATCCAGCTTGCGGTCGGAATCGCCCTGCTGATTGCCGCCATCCTCTATACTTTGAGCAATCTTGAGCTGATGCCGGCAGGAGGCGTTGCGGCATCCCTGCCGATCGATCTTACGATCATCGCGATTGCCGCAAATTTCATATTTGGGATCCTGCTCAACTTCGGAATTGGTCATTACGCGCCGAGCCTGGCCATGCTGAGTCTGATGGGTCTGGACCCGAGACTGGCTTTTCCGATCATGGCCACCGGCGGGGCTTTGACGATTGCGGGCGCTGGAACGCGCCACGTCATGCTTGGCAACGCCGACCTGAAGATCGCGACCGGAATCGTAATTGGCGGCATCCCCGCCGTTTTCCTTGCTGCGTTCATCGTCAGGGACTTGCCTTTGGAGATGCTACGCTGGCTGGTTGCGGTCGTGGTGCTCTATGCGTCCGCCGTGATGTTCCACGCTTCGCGGAGCGGCCGGCTGGCAAACCGAGCCGAAATGGTCGCAGCAAGCGAAACCGGCTGATCAGCCGGGCAACCCACCAGTCTGGCGCAGCGCCTCGCCGAGGGCGAGCGCGGCGGAAGTGGCGAGGTTGAACGAACGCACCTCGGAGCGGATCGGGATGCGGAGCCGCGCATCGGCTTGTGCTGCCACTTCCTGCGGCACGCCGCCGCTCTCCTTGCCGAACAATAGAATGTCATCGGGCTGGAAGCCAAACTCGTAGGGAGATGCCTCGCCCTTTGTGGTGAAGAGGATCAGCCGGCCTTTTGTTGCTCCGCGAAAGCCTTCGAACGAAACATGGCGAGCTACCTCGACATGGTCGACATAATCCATCGCCGTGCGCCGCACCCTCCTGTCGTCCCACTCGAAACCCAGCGGCTCGATCAGGTCGATCGCAACGCCGAAGCAGGCTCCGAGCCGCATCACCGCGCCGACGTTGCCGGCGATTTCTGGCTCATAAAGGGCGACGCGCATGGCGGAGCGATAGGCGCTTCGCGCTTCGTCCTGCAAGCAGGGCAATTTGACCATTTGCATCTTGGGAGCGAGGCGCTATCAGGCGCGCCAACCGCGGTCCTGCCGGGCTGTGGACCATATTCAATGCCGTTCGGCATCGCGCGAAATTTCGGTCTTAAGGGTGAGCATGGCCACGCTGCAAGAAATCAACGCCGCACATGTGGAAGAGGATCATAGCCTCCGCCGCCGCGACTTCATCAACATTGCCGCCATTAGTTTCGCCGGCGTCGGCGCGGTCGC
>DASTCB010000011.1:0-13599 GCA_035711585.1 Sphingomicrobium sp.
CCAGCGCATCGGCATTGACCGGAGTCACTTCGTGCAGCGCCACGCCGGCGCGCTCGGCTCGCCGGACGACGCATCGCGCGTGGTGGAGCAGCGCGACCGCCGTCGATCCGCCGGGCAGGATGAAGCTGGTGAGCGGCTCAAGCGACGCGTTCATCGCGTCAATCTCTTCCTCCAGCCGGCCAACCTGGCGGGCGACTATGCGCAGCGCATGAGCCTCGAACTCGGTCCCGAAGGGAGTCGCCAGGTCGGCGCCGAGGTCGAACATCTCATTCTGGATCCGGCGCAGCCGGTCGGCCAGCTCGCCGGGCGCCAATGCGGCGATGGCGACTCCGATCGCGCAATTGGCCTCGTCCACCTCGCCGATCGCCGCCATCCGGAGCGAGGATTTGGACACTCGGCTGCCGTCGACCAGCCCGGCCGAGCCGCCGTCGCCGGTTCGCGTGTAAATCTTGTTGAGCTTGACCAGCGCTAGCTCCGCCCGCTGAACATCAGCAGGATCAGGATGACGATGACGATCGCGATCGCCTGATACTGAACGCGCTTGCGCATATAGTTTTGCTGGACCTCGCCGGAAACGTCCTTCCCCTGGGCCATGGCGATCACGCCGCGGGCCAGGACATAGACGACCGCGGCCAGCGCGAGACCGAGCAGGATGTAGAGCAATATGTCCATCGCGGCGCTCTACGCCTCGCTCAGCCGAAATCCTAGGGGCAGCTTTCCTTCGAGCAGATCGGCCGCGAGGGCCGATCCGCTGAAGCCATCTTCGCGGAGCGCCTGCAGCGTCGGGGCCTTGTCGCGCTTGGCCAGCCGCCGTCCGTCTTCGTGGGTCACCAGCGGGTGATGGAGATAGGCGGGCTCGGGCAGGCCCAGCAGGGTTTGCAGCAGCCGCTGGACGGGCGTCGACGGGCGCAAATCCTCGCCGCGGACGACCAGGTTTGCGCCGGATTCCGCGTCATCGACCACACAGGCGAGGTGATAGGAGGAAGGCGCATCCTTGCGGGCCAGGATCGCGTCGCCGAAGTCGCCCGGCTCGCTTTGGAATGGCCTGCCGCCTTGCTCGGTCCAACCGGGCATGCCGGCCGTCGCCAAGGCCTTGGCCGAATCCAGCCGCCAGCAATGGGGCACCTTGGCTCGGCGCTTGGGATCGTCGGGCAACGGCCGGCAGGTGCCGGGATAGAGGCTGCCCGCATCGCCATGCGGCGCGGTCAGCGACTGGGCGATCTCCGCGCGGGTGCAGAAACAGGCATAGACCAAGCCCCCGGCCTTCAATTGATCGAGCGCCTGCTGGTAAAGACCGGTTCGCCGGGACTGGACGATCGGCTCGCCGTCCCAGGCGAGGCCGAGCCATGAGAGGTCCTCGCATATGCCGTCGACAAACTCCGGCCGGCAGCGTGCAGGGTCGAGATCCTCGATTCTCAGCAGGAATTTCCCGCCGCTGGCGCGGGCATGGGCATGGCCCAGCACCGCGGAGAAGGCATGGCCGAGATGAAGCCGTCCCGACGGCGATGGTGCGAAACGTGTGACCTTCAGGACTCACTCCATGCTAAAGGCGCGCGCGGCGACTCTTGACGGTGATTCGCCATATGTGGTGTCATGCCATCGTCACCCCGGGTTGGCATCCGGGGGCGCAGACGGAAAGACGGGCTTCGAGCCGCCGGTCTCCCGCCAAGGTCCCGTAAGCCTGGCAAGCGGCGGGATGGTGCGACAAGGCCGGAGGGCGCGCGGCGTTCGAAGCTCATTGGTGAGCTTGAGAACGCTGGAGATATTTGCGCCGTGTATCATTCCGATCTTCTTCGCCATCCGGACAGCTGCCCGGCGCTGGTGCTCAACGCCGACTATACGCCCCTCAGCTATTATCCCTTGTCGCTGTGGCCGTGGCAGACCGCGATCAAGGCCATGTTCCTGGAGCGGGTCGACGTCGTCGCCCATTATGACCGGGAGGTGCACAGCCCGTCTGCTTCCTTGAAGTTGCCGTCGGTCATCGCGCTTCGCCAATATGTCCGGCCGAACGAATATCCGGCATTCACCCGGTTCAACCTGTTCCTGCGCGACCGCTTCCGCTGCGTTTATTGCGGGTCGCACAGGGAGCTGACCTTCGACCATGTCGTGCCGCGCTCGCAGGGCGGGCGGACCAATTGGGAGAATGTCGCCACCGCCTGCGCGCCATGCAACCTCAGGAAGGGCGGGCGGACGCCGAGGCAGGCGGGCATGCATATCGAGCGCGAGCCGATCCGCCCGACCAACTGGCAGCTGCAGGACCATGGCAAGCGCTTCCCGCCGAACTATCTGCACCAGAGCTGGCGGGACTATCTCTACTGGGATGTCGAGCTCGAACCCTAAGAAGCTGTTAACCATTCGCGTTTAGATTTGCTGCCCATGCAGATCGATCCGGCGCCACCGTCCAACCATGCCGAGGGCAATGCCCGGCTGTTGATTGTCGAGCCGAACCGGAGCGCGCTTCAGGTGCTGGCCAGGAGGCTGGGGGAAGCGGGCTACCGGATCATCGCCTGCGACGATGCCGGCATCGCCACGGCAGAAATGCTGCGAGCGCCCGTCGACCTGGTGCTGGCCGAGCTCCGGATGGATTCGGTCAGCGGGGTCGAGCTGACGCGGCGGATCCGCGACGACACCGCGCTCAAGGACACGCCGGTCATCCTCATCACCGGCAGGACCGACGCCTCCGGCGCGGTCGACGGCTTCGCCGCCGGCGCCGATGACGTGGTCGCCAAGCCGTTCCATTTCGAGGTGCTCGCCGCGCGCATCGCCAGGCGTATCGCCCGGGCCCGGTCGGTCAAGGAATTGCGCGCCGACAATGCCACGCTCGATGCCCGGGTCATCACCCGCGCAATCGAGCTCGGAGAAATACGCGCCGCGCTCCAGCAGAGCGAAACGGAACGCCAGCGGTTGCTGCAGCTGGTCAGCCGCGGCTAGCCAGAAATTCCTCGATTTTCGGCCGCAGGTCGTCGCGGTCGAGCGCGATGGCGAGGTTGGCCAGCACAAACCCGGCCTTGTCCCCGCAATCATGGCGGACCGCATCGACCTTCAATCCATGGAACGGCTGCTTGCCGATCAGCTGCGCCATGGCGTCGGTCAGCTGGATCTCGCCGCCCGCGCCGCGCTCGCCCTTTTCGAGGATCGCCATCACCTCCGGTTGGAGGATGTAGCGCCCGACGACGCCGAGGCGCGACGGCGCCTCCTCGGGTTTCGGTTTTTCGACCAGGCCCTTGACCTCGGTCGCCGCGCCCCTGTTCTCGCCCGGCGTAATGATCCCATAGCTGCCGGTCCTGTCCGCCGCCACTTCCTGCGCGCAGACGATATTGCCGCCAAGCTCGGCATAGGCGTCGACCATCTGCTTCAGGGCGCCGGGCTGGCCGACCATCAAATCGTCAGGGAGAAGCACGGCGAAAGGCTCGTCGCCGACGACCGCCCGAGCGCACCACACCGCGTGGCCAAGCCCGAGCGCCTGCTGCTGACGGACCGAAACGATCTCGCCTGAGCCGGCCCGCGCGGGCGTGAGCGGCTCGAGGCTCTTGCCTGCTCGTTCCATCATCGCTTCCAGCTCGAAGCCCAGGTCGAAATAATCGACCAGGCTCGATTTGCCGCGGCCGGTGATGAAGATCATCTGCTCGATCCCGGCCTCGCGCGCCTCGTCGACGGCATATTGGATCAGCGGCCGGTCGACGACCGTCAGCATCTCCTTGGGCATGGTCTTGGTCGCCGGAAGCAGGCGCGTACCGAGCCCCGCGACCGGAAAGATCGCCTTGCGGACCTTCTTCATCGGCGCTGCGGTTCCTGCTCTATTGTTTGCTCTTCGACCGGCGGAGGGGTTGCCTCGCCGTCGGGCGGCGGCAGGTCGAACCGGTCGGGCTCGCGCACCTCGCCGCGCCGATTGAGCTCGTCGACCCGCCGAGGATCGGCGTGCGTGGGCAGCTCGAGCAGTTCTTCGGCCGTGGGAGTCCGCGCGGCCAGCGCCGGCTTTGGCGGCAGGCTCTTGCCGACCTGCGGCTCGAGGTCGGCGACCCGGCCGCAGCCGATCAGCGCGATCGTCAATCCAGCGATGACGAGCCGAACCTTCATTTTCCCTCCCGCCCGGCGATCTGTGCGCGCGCCGCTGCGATTGCTTCCCGTACCCGTTCCGGAGCGGTCCCGCCAGCCGAGCGTCGCGCGGCGACCGACGCCTCGACCGACAGGCGCGACAGCACGCGGTCATCGATCCTGGGATCGATCGCCTTGAGCGCATCCAGGTCCAGCTGGTCCAGCGCCTTGCCCTGTTCCTCGGCGGCGGCGACGGCACGGCCGGCGATATGATGCGCCTCGCGGAACGGGACATTGCATTCGGCTGCCAGCCAGTCGGCGAGGTCGGTGGCCGTGGCATGGCCGGCGGCCGCTGCGGCCCGCATCCGCTCCGCCACGAACTCCAGGTCAGCCATCATTCCGGCCATGGCTGCGAGGCTCAGGGAGAGGAGATCATGCGCGTCGAAGAGCGGGGGCTTGTCGTCCTGAAGATCCTTGGCATAGGCCAATGGCAGGCCCTTCAGCAGGACCAGCAGGCCGACCAGGTCGCCGACGATCCGCGCGCTATGGCCGCGGACCAGCTCGGCCGCGTCGGGGTTGCGCTTGTTGGGCATGATCGACGATCCCGTCGACCAGGCATCGGGCAGGCGCACGAAACCGAACGGCTGGGAGGCCCAGAGGATGATCTCCTCGGCCAGTCGCGACAGATGGACCGAGCAGAGCGCGGCGGCGTGGAGATAGTCGACCGCGAAATCGCGATCGCTGACCGAGTCGAGGCTATTTGCAGTCGGCCGGTCGAAACCCAGCGCGACCGCGGGCTCGTCGCGGTCGATCGGAAAGCCGGTGCCGGCCAGCGCGGCGCTACCGAGCGGCGACTCGTTCATCCTTGCGCGGGCGTCCACGAAGCGGCTGCGGTCCCGCACCAGCATCTCCCGATAGGCCATCAGGTGATGGCCGAGCGTCACCGGCTGGCCGGACTGGAGATGGGTGAAGCCGGGCATGACGCTGTCCGCATGTTCATCCGCACGGTGAAGGAGAACGGACTCCAGCGCATCGATCCCGTCGACCGCCTCGTCGATCGCGCTGCGCACGAACAGCTTGAAATCGGTCGCCACCTGATCGTTGCGCGAACGCCCGGTGTGAAGCCGCCCCGCGGCGTCGCCGATCAGCTCCTTGAGCCGGTGCTCGACATGCATGTGGATGTCTTCGAGCGCCGGATCTTCCTGCAGCTTTCCGGCCTCGATCTCGGCCGCGACCTGGAAAAGCGCGTCATCGATGGCCTTCGCATCCTCGGCGGAAAGGATACCCTGCCGGCCGAGCATTGCGGCGTGAGCGCGGCTGGCCTCGATGTCCTCGCGCCACAATCGCTTGTCGACCGCAATGGAGGCATTTATCTCCCGCATCACCGCGGCCGGGCCGCCCGCAAAGCGCCCGCCCCACATTTGATTGGAGTTGCCCGTGCGGCTGATCGTCCCTCTCCTGTTGTTGCTCGCAGCGCCGATGATCGCGGGCTGCGATAGGCAAAAGGCTGAGGAGCCTCAAGCGCCCACTACCCAGGCGGAGGGCAAACGGGTCGATCGAAGCCACAAGGGCGAGGCTGCCCCGACGGTCAAGTTCAACGACCCCGATGGGGGCGAATTCGACCTTGGCAAGTTCAAGGGGACGCCGGTGCTGGTCAATCTCTGGGCCAGCTGGTGCGCGCCCTGCATCAGGGAACTGCCCACGCTGCAGCGGCTCGAACAGGCCCAGGCCGAAGAGGGTCGGTTGGGCGTGATCGCGGTCAGCCAGGACATGGCCCCGCAAGGATCGGTCGACGCCTTCCTGGGCGAGCGCGATATCGGCCGTTTCGCCGCCTATCATGATCCCGACATGAGGCTGACCGACGCGCTGAAGATCCAGGTGATGCCCACGACCATCCTCTACGACGCCCAGGGCAGGGAGGTGTGGCGCTATGTCGGCGACCTCGACTGGACCGGCGACGAGGCGGCTAAGCTGCTTGCCGAGCTGAACCCGCCGAAAGGCGCCTGAGCAGCCGCCCGTCGATCGCCGCCAGCCCCAGGGCGATCAGCGCCAGGCCGATGAAATCCTGCAACGCCAGCACTTCGTTCAGGAACCGGCTGCCGAACAGGATCGCGAACGGCGGGACCAGCAGGGTCACCAGCAGCGCATTGGTCGCCCCGGCGGTCTCGATCAGCCGGAAATAGAGGACATAGCCGAAGGCGGTGCACAGCAGCGCCAGCGCCACGATCGAGCCCCAGGCGGTCAGCGGCGGCAGGGGCTGGGTCCAGGGCTGGTCGACCAGCAGCGCCAGCGGGAGCATCATCAGCGCTCCCGCCGTCAGCTGGCCGGTCGTCACCGACATCGGCGCGATGCCCATGCGCCGGAACCGCCGCGCCCAGACCGCGGCGATGGCATAGCAGAGCGCGGCCGCGATGCAGGCCAGCTGGGCCAGCGCATCCGTGCCGACATTGGCGAGCAGCATTGGCCCAATCATCGTCGCCACGCCCGCGAAGCCGAGCAGCACGCCGGCCACCTTGCGCGGGGTCATCCGTTCGTCGGCCGTGAAGAAATGGGCGACGAGCACGCCCCAGATCGGGGTTGTCGCGTTGAGGATCGAGGCGAGCCCGCTGGCGATGTGCGTCTGCCCCCAGCCGAACAGGGTGAAGGGCAGGGCATTGTTGAGCAGGGCCAGCAGCAGGATCGAACCCCAGACCTCGCGCGGCAGGCCGAGCCGTTCGCCCCTGAGCTTCAGGAACAGCAACATGGCGCCCGCCGCGATGGTCAGGCGCAGCCAGACATAGGTCAGCGGATCGACATGGCGGACGGCGACGCCGATGAACATGAAGGCGCCGCCCCAGATCACGGCCAGCGCCAGCAGCGTCAGCCATTCCCCGCCGGTCATTTGCTGGTTGATCACCGGCGCGGCGTAGGCGGCAGAATCACCCTTCGCGTCCCGCTCCTTGCGGTCAAACAGCCTGTCGCTGAGCGTGGCCATGGCGCGGCACCTCCTGTTATCCGGCCCGGATAAGGAGGATTTGTCGCTCTTCCCAACGAAAGCGGGGAGGAGATCGATTAATATCGCTTATGATCCTGGGATTGCCCGCAATGAAGGAACGGCTAGTCGGCAACGAGGAATTAGCGCCGGGGGGCGCTAATCTCGCAGAAGCTCGTTGATCGAGGTTTTCGAGCGTGTCCGCTCGTCGACGCGCTTGACGATCACCGCGCAGGCCAGCGCAGGTCCGCCCTTGTCGGACGGCAAGCTGCCGGGCACGACCACCGAATAGGCAGGGACTCGGCCGTAGATTACCTCGCCGGTGGCGCGGTCGACGACCTTGGTCGAGGCGCCGAGAAACACCCCCATCGACAGCACCGCGCCTTCCTCGACCACCACGCCCTCGGCGACCTCCGATCGCGCGCCGATGAAGCAATTGTCCTCGATGATGACCGGGCCGGCCTGAAGCGGCTCGAGCACGCCGCCGATGCCGGCGCCCCCGGAGATGTGCACGTTCCTGCCGATCTGGGCGCAGCTGCCGACCGTCGCCCAGGTATCGACCATCGTGCCCTCGCCGACATAGGCGCCAAGGTTGACGAAGCTGGGCATCAGCACCGCGCCCGGGGCGATATAGGCGCCGCGCCGGACGATCGCCCCCGGGACCGCGCGGAACCCGGCCTTGGCGAAGCTCTCCGGTCCCCAGCCGAGGAACTTCGACGGCACCTTGTCCCACCAGGGCGCCCCGCCGGGGCCGCCGGGAATCGCCTCCATCGGGTTCAATCGGAAGCTCAGGAGCACGGCCTTCTTGAGCCACTGGTTGACGTTCCACTCGCCGTCGACCTTCTCGGCCACGCGCTCCTCGCCGCTGTCGAGCCGCAGGATCGCCGCCTCGACCGCCTCGCGCAGCGCCCGATCGCCCGGGTCGATGCTGTCGCGCCGGTCCCAGGCAGCCTCGATCGTCGACTGCAGCGGGTCACTCATTGATCATCTCCAAGCATGTCCTCAAGCCATTTGCCGACGTCGGTGATGGTGAGGTCGACATAGTCCGGGTCGTGCGCGTGATTGCCGCGTTCGGAGCCGTTGTCGACCCATATGGTGGTCATTCCCAGTTCCTTGGCGGGCCTGAGGTTCTGGGCCATGTCCTCGACCATCGCCGCGCGCCTTGGGTCGATGCCGAAGCGCCGGAGCATCAGCTCATAGCCGTGCCGGTCCGGCTTGGGGCGGAGCTCGGCGGCATGGATGTCGTGCAGCTCGGCGAAATGCTCGCCCACTCCCAGCGCGTCGAGCACGCGCCGCGCATAGGGTTCGTCGGCATTGGTGAAGACCAGCTTGCGGCCGGGCAGGCGGGCGAGACCGACTGCCAGCCGCTCGTCGCGGGACAGCCGGTCGAGCGGGATTGCGTGCACATCTTCTAGGAAATGGTGCGGGTCGACCCGATGCTCGCGCATCAGGCCCGCCAGCGTCGTGCCGTGGGCGTGGAAATGAGCCTTCTGGACGCGCTTGGCCTCGGATGGATCCACGCCCAGCAGCCGTTCGATATAGGCTCCCATCCGCCGGTCGATCAGCTCGAACAGCCCTGTCGAGGCGGGATAAAGGCAGTTGTCGAGATCGAAGATCCAGTCGGTGACATGGCCGAGCAAAGAGGCGTAGCTGGGATTCATGTGGCGGCCGCGTCTAGACTGGCTTGGCCCTTCAGCAAAATGAAAGCTTTTGTTAACCATAGGCATTTAAGGAAAAGCCGTTAAGTTACAGCGGCTTGGCGGGGAGTGCGTCAATGAACAACCGGCTTTTTGCGTCGACTGCCTGTGCGCTGATGCTGTCGCTGTCTGCCTGTGGCGGGGGGGGGGGCGGCGGCGTTGGCGGCGGCGGGATCGGCTCGACTCCGCCCCCACCGCCCCCGCCCACGCCAACTCCGACGCCGACTCCGACGCCGACCCCCACGCCGACGCCGACCAATTTCAACACGGCCGAGTATCAGCGGTCGAATGGCGCGGTCAGCTCGGGCGCCATCACCGCCTGGCAACAGGGCGCCACCGGCCAGGGCGTCAAGATCGCCGTGATCGACAGCGGCATTAATCCCAATCTCTCGGAGTTCGCCGGACGGATCGATCCCGCCAGCCGCGACGTCGCTGGCAATCGCGGAGTCAGCGACGAGGCCGGCCATGGGACAGCGGTCACCGCGACTGCCGCTGCCGCTCGAAATGATGCGCAAAATATGGGCGTTGCATTTGAGGCGACCATCCTTTCCTTCCGGGCCGACGATCCGGGTAGCTGCGCGGAAGAGGATGGATGCCAATTCTTCGACGGCGCCATCGCTCAAGGGATCGACTCGGCCCGCGTCGCCGGGGCCAGGGTGATCAACCTGTCGCTCGGTGGCGATCCGCCGAACAGCATCTTGCTCTCCGCCATGCAGCGCGCGGTCAACGCCGGGATCGTCCTGGTCATCTCGGCTGGCAACGACGGCGAGGATCCGACGAAGGGCAGAAATGCAGACCCGTTCGCGCTGGTCCCGGCCCAGAACTTCCCCGGCCGCGTGATCATCGCCGGTGGGCTCGACGGCGGGCTCAACCAGTTGGCCTTCTTCTCCAACCGGGCGGGACAGGGGCAAAATTGGTATCTGGCCGCCCTCGGCTCCAACGTTCGGACGATCAACGAGGGCGGCGCTGGAATCCTTGCATCGGGCACCAGTTTCGCGGCGCCGATCATCACCGGCGCAGTGGCGCTGGTCGCCCAGGCCTTTCCGAACATGACCGCGGCGCAGATCGTCGACCTGCTGTTCCGGACTGCCGATGATCTCGGCGTCGCGGGCGACGATGCCATCAACGGGCAGGGCCGGTTGAACCTTACCCGCGCCTTCCAGCCGGTCGGACAGACCAGCCTGGCCAGCTCAATGACGGCGGTGACGGATTCCACTGCTTCGGGCAGCCTGCCGGAGGCAGCCGGCGACAGCGGAAGCCAGGGGTCGATGGGTGCGATCATCCTCGACGGCTACAGCCGCGCCTTCGTCATGGACCTCGCCAAGGGCCTGCAGGAGGCCGAAGCGCGCCGGCCGCTCGAGCGCTCCTTGTCCGGGCACGTAAAGGGTTCCGCCGTTCGGGCGGGCCCGGTGTCGATCGCGATGAGCGTGGCGCAACGGCCAGGCCTTCCCGGCGTGATCGACCTGATGCGCTTCGGGGTCGGTCAGGAAGATGCCCGCCGCTCCCGGCTGGTGGCCGGCTCGGCCGTCGCCCGCCTCGATTCCCGGACCAAGGCGGCTTTCGGAATTGCCCAGGGCGCCAAGGCGATCGAGCGGCAGCTGACCGCGGCCGAGGCCGGCGCCTTCCTGATTGCCCGCGACATCAGCGGCGATCCGGGCTTCCAGGCGCGCCGCGGGACGAGCATGGCAGTCCGCCGCGACCTCGGATTCGCGGGCCTCACCATGGCCGCGGAACAGGGCAGGATCTGGCGCGAATTCAAATTCAATGACTCGGAGGACGAACCCTACCGCTGGACCAGCATGACGCTGGACCGGCGCTTCGGTCCCAACAGCTGGGCATCGATCGGCCTCAGCCGGCTGGATGAAAAGGACACGTTGCTCGGAGGGCGGCTGGGATCCATTTACGGATTGGGCGGGTCGTCGAGCCTGTTCCTCGACCTGGAGGCTCGGCGCAGCTTGGGCAACGGCTGGTCGGGGGCGGTTATGGGTCGCCATGGCTGGACCGATTTCGCCAACGGCGGCTTCCAGACCAGCGCCTATTCGTTCGACCTGGCGAAGCGTGGACTGCTCAATGGACGCGACCGGGTCGGGTTGCGCATCGCCCAGCCGCTTCGGGTGGAAAGCGGCGGGATGGAGCTGCTGCTGCCGACATCCTACGATTATGCGACGCTAAGCGCGACGAGCAGCTTCGAGCGCCTCGGCTTCACCCCGTCCGGCCGGGAGATCGACGCCGAGCTGAGCTATTCGACGCACCTCGGCCGCGGCTGGCTTGGCGCCAACATCTTCGCCCGGCGCCAGCCTGGCCATGTGGCAAACGCCGATCCCGACCTGGGTGCAGCGATCCGCTACAGCCTGGGCTTCTAGCGCCTCAGCGGCGGACGTCGCGGTATTTGACCAGCACCATGCAGCCGCGCTCGTCGTGGCGAAGCACGGCCGCGAAACTTTCGGCCGGTGGAAGCTCATTGAGTTTCTGCAGCTTCGGCGGCTTGCCGGGGTCGAGCACATATTTGTGGCCCGGCGGTGGAGGGCAGTCGGCCCGCAGGGCACGCGCCGTGTCGAACTGGGTTGGCCGTTCCGCCGCCGATGCAGCCGGCAGGGCCAGGAGCATTGCCGCGATAAGAAGACGCATCGCTATCTCCCTTCGCGCCAATCTTAGCAGCGAAGCATCAAACGGTGAAGCTCTCGCCGCAGCCGCAGGCGCCCTTGGCGTTCGGGTTTTCGAACACGAAGCCAGCCGCGAAATCATCCTCGCGCCAGTCCATGATACTGCCGATCAGGTAGAGGATCGACGCGCCGTCAACGTAGAAGGCGCCGCTGGGCGTCTCGATCTTCTCGTCGAACGCATTTTCCATCAGCACATAGTCGACCGAATAGGCGAGGCCCGAGCAGCCGCGGCGCGGGGTCGAGAGCTTGACCCCGATGGCACCCTCCGGCGCCTTGCCCATCAGCTCGGCGATGCGCGCTTCCGCGGCCGGAGTGAGGGTGATCGCGGCGGGGCGTGCGCGAATTTTGCGTTCTTCGTTCATCACAACATTCCCAATTCGAGGCGCGCTTCATCGCTCATTTTCGACGGATCCCAGGGCGGATCCCACACCAGCTTGACATCGGCATCGCGGATGCCGGGGACGGACAGGACGCGCAGCTCGACCTCGCCCGGCATGGATTCCGCGACCGGGCAGTGCGGCGTGGTCAGCGTCATGGTGACGACCGCGTCGCCATCCTCGCTGATCGCCACGTCGTAGATCAGGCCGAGCTCGTAGATGTCGACCGGGATCTCCGGGTCGTAGATCGACTTCAGCGCCTCGATCACCGCTTCCTGCAGCGCGCCGCCCGGGCCGCCCAGCTCGGGCTCGGGCTTCTCCTGGCCAAGGAAGCCGGCGAGATAGTCGCGCTTGCGCTCGAAGTCCGGAGTGACGCGGGCGCGCGGCGGGGTGTCGACGCCGTCGACCTCCTCCAGCTCGATCTTCTTTTCCTCACCCATGGTCATCCGAAAATCCGTTTCACCCAAAAATCCGCTTAACTTTGTCGAGCCCGCGCACCAGCGCCTCGATGTCGCTCGCGTCGCTGTGCGCGGCAAAGCTGGCGCGGGCGGTGGCCGGGACGCCGAGATAATCCATCAACGGCTGCGCACAATGATGGCCAGCCCGAACCGCGACGCCCGCGTCGTCCAATATGGTGCCGATGTCATGCGGATGCACCCCGTCGAGCGCGAAGCTGACGATGCCGGCGCTGTCCTCGGGTCCGAACAGGCGCACGGCGTCGACCTCGCGCAGCGCTGCGCGGCATTCGCCGACCAGCGCGCTTTCATGGGCGTGCAGCGCGTCGAGCCCGATGCCCTGCGTCCAGTCGATCGCGGCGTGGAAGCCGATCGCCCCGACCACATGCGGCGTCCCCGCCTCGAACCGCGACGGCGCGGGCAAATAGGTTGTCTTCTCGAACGTCACCCGGTCGATCATCGCTCCGCCGCCATGCCAGGGAGGCATCGCATCCAGGATTTCCTTGCGCGCCCACAGCGCGCCGATGCCGGTCGGGCCGTAAATCTTGTGCGCCGAGAAGACGTAGAAGTCGGCGCCGATCGCGGCCACGTCGACCGGAATGCGCGCCGCCGCCTGGCATCCGTCGAGCAGCAGCCTGGCGCCGACCTTGTGCGCCAGCTCGGCGGCGCGCCTGGCGTCGAGGATCGAGCCGAGCACGTTCGACACATGGGCGAAGGCGACCAGTCTGTGCTGCTCGGTAAGCATTTCCTCGGCCGCCGAGAGGTCGATGCGGCCCTCCGCATCGAGCGGGCAGACGTCGATGTGCGCGCCGACCCGTTCGGCCAGCAGCTGCCACGGCACGATATTCGAATGATGCTCGAGCTGGCTTAAGAGGATGCGGTCGCCGGCCTTGAGGTTGGCCAGGCCCCAGCTCTGCGCGACCAGGTTGATCGCCTCGGTCGCGCCGCGGGTGAAGACGACCTCATGCTCCTCGCCGCCGATCAGCGCGGCGGTCGCGGCGCGGGCGGCCTCGAAGCTGGCGGTCATCGCCGCTGAGCGTTCGTAGACGCCGCGATGGACGGTCGCATAATCATGGCCATAGGCGCGCGTAATCGCGTCGATCACCGCCTGCGGTTTCTGCGCGGTCGCGGCGCTATCGAGATAATGCCAGCCGGGCGGGATGGCCGGGAACTGGTCGCGCACCGCGAGGGCTGAGTTGAGCGGGGTCTGGAGGTTCATGCCGCCACCTTGCGCAGCGCCTCGCGCGCCAGCCCGGCGATGCCCTGGTCGTCGCCGTCGATCTCGTCCCACAGGCCGGCGACGAAGCCTTCGAGCAGCAGCGCCCGCGCCGCGACCGGGTCGAGCCCGCGCGCCGCGGCGTAGAACAGCTGGTTCCTGTCGAGCTCGCCGACCGTCGCGCC
>DASTCB010000012.1:0-11396 GCA_035711585.1 Sphingomicrobium sp.
TAATGTCTCGGGTCGCGCTCCACGTCCGCGTTACGGGAGTCGTTCAAGGCGTTTTCTTCCGTGCGTGGACCCAGCAGCAGGCCAACCGACTGGAGGTTCGGGGCTGGGCGCGCAATGCGCCCGACGGCAGCGTCGAAGGACATCTCGAAGGCGAAGAGACGGCCGTCCAGCAACTCGTCGACCTGCTGCACCAGGGTCCGCCATCAGCCCAGGTGGACAAGGTGGAAGTGGAGGCTTCCGAGCCGGAAGGCGCCCACCGCTTCGAAGTGAGGCGCCGCTAGCGCATCATTGGCGCTTGCGGCGACCGATCAATGTGCCCTTGGTCCCGCCCTTCCACAGGGTGAATTCCATGTGGGGGTGAAGCTTGCGCCACTGCGCCGCAACCATTCGCTCGCCGGGCCGGGCGGCGTCGTCCAGCAGCACAATGCCGCGCGGCGACAGGAGCGGGAACAGGGTTTCGGCGGCGCCTCTAGTAAATGGATGCTCGGACCATGGCGGGCCGTCGACCACCAGCAGGTCGATTCCCGGATCGATCGGGCCGGTGTCATACCACACGCCCGGCCAGCCATCGGGCGACTTCGCCAGTGGCGCGTGACGCAGGTCGGCATCGAGACCATGTTTCGCCAGCCATTCCTGCGTTGCGCGCACGAAATCGGCATGCTGGTCGAACCCGGTCAGCGAGCCGCCGTTACCGGCCAGTTGCAGGGCGCGGGCCGTGACGAGCGAAGTCGCGCCCACTCCGAACTCCACCACCCTCTTGGGCCGTTCCCCGGAAACGGTGTCGACGATCAGGTTGAGCAGACCCGTATCCGCCTTCCAGCTGCCGAGGTTCGGCAGCGCGTTCGGGGGAAGCTGCAGCCGTTCCAACAGCCTCGCCTTGTCGGCCTTCGTCCCGCCGTCGAGGCTTCGGAGCAGCCAGGGCCATTGCAGAACGGCAAAGCATGCGACCGCTGCTGCGTCGATCCAGCTACGTTCCGGCTTTCCCTCTTTCATTGCACGCGGGAAAAGCGGCGTAGCCTCGCGAGTCGTCATGCCTTCTCCGTTAATTGGCGAACGGGTCGCTGACGAGGATTGTGTCGTCGCGGTCCGGACTGGTCGAAACCAAAGCAACGGGGCAATGAATCAGTTCCTCGATGCGTCGGACATATTTGATCGCCTGAGCCGGCAGATCGGCCCAGCTGCGCGCGCCCGCGGTGGTCCCGCTCCAGCCGTCCATTTCTTCGTAGACGGGCTCGGCCCGCGCCTGGTCGAGCGAATGCGGCGGAAGATAGTCATAGAGCTTGTCGCCGATCCGGTAGCCGGTGCAGATTTTCACCGTCTTCATCCCGTCGAGCACGTCGATCTTGGTGAGGGCGATTCCGGTCACGCCGCTGACCGCGGCCGACTGGCGGACCAGCACGGCGTCGAACCAGCCGCAGCGGCGCTGGCGGCCGGTGACGGTGCCGAACTCATGGCCGCGCGTTCCAAGCTGCTGGCCGACCTCGTCATCGAGCTCGGTGGGGAAGGGGCCGGAGCCGACCCGCGTCGTGTAAGCCTTGACGATGCCGAGCACGAAGCCGGCCGCGCCAGGCCCCATGCCGCTGCCCGATCCGGTCGTTCCCGCCACCGTGTTGGATGAGGTGACGAACGGGTAGGTGCCATGGTCGACGTCGAGCAGCACGCCCTGCGCGCCTTCGAACAGGATCCGGCGGCCTCGGCGGCGGGCCTCGTCCAGGTCGCGCCACACGGGCTTGGCGAAGGGCAGGACGAAGCCGGCGATCTCGGCGAGGTCGTTCTTGAGCCGGTCGCGATCGACCGAAGGCTCGCCGAAGCCGGCGCGCAGATGATCGTGGTGGGCGCACAGCCGGTCGAGCAGCGGGTCCAGCTCGTCCAGATGGGCGAGGTCGCAGACGCGGATCGCGCGCCGCCCGACCTTGTCCTCGTAAGCGGGCCCGATGCCGCGCCGAGTGGTGCCGATCTTGCCCGCGCCCGACGCATCCTCGCGCAGCGCGTCGAGGTCACGGTGGATCGGAAGGATCAGCGGACAGGTCTCGGCGATCATCAGCACGTCGGGCGTGATGGTTAGGCCCTGCGCCTCGATTTTCCCGATCTCCGCCTTGAGCGCCCACGGGTCGAGCACCACGCCATTGCCGATCACCGACGGCGTGCCGCGGACGATTCCGGAAGGGAGCAGCGACAGCTTGTAGGTCTGGTTGCCGACGACCAGCGTGTGGCCGGCGTTGTGGCCGCCCTGGAAGCGGACCACCATGTCTGCACGGCTGGCCAGCCAGTCGACGATCTTGCCCTTGCCCTCGTCGCCCCACTGCGCGCCGATGACGGTGACGTTGCCCAAGCCGAATCCCCTTGATGATGCGGGCGGGCTCTAGGGGCAGGAGCTTGCCGCGTCCAGCATGCCGGCAGTTGGCCCTCGTGCCGACTTGACTTGCTCCCGCATCGGCTCGACGCTGCCGATCGAACCGATGAGTTTGGGGGGAAGGCATGCGCCGGATTTTGCCGTTTCTTCTGGCATTGAGCGCCAGCGCCGCGGTTGCTCAGGATTTCGAAACGGCCGAGGAGGAAGTCGACTTCAACAATGCCAATATCGTCGTGACCGGGTCGAGGGTTCGATCCGACTTCGAAGGATATAGCTCGTCGGTTCCGCTCGTCGGTTATCAGCGGCAGGCGGATTTTCTGCTGCAACCCATCCGGATTACCGGCGATACGCGCGACGCCAAACAGCGCGTCGACGAGGTCTATCAGACCATCGGGGGCTTCCTGCGCGCCGCCAACGCCCAGGGTTTCACGATCGCCTACGGCGATGTCGTGACGACCGATGTGACGAGCGCCAACCTGCGCGACCTGCCGCTGAGCAACGCGGGACGTCCGGATACCAGCGGCATCACGCTGTTCGTCACCACCAGGCTTGCCGAGATGGACGTCGCCACCGCGCAGTCCCGCCTTGCCGCTTTGGTAAAGGGGTTCAAGCCCGTTGGCCGGGCATTGGTGGAACACGGCGGCAACCCGAGTTTGTCCATCGTCGGGCCTGACCGCTATCGACCGCAGATTGCGGAGGCCGTCGCCAAGGACGCTGCCCACATGGCCGGGCTGTTCGGCGAGGGATATGCCGTGGAGGTCGTCGGTCTCGAAGGCACGGTTCAGTGGCAGCGACGGGGAACGACCGACCTGTTCCTGTACATCCCTTACCGCCTCACCATAACACCGCGACGCTAAAAGCGCAGTGGAACTACGTCCCTGACACCCTCCAGCTTGGCCAGCGTCGCCGCCACCTCGATCGGCACATCGCCGTCGACGGCGACCAGCGCCACCGCCTCCCCGAGCGCCTCGCGCCGGCCGAGGTTGAAGGTGGCGATGTTGATCCCCGCCTCGCCCAGCGCCGTTCCCAGCCGTCCGATGAAGCCCGGAGTGTCGGTATTGACGATGTAGATCATCGTGCCGTTAAGCTCGGCCTCGACCTCGACTCCGAACAGCTCGACCAGCCGCGGCGCCTTGTTGCCGAACAGGGTGCCGGCGACGCGGCGCCTGCCTGATGCGGTATCCACCTCGACCGCGACCAGCGTATGATAATCGCCCTCGCGGTCGTGGCGGACCTCCCGGACGTCGAGCCCGCGCTCCTTGGCCAGGTAGGGAGCGTTGACCATGTTCACGGTCTGCGAATAGGTACCCATCAGCCCGGCCAGCACCGCCCCGGTGATCGGCTTCTGATTGAGCTGTGCCGCCGCGCCCTCGACCTCGACCGAAACCGAGCGGACATCCTCGCCGAGGATCTGCCCGGTGAGCTTCCCCAGCTTCTCGGCCAGCGCCATATAGGGCTTCAGCCGAGGCGCTTCCTCCGCCGACAGCGAGGGCATGTTGACCGCGTTGGTGACCCCGCCGAGCAGCAGGTAGTCGCTCATCTGCTCCGCCACCTGGATCGCGACGTTGACCTGCGCCTCGCTGGTCGACGCGCCGAGGTGGGGGGTGGAGATGAACCCCGGGGTGCCGAACAGGGGCGAGGCGGTCGCCGGCTCCTTCTCGAACACGTCGAGCGCAGCCCCGGCGACATGCCCGGCATCGAGCGCTTCCTTCAGCGCCTGCTCGTCGATCAGCCCGCCGCGGGCGCAATTGACGATGCGGACTCCCTTCCTGGTCTTGGCCAGATTCTCCCGGCTCAGGATGTTGCGCGTCTGGTCGGTCAGCGGCGTGTGCAGGGTGATGAAGTCGGCGCGTTTCAAGAGCTCGTCCAGCTCGACCTTGTCGACGCCCAGCTCGACCGCCCGCTCCGGCGTCAGGAAAGGATCGAAGGCGGCCACTTTCATCTTCAGGCCCAGCGCCCGGGTGGCGACGATCGATCCGATGTTGCCGCAGCCGATCAGGCCGAGCGTCTTGCCGGTCACCTCGACACCCATGAAGCGGTTCTTTTCCCACTTTCCCTGCTGGGTGGAGGCGTCGGCCTCAGGCAGCTGGCGAGCGAGCGCGAACATCAGGGCGATGGCATGCTCCGCCGTGGTGATCGAATTGCCGAATGGCGTGTTCATCACCACTACACCGCGCGCGGTTGCAGCGGGGATGTCGACATTGTCGACCCCGATGCCGGCGCGGCCGACGACCTTCAGGTTGTCCGCCGCCTCGAGCAAGTCCTTGGTCACCTTGGTTGCCGATCGGATCGCCAGCCCGTCATAGCCGGAGATGATCGCCTTCAGCTCGTCGGGCGTCAGGCCCGGCTTCTCATCGACCTCGATCCCGCGCTCGCGGAAGATGGCCGCGGCCTTGGGGTCCATCTTGTCGGAAATCAGAACACGGACGGTCATTGGCATTGCTCCCACGCCCAGTCGAGCCAGGGCCCGAGCGCCTCGATGTCGGAAGTGTCCACGGTCGCGCCGCACCAGATGCGGAGACCGGGCGGAGCATCGCGGTAGCCGGCGATGTCATAGGCCACGCCTTCCGCTTCGAGCAGCCTGGCGAAGCGTTTGATATAGTCGGCGTCGGCGCCGGCGACGGTCAGGCAGACGCTGGTCTTCGACCGGACGGCCGCGTCCTGCGCGAGATGCCCGAGCCAGTTGCGCTGCTCGACGATCCGGTCGAGCGCGGCGGCATTGGCCTCGGTCCGGGCCATCAGCCCCCTGAGGCCGCCGGCCGACTTCGCCCATTCCAGCGTCCAGATGGCGTCCTCGACGGCCAGCATCGATGGCGTATTGATGGTCTCGCCGGTGAAGATGCCCTCGATCAGCTTGCCGCTTTTCGTGAGTCGGAAAATCTTCGGCAGCGGCCGGTCGGGGGTGTAGCTCTCCAGCCGTTCGACGGCGCGAGGGCCGAGGATCAGCACGCCATGCGCGCCCTCACCGCCCAGCACCTTCTGCCAGCTGAAGGTGGCGACATCGATCCTGTCCCACGGGAGGTTGTAGGCGAACACCGCGCTGGTCGCGTCGGCGAAGCTCAGCCCCTCGCGATCCGCGGCGATCCAATCGCCATCGGGCACGCGCACGCCCGACGTCGTTCCGTTCCAGGTGAACAGCACATCGTTCGACCAGTCTACCTGGCCGAGGTCGGGCAGCTCGCCATAGTCGGCGCGGAGCACCGTCGGGTCGAGCTTCAGCTGCTTGACCGCGTCGGTCACCCAACCCTCGCCGAAGCTTTCCCAGGCGAGGCAGGTCACCGGCCGCGCACCCAGCATCGACCACATCGCCATTTCGAACGCGCCCGTGTCGGAGCCGGGGACGATGCCGATGCGATGCGTGTCGGGCAGCTCGAGCATCTCGCGCATCAGGTCGATGCAGAGCCTGAGCCGCTCTTTGCCAAGGCCGCTGCGATGCGACCGGCCCAGGATTCGCGTGTCGAGCCTGTCGGCGGACCAGCCCGGCGGCTTGGCGCAGGGGCCGGAAGAAAAATATGGCCGCGCGGGACGCACGGCTGGCGGGGTCTTCGTCACTATCAACTCTCCTTGCAGAGAGCACGCGCCGCGTTGGGACGGCGTGGCCCGTCGACGGCTTTAAAGCCCCGGCGCCGAAGTGGAAAGTGCTGCGGTGCAACAGCGCGAAAATAGATTCGTTTGCGAACCGTTCGCAGTTATCCGCCGCTAATTTCCGATTAAAACATTAACCTAACGCAACCCCAACGAACGGTTCGTCGTAGTGGCCACGCGCTTCACCCTAGGAAGGGGAACCAAAGGTTGAATTGATTAACCGTTCGGACGCAACGTCCTGCTCCTGACAGGCGAGGGCAATCGCTTGTCGGGAATGCCGGGGCTGGGGAGCTCCACAACCGATGAGATTCTGCACCGGGCGCGTCATTGCGCCGGGGGCCGGTGATTTTGAGGAGTTGGCTGGAGCCATGACCCGAGCAACGATCGCGACGAGCAATTTCTTCCAAACGCGCGACCTGTTCGTTCACGACGGCAATCATCTTCGCCGCCTGCGCCTTTCGGCGCCGGTCCAGATGGCCATGGCCGTGGCGATGGCCCTGCTGCTCGCCTGGTCGGCCTATTCGGCGATTCGCCTGTTCGTCATGCCCGCCCCCCAATCCATCGCGGCCGCTCCGGCGGCCGTTTCTTCGGATATCGCCCGCCTGGCCGCCGCCACCGAGGCGCGCGTCAAGCAAATCGAAGAGCGCCAGAAGCTGCTTGCTGCGCTGCTCGCCAGCGGTGAAGTGGACGCGGACGTCATCGCCAGGCTCGGCTATACCGAGGCGCTGTCGGGCAATGGGGCGCAAGGCGGTCCGTTCGATTCCGCCAGCCAGGCCGACCCGACCTTCAAGTCGCTGTTCACCAGCTGGAAGAAGCTAGACAACCTCGCCGATGGCGCCATCGCCATTCCGTCGGAGAAGCCGGTCCGCACCGCCGAGTTCACCTCGGGCTATGGCACCCGGACCGACCCGTTCCAGGGCCGCGCCGCCCGCCACCAGGGCATCGATCTCGCCGCCCCGGTCGGCACGCCGATTTACGCCACCGCGGACGGCACGGTGACCGAGGCCGCCTACAACAATGGCGGCTATGGCAACCTCATCAAGCTCAACCACGGCCGCGGCATTGAAACCCGCTACGGCCACCTTTCGCGCATCCTGGTCAGCCCCGGCCAGCGCATCGCTCGCGGCCAGCTCATCGGCCACATGGGGTCGACCGGCCGCTCGACCGGCAGCCACCTTCACTATGAGGTTCGGATCGATGGCCGCGCGGTCAACCCGATCCCCTTCATGAAGTCGAACGACTATCTGCTGGCCATGCAGAAGAAGGGTGGCGGAACCCACTCGATGGACGCGGTCGCGCTGGGTGGCCCGAAGCGCTAAGCTTGCCGCCTCGGGACCGCGACCCTATCTCGCGGGCGTGAACCAGATTTCCCTTTCTCCAAGCGCCGCCAAGCGCGTCGCCTTCATCGCCGGCAAGCAGGGCAAGCCCGCCGTGTTGCGCCTCGCCGTCGACGGCGGCGGTTGCGCCGGCTTCTCGTATCGCTTTTCGCTCGGCGAGCCGGAGGAGGGCGATGCGATCACCACCACTGACGGAGTCACGCTGGTGGTCGACCCGGTCAGCCTCGAGCTCGTCGACGGCAGCCAGGTCGATTATGTCGAGGACCTTGGCGGCGCTTCGTTCAAGGTCACCAATCCCAACGCCGCCTCCGGCTGCGGCTGCGGCTCCAGCTTTAGCGTTTGAGCGCCCGAGCGCAGCGTGGGGATTGCTTAAGCAATCCGTAGCTGCGTCGAAGAGAGCGCGAAAACCGGACGGTTTGCGGGCGCAGCCCGACAGGACCGACGGCGCGAATTCACTTCGCGCCGGCACAGGCGTCGACATGGAACCCGGCCTGCGCCGGGATGACGAGCTTCACGGCCCGCGCTAAGCACGGCCCATGAAACTGGCCACCTTCAACATCAACGGCATCCGCGCGCGCATGCCGCGGCTGCTCGAATATCTGGCGCGTGAGCAGCCCGACGTCGCCTGCCTCCAGGAGCTGAAATGCGCCGACGAGGCACTTCCTGTCGGCGAGATCGAAGGCGCCGGCTATAACGCCGTGTGGCACGGGCAAAAGGGCTTCAACGGCGTCGCCGTCCTCGCCAGGGGACGGGCGCCGGTCCTGCGCCAGGTCGGTCTCCCGGGTGACCCTGACGACACGCACAGCCGTTACATCGAGGCGGAAGTGGACGGGCTGATCGTCGCTTCCATCTACCTGCCCAACGGCAATCCGATCGGCACCGAGAAGTTCGATTACAAGCTCAAGTGGATGGACCGGCTGCGCGAGCGGGCGGCGTCCATCCTCGCCGAGGAGCGGCCCGCGGTGCTCGCCGGCGATTTCAACGTCATTCCCGAGGATCGCGACACCTTTTCCCGCCGGGCGATGGCCAATGATGCGCTGTTCCAGCCCGAAAGCCAGGCCGCCTATCGGGCCATCGTCAACCAGGGCTGGACCGACGCGCTGCGCGCTCTCAATCCGCAGGAGGAGCGGCTCTACACCTTCTGGGACTATACCGCCGGCGCCTGGCCGCGCGACGCGGGCTTCCGCATCGATCATCTGCTCTGCTCGCCCCAGGCGGCGGACCGGCTGCACACGGCCGAGGTGCACAAATGGGCGCGCGCGGAGGAGAAAGCCTCCGACCATGCGCCGGTGTGCATAGAGCTCAGCTAGCGCAGCCCCGTTCAGGCCAATGTCCGCAATGGGTGGAAAGCGGCCATATTCGGAACCGGTGGAGCGATCATCAGCTGTCCAGCGAGATTGTCCGATTACGCTAGTGAATCTCGGCCAGCTCGACCCTTCGGGTTTCGCGAGAAAGCAGTGCAACGACCGTGCACACCAACAGGCTCGCCGACACATAGATGGAAATCGGAATGGAGCTGCCGAACTGCTGGAACAGGGCGATCGCGATGATCGGCGTGAGCGATCCGCCGATGATGCTTGAGAACTGATACGCCAACGAAGCGCCCGAATATCGCACGGGGGTCGGAAACAGTTCTGCGAGAAATGCGGCCTGCGGTCCATAGAGCGCGCCGTCCAAAGCAAGCCCGAACATCACCGCCAGATAGATCCAGGTCAGATGGCTGGACGAGAGAAGTGGAAAGAAAGCGAATATGAATGCGGCGTAGATGAGGCTGATGGATATGAAGACGGGCCGCCGGCCAACCCGGTCCGACAAGGCCGAAAAAAGCGGAATGGTCAGGCACTGAACGGCCGAACCCGCGAGCAAGGCTGTCAACGCGACGGACTTTGGCTGTCCGTTGATTTCGGTAAGCCAGGTTATGCCGAACGCCGAGATTGCGTAGAAGCCGATATTGCTGCCGGTCTTGACGCCTACGCCGATGGCGACTTGGCGCCAATGACGGCGAAGCACTTCCGCCAGTGGAAAGGCAACGCGCTCGTCACTCCCGATCCGGCGGAAAAGCGGACTTTCATCAACGGTCTGACGAATCCACCAGCCAACCAGAACGAGGATCGCTGACGCCAGAAACGGCACCCGCCATCCCCACTGCAGGAAATCTTCCTCACTCAGCGTGGCGCTCATGACTGCCAGGGACGCAGCGGCGAGCAGGTTTCCTGCGGGAACGCCGAATTGCGGCCAGCTTGCGAAGAAGCCGCGATGCTCCTTGGGGCTATATTCCGCGATCATCAGGACGGCACCGCCCCACTCCCCTCCAACTGCAAAACCCTGGATAAGGCGCAGGAACACAAGCATCAGGGGCGCCAGCATTCCCGCGGCGGAATAGGTCGGCAGGAGACCGATGGCCGTCGTCGAAGCGCCCATGAGGATCAAGCTCAGCATGAGCAGCTTTTTTCTGCCGATGTGGTCACCAAAGTGGCCGAAAATGATGCCCCCGATCGGCCGGGCGACGAATCCGACTGCGAAGGTTACGAAGGCGAGAAGTGTCCCGGTCAGCGGGTCAAACGTTGGGAAGAAAAGCTTGTTGAAAATCAGCGCAGCGGCGGTGCCGTAAAGAAAGAAATCATACCATTCGATCGTAGTGCCGATCAGGCTCGCCAGCACAACGCGCAATAAGGGAGTCCGCGACTGTTCCACGGCCTGCATATTCGATCGCTCCCAGTCCGACGGATTAACTCGGAGGTTAGCAGGTTACATAGGCGAAACAATTGTTTCCGAGAGCGAACGCTAATGACCGCAATGGGTCGAAAGCGGTCATTCAACCCGCGGTCAACTTTCGGAACGGATCGCTGGGAGTTAGGCGAAGGTCAGCTGAATGACGCCGATAAGGTTCAGAATGATGATCAACGCCACTCCTGACCCTGCAATGATCTTCCTCTTCGCGAACATGGCTAAGCCATAGAATGGAGCGAAGATGATGAGCGTTATGGCCGCGCTTCGGAGCGTTAGGCCACTCGTCCCGAAGGACTGTAGGATCCCTTGAATTGCGAACACTGTCAGCGCCATGCCGAGCACGATCCGACGGACGCGCATAAAATGCACATCCAGGTCGGCATGCCGCTTCAGATCATCAGGAAATATAAGATAGGCCGCGAGATAATATGCCGCCGCGAATGCGGTCCCGATTAGAAGTGTGAGCGGGTTGATTGGGACATTCGCGCGGTCCATCCACAACGCAAACCAGTAGGTTGTCAGGTCGAGGAGCACAAAGACGCCGAGCAGTGGAGTTAGCCAGCCAATAGTGACTTCCTCGCGATGCTCAATTGCACGTCCTAGGCCACCCAGTACCTCCGCAATGCAGAGGCCGAGCAACAGCCCAAACAGGGAGAATACGAACTCGAATCCCGTCATGCAGTCCCCCACAGACAAATCTGTCAGCTTGTCGAAATGTCTGCAATGGGTGGAAAGCGGGCGCTACCAAACGCCCTGACGCTTCAAATACTCGAGCGGGATAAATGACAGATGGACTGCGACCAAAATGGCCAACGCAGCCGTCACCATGGAGCGTTTGGTCGCGAACATTGCCACTAACATCATGCTTACAAGCACCGACACGACCACGAGATCCACGATCATCTCGCTGAGGGTCAAATCCCACAGGACGTAAGTTGAAACCATAAATGGGAGATTTACTGCGAGAACGCAGCCGAGCACCTGCCGCCGATGCAGCCAGAACCAGTCGTCAACATCCGGCCAGGCACGAGGATCGCCGGGGAAGATCATGGACGCGGCGAAATAATAGAAGCTGCACAACAGCAGACCGAGGGTCCAAGTGTCGTATCCGACCGGCAGCACATGCTGGAGGCCAAACACATTGCCCCAAACCAAAAGAACGTTGAGCATCGTAAAGGCACCAAGCAGCGGCGTCAGCCAGCCGATATGGATGTGTTCCTGACTGCCAGGCCCGTGCGGCAAACGTGCGCGTAGCGTCCGCATGAGGCCGCTCAAGACCTCTACCAGGATAAAGCCGAGCAGTAGCCCGAACAGGCCAAGTGAGAATTCGATCGCCTGCATTGCGAAGTCCCCCACTCGAGCATCTCATTGGAAGCCAATGTCCGCAATGG
>DASTCB010000013.1:0-5213 GCA_035711585.1 Sphingomicrobium sp.
CGCCTCGATCAGCAGCTTCTCGGTGAACGGATCGCCGACCTGCACGGTGGGCCGCTTGGCCTCGGCGTCCTCGCCGAAATCGGCGCTGGCCATTGTCGCGCCGTGGATGCCGTCGCGGCCGGTCTTGGAGCCGACATAGACGATCGGATTGCCGATGCCGGTCGCGGCCGAATAGAAAATCCTGTCGGTGCTGGCGACGCCGACCGTCATCGCATTGACCAGGATGTTGCCGTCATAGGCCGGGTCGAAATTGACCTCGCCGCCGACTGTCGGGACACCGACGCAATTGCCGTAGCCGCCGATGCCGCTCACCACGCCGGCGATCAGGTGGCGCATCCTGGGATGTTCGGGCCGCCCGAAGCGCAGCGCGTTCATGTTGGCCACCGGCCGCGCGCCCATGGTGAACACGTCGCGCAGGATCCCGCCGACCCCTGTCGCCGCGCCCTGATAGGGCTCGATGTAGCTCGGGTGGTTGTGGCTCTCCATCTTGAAGATCGCGGCCTGGCCCCGCCCCTGTTCATCTGGGCCGATGTCGATCACGCCGGCATTTTCGCCGGGGCCGCAAATCACCCAGGGGGCCTCGGTCGGCAGTTTCTTCAGGTGGAAGCGCGACGATTTGTAGGAGCAATGCTCCGACCACATCACCGAGAAGATGCCCAGCTCGACCAGGTTGGGCTCGCGGCCGAGCGCGTGCAGCACACGGTCATATTCTTCCGGGCTAAGCCCGTGCTCGGCGACAATTTCCGGAGTGATGCGGGAAGCTTCGAGGACGGTCATGGCGGCCCATTAGCGATGATGCGACGCGGGGGCTAGCCGGACGGGTGATTCGCTGAATTGCACGAGTGACAAAGGAAGCGGATAGGTAGCGCGGGGTGGGGAGTCGAGGAGGCCTGAACATGCCGAACCCAATTCCCGAAGGATATCATAGCGTGACGCCCTACCTGGTGGTCGACGACGCGGCCAGGGCGATCGAATTCTACAAGCAGGCATTTGGGGCGGAAGAAAAGTTCCGCATGCCGATGGGTGAGAACCGGATCGGCCATGCCGAGATCAAGGTCGGCGACAGCTTCGTCATGCTGGCCGACGAATTCCCCGACATGGGGCATCTCGGCCCCAAGGCGCGAGGCGGGACGACCGTCAGCCTGATGGTCTATCTCGACGATGTCGACAGCGCGTTCCAGCGGGCGATCGATGCCGGCGCAAAGGAACTGCGTCCGGTAGAGAACCAGTTCTGGGGCGACCGGATGGGAACGCTGACCGATCCGTTCGGCCACCAGTGGAGCCTCGCGACCCATGTCGAGGAAGTATCGGAGCAGGAGCTTGGCAAGCGGTTCGAGGAGTGGTCGGCCAAGCAGAAGCTGGCTGAGCCGGCGTGAGGCGCCGCGCGTAACGTAAGCGGAGCGAAGCGAGCGTCGTTACGTCGAGAGACGCCGAGGGGCGGCCAGCCTGCCGCGAAGCGGACAGGACTGGCGTCACGGGATTTACTCCCGTGACGGCCCCACCACCATTCGCTTCGCTCATGGTCCGCCTCCCCATTGCTTCGCAACAGGGAGGAGCGGGCGGCTTACGCTCGGCAGCTTTGAGCGGGCTTCCCCGGCATTGCCAGGTTGATCGTGGCTGCGACGGCGTCGCCCCTAAGGACATAGCCCCCCTCGGCGACGAATCCTTCGGCAACGGGCGAAGCCTCATTGCCGCCTTCAGCCGTTGGCTCTGGCGTGCGCAGCTGGGTCACCGCGGCATCGTCCCCGACCCGCAGGTTAGCCCCCCGTCCGCCCTGCAGCCAGTCGATACGGACCAGGCTGTTGTCCTTGCAGCGATAGGTCTTGCTGGCCGAGATCGCCGGCGGCAGCTCGACGGGCGCGGCTTTGGCCAGCTCGTCCTTCATCGGATCGGCCTGCTGACCGCCGCGGATGGTTTCGGGTTCGCATGCCGCGACCGCCGTTCCACCAAGCGCAATAAGAATGAATTTCCGAATCATGCCCGCCCTCTGTCAGTTGAGCTGCGCCTGGTAAAGCGCCGCTTCGTTGCAATGACACCCCGCGGCGCATAAGTTGCACCTTATGAACCGTGTCCACAAGGAAGAACGGATGCAGCGCATCCGGATCGGACTGACCGGCCTGGCGTTCGTCTTCATCCTGGTCCTGCTTGGAACGGCGATCAGCCGGTCGAGCGAGGATTCACTCGCGCCGCCCGCGGCGAACGAGGTGACGGCGAGCGAAGAGCCGAACGAGCCGCTGGCCGAAATCGGCGCCGCGCCCGGCCAGCCGGCCGAGAACCAGAGCGCGGAGAAAGCGCCTCCCGACCAGCCGTGAACCGAAGACTGGTGGCGGCGATCGGCGGGGTTATGGGCTTGGCGGCATTGGCCGCCTGGGCAATTGCAAAGCCAGACAAAGAGCTTGAGCCGCGCCCCGCGGCGGAGCGGCCGACGCTGGCGCTGGTGACCAGCCTGCCGCTGATCTTCGGCGAGAGCTTCGGGCTCGACAGGACCGGCTCGGCGGCACTGGCCCGGCTCGAGCAGCGCTACAGGGTCGTGCCGATCGGAGTGGCTGACGCTGCAAGCCTCAAGGGCAAGAAGCTTCTGCTGATGGCGCATCCGCGGGCCCAGCCGGCCGAGGCGCTGGTCGAGCTCGACCAGTGGGTGAGGGATGGTGGCCGGCTACTTCTGCTAGCGGACCCGCGGCTCGATTGGCCAAGCGAAAGGCCATTGGGCGACCGGCTCCGCCCGCCGCCGGCTTTTGCCGACACAGGCTTGCTCAATCATTGGGGGCTGAGGCTTGCGGAGCCGCCAGCTGGCAGCACAGCCGGGCGATTGACGAGCAACGGCCGCTGCGGGGTCGAGGAGGCCACCGTCGCCCGCTGCCGGGTCGGACAAGGCATTGTGACGATCCTCGCCGACGCCGATTTCATCAACTCTGATGAGCCGGAAGCCGATCAACTCGACTTGCTGATCGAGGAGCTCGATCGGCTCGACTCCCGCTGACTCCACGAGTCACGGCTGTTTTTCACAATCTTATCCACAGGCTCGGCAACCAAGAACAGGCCGCGAACAAATCCCTAACAAGGTGTAAAAAACCGTTGAAAATCCGCCACAGGGCATAGAATCCCACGAAAAGGCATCAAAATCCATTGTATCCCGCACGGTGTTGAGTTACCAACATCGACTTAGCGCGGGGCAAACCTGTTTGAGTCGGATCCAGGTGTCGGGCGCACGCGACGGCGTGCACCCGCAAACGGGGGAGCCGTGCCGCGCCGAGGGGTAGGCAGTGGCATTAGAGCATCTGTTCCAAGGCAGTGCTTTGAACGCGGTGGACGCGAAGGGTCGCGTTTCCGTGCCCGCCTTCCTGCGCTCCGTGATCGAACGCCGCGGCGACGCCCGCACCATCGTTCTCGCCAAGCATGACAGCTTCCCCGCCCTTAGCGCCTACGACCCCGCCTACGCCGCGCTGAAGCACCAGAAGCTCGAGCGGCTTCTGGAGAAGCAGGAAACCGATCCCAGCGCCGATCTCGACTATGCCCGCCGGACGATGATGGCGTTCGGTGCGACCGAGGAAGTGCCCTACGACAGTTCGGGCCGAATCATCCTGCCGCCGATGATGCGCCGCAAGGGCCAGATCGACGACCTGGCCCTGTTCATCGGCGTCGGCGAGACCTTCCAGATCTGGAACCCCAAGCTGTTCCTGGCCGACGCCAATGTCCCCGACGACATGAAAGACATCGCGCGCTTCCGGCTCGAGGAGCGCGGGCTGTGATTTCGCCGACTCCTCCCATTCCTCCAGTTCCTCCGCAGGATCCTCACGTCCCTGTCCTGCTGAAGGAGGTCGTAGAGGGTCTCGCCGTCGTCCCCGGCGAGACCCTCGTTGACGGCACATTCGGAGCCGGCGGCTATACCAAAGCCCTGTTCGGGGCGGGGGTGGGACGAGTGATCGGCCTTGACCGCGACCCTGACGCCATCGCGAACGGGCCGGCACTCGTCCCTGATCCGCGCCTGACCTTGATCAACGAGCGCTTTTCGCAAATGGACCGGGTGCTGGCCGAGCGCGGCCTGCTGCCGGTCGACGGAATCGCGCTCGATATCGGCGTTTCGTCGATGCAGCTCGACCAGGCGGAGCGCGGCTTCTCCTTCCAGAAGGACGGCCCGCTCGACATGCGCATGAGCCAGTCGGGCCAGACCGCCGCCGATTTCCTCAACCATGCCGAAGAGGGCGAGATTGCCCGCGTCCTCAAGGATTATGGTGAGGAGCCGCGCGCTCGCGCGGTCGCCCGCGCCATCGTCGCTGCAAGGCCGTTGACCCGTACGGCCGAGCTGGCGGCGGTGGTGCGGAAGGCGCTGGGGTACCGGCAGGGTCAGAAGAGCGATCCCGCGACGCGCACCTTCCAGGCCATCCGGATTCACCTCAACGCAGAGCTTGACGAGCTGGAGCAAGGACTCCGGGCCGCCGAGCGGTCGCTTCGTCCCGGCGGCCGCTTGGCGGTGGTCACCTTCCACAGCCTGGAGGATCGCATCGTCAAGCGCTTCCTCAAGGTCCGCAGCGGGGATGTCCCTTCCGGCTCGCGCCATCGGCCGATGGCCACCAAGGGGCCGCCCCCGACCTTCGAACAAGTCGCCAAGCCGGTCTCGCCCTCCGAGGCCGAGCTGGCCCGAAACCCGCGCGCGCGCTCGGCTCGGCTCCGTACCGCGGTCCGTACCGATGCGCCCGCGTGGGACCAGGAGAAGAGGGCAGTACAATGAGCGCGCGTGGCTTCGGATCGGTATTGTGGGCCGGGGCGGTGGCGGGCGCGGCGCTGGGGTTCTACCTCATCTCGCTGAACGTCGCCTCCGAGCGCTCCGATCTGGAGGAAGTAGAGACCAAGATCGCACTCGCCCAGCGCGACATCCGCCTGCTGCAGACCGAGATCGGGACTCGCGGCCGCCTCGCCCAGCTGGAGCGGTGGAACGTGAAGTTCATCCGCCTGTCGGCGCCGACCGCCGACCAGTTCGTCGATGGCGGCTTCCACCTGGCGACGCTGGTTGCACCCAAGAGGAAGCCGGCGATCGAGGCGCCGGTGGTGCTCGCATCGGCTCCGATCGAGCAGGCGGTGCCGCAGCGGCCCAAGCTGACCGGCGATGCTGACCCGCTCGAAATCGCCCAGGGCCCATCCCGCTCGCCGAGCGAGATGATGCATGTCGCCGGCTACAGCGTTCCGCAGAGGCCGGCTGTCACCAGGCTCGCTCC
>DASTCB010000014.1:0-16387 GCA_035711585.1 Sphingomicrobium sp.
GTTGGTCCAGCTCAAGCTCGCCAACATGATCACCGAGATCACATTGGGACTTCAGGCGGCGCTGCGCGTCGGCCGCCGCCTGGAAGCCGGGGAGCTAATTCCGGAGGCGATCAGCCTGATCAAGCGCAACAATTGCGGCAAGGCGCTCGACATCGCGAGGCAGGCCCGCGACATGCATGGCGGCAACGGCATTTCCGCCGAGTTCCATGTGATGCGCCACGCCGCCAACCTGGAGACGGTCAACACCTATGAAGGCACGCATGACGTCCATGCGCTGATCCTCGGGCGCGCGATCACCGGAATTCCGGCTTTCTGACGACCCCAACAAGGGCGCCATCAAAGTAGTACTTTGATGGGAACCGAGGCCGTCACCCAGCGCAGGCTGGGGTCTCCTTGAAGAAATGAGATACCAGCTTTCGCTGGTATGACGATTTTCCTATGCTCCCTCCGAAATCGGGGGGAGCATCGTCATGACCTTATTCTGGATCTTCCTCGGCGCGGTCGTCCTGCTGCTGCTCTACGGCATCGCCGTCTACAATCGCCTCGTCAGGCTGCGCGCACTGGTCCATGAGGCGTTCAGCGGCATCACCGTCCAGCTTCGCCGCCGCGCCGATTTGGTCCCCAACCTGGTCGAGACGGTCAAGGGCTATGCCACGCATGAGCGCGAGACCCTCGACGCAGTCGTCGCCCACCGCGGCGATGCGATGAATGCTGGAAGCGTCGCTGCGACCGCCCAGGCCGACAATGCGATGACCGCCATGCTTGGCCGGCTGTTCGCGGTCGCTGAAGCCTATCCCGAGCTCAAGGCCGACGCCAATTTCCGCCAGTTGCAGGGCGAGCTGAGCTCGCTCGAAGGCGAGCTCCAGTCCGCCCGGCGCTACTACAATGCCACCGCGCGCGACCTCAACACCCGCATCTTCTCCTTCCCCGACATGCTGTTCGCGACTCCGATGGGCTTCAAGGAAGAGCCCTATTACGAGGACGCCGACCCGGCGATCAGACAAGCTCCCAAGGTCGAGTTCCAGCGGCCCTAGCGCCCATGCGCTGGTTGCTTGCCACGCTGTTCGCACTGACGGCTCTTCTCGTGCCGCAGGCCGCGGTGGCCGAGGAGCGCATCCTCAGTTTCGACAGCCAGGTCGCGATAGGGACCGACGGCACGCTCGACGTCACCGAGACGATCCATGTGCGGGTCGAGAATGTCGCCATCAACCACGGCATCTATCGCGACTTTCCGACGCGATACGACGCGCCGCGCGGCCGGCGGGTCAAGGTCGGCTTCACCTTGGTCGAGACTCTGCTCGACGGTCAAAGCGAGCCGAACAAGGTCGAGACCCTGACCAACGGCGTCCGGATCCGCATCGGCAGCGCCGACCGCATCGTTCCCCGGGGCCAGCATCTCTACACCATCCGCTACCGTGCAAACCGGATGATCGGGCGGTTCGACGGTTATGACGAGCTCTACTGGAACGTCACCGGCAATGATTGGAATTTCCCAATCGACCGGGCGACAGCGACGATCACCCTTCCCTCGCCGGCCCGCTTCGGCCAGCGTGCCGCCTACACGGGGAGGCAGGGCTCGACCGAGCAAGCAGCGCGCGTGATCTCGGAGGAGCCCGGGTCGATCCGCTTCATCACCACGCGGCCGCTCTATCCCCAGGAAGGCCTCACCGTCGCCGCCGCTTTCCCCAAGGGCGTGGTCGCCGAGCCCTCGGAGTCGACGCGCCTTGGCTGGTTCCTGTCCGACTGGGGCCCGCCGCTGGCCGGCGCCGCCGGCCTCGCCGGCATCCTTGGCTATCTCTTTTATGCCTGGCGCATGGCGGGCCGCGACCCGCGCCCTGGCACCGTCGTCCCGCTTTTCTCGCCGCCCGACGATCTATCGCCAGCCGCGATGCGCTATGTCCTCATCCAGAATCTCGACAATCGGGGCTTCGCTGCGGCCCTGGTCGACGCGGCGGTCAAGGGCCATGTCCGGCTGGTCGAAGAGGACGGCGGCTGGTTCGGCGGCGACAAAAGGCGGATCGAGCGCTTCGTCTATGGCGAAACCCAACCGCTTCCCGCCACCGAGCAGGCATTCCTCAACACGCTGGTCAGTCCCAATGAATCGCTGCTGATGGAGCAGAAGAACCACGCCACCTTCTCGGCGGCCAAGAAGGCTTTGGGCGATCGGTTTGGCGAAGCCTATGAGGGCAAGCTGTTCCTGCGCAACTATGGCTGGATCGGGGCGGCGGTGGTCGTGATCGTCGCCGCGATATGGTTGGCGGCGGCTAGCGTCGTCATCTCCGAAGGCGCCGGCAACCAGCTGTTGGTGCTGCTGTCCGCGGCGGCCCTCGGCATCGCGGCGCTGATTTTCCACGCCGCACCCAACGACAAGAGCACCGGCCGCTGCCTGTTCCACCTGGTCGCAGTGATCGTCGGCGGAATCGGGCTGGTCCTCGCCCTGCCGGTCATCCCGGAGGCGCTGAAGACCGGGCGCTGGATTCCGCTGGCCATCCCTCTGGTCGGCCTTCCCTTCGTGCTCAGCAGCTTCTTCTGGATGTCAGCGCCCACCAGGGAGGGCCGCGCCGTCCTCGACCGCATCGCCGGCTTCAAGCAATATTTGTCGATCACCGAGCGCGATCGGCTCGACCGGATGCAGGCCCCGGAAGACACGCTGCAGCTGTTCGAACGCTACCTGCCCTATGCGATCGCCTTGGGCGTCGAGAACCGCTGGGCGGATCGCTACACCGGCCTCCTTGCCGCGGCGGCCACTGCTCCCGTCGCCAGCCAGGGTTTCGGCTGGTATTCGGGCAGCCACAATCCCTGGGATGATACCGGCGGCTTTGTCGACTCGATTGGCTCCTCGCTCGCCAGCACCATCAGTTCCGCCTCGACCGCCCCAGGCTCGTCGAGCGGTTCGGGCGGCGGTGGATCTTCGGGCGGAGGCGGCGGTGGCGGCGGCGGAGGCGGCTGGTAATCAGCCGATAATGGCCGGTCGCTTCAGGATCACCGTCGGCTCGTCATGGTAGAGGGTGTCGTTGACCCGCTCGAACCCAAGCCGAGCGGCAAGGTTCAGCGAGGCTGAATTTTCCGGGGCGATGATCGCCCAGATCGGCGTCGGCTGCAGGACTGAATCGGCCCATTCCAGCACCGCCCGGCAAGCCTCGCCCGCCAAGCCCTGCCCATGGACCTCCTTGGCGAAGATCCAGCCCATTTCAGGCTCTTCTTCGAACACTGGCTCCAGCGCTCGCCATGCATTGAACAGGCTGACGGTGCCGACGATCTCGTCATCGGCCTTGCGGACCACCGCCCAGCCGCCGAAGCCGAGCAGGTCCCACATGCCGACCGACGCCGCCAAACGCCTCCAGCAATCCTCCTCGCTGATGCCCTTGCCGCCGACGAAGCGCATGACTTCGTCGTCGCCCACGATCGCATGGTGCGGGCGGAAATCTTGCTTGCGGTAATGGCGAAGGAGGAGACGCTCGGTCTCCAGCGTCGGAGCCGAGCGCACCGTTTTCGACGCTTACTTCTTGCCCAGGGTGAGGCCGCCGAAACGCTTGTTGAAGCGCGCGACCTGGCCGCCGGTGTCGAGCATCTGGCCGCGTCCGCCGGTCCAGGCCGGGTGTGCCGACGGGTCGATGTCGAGGTGCAGGGTGTCGCCTTCCTTGCCCCAGGTCGACCGGGTCTGATACTTGGTGCCGTCGGTCATCTCGACCGTGATGAAGTGATAATCGGGGTGAGTCCCGCTCTTCATGATATATTCCTTGTAAGGTGGCTGGTTCCGACCAGCCTCAGAATGTGAAGCGCGCCCCTAGCTGAAGCAGCCCGGCTTGACAAGTTGCCGGGGCGAGGAGCACTCCGCGCGCAGCGACCAGGGTTCCCGCGGTGTAATGCCGCGGGCGAAGGGGGAAGCCGGCGAACATCCGGCACTGTGCCCGCAACTGTGATCTCAGCACCTGCTGAGCGTAGTCAGATACCCGCCCTGGCCCGTCGTCCGCTCTCCGGCCGGGACCAGCCGCGGGACGTGGGAGATCGCTTGGCTGCGATCCTTCCCTCCGTGACGACTTGTCATGGAAAGGAAGGATTGCAAGTGATTGATCTACCAAATGAACCGCCCGCCATCATCGTAACCGCTTCGCGCGCCGAAGAAGAGGGTGACGAGACTCCCGCCAGCGTCACGCTGATCGATGCCGACCGCATCGAGCGGATTGGGTCGCCGCTGGTGCCCGACCTGCTCCGGCTCGTCCCGTCGGTTGCGGTGGCGACCAGCGGGCCAGCCGGGTCGCTGACCCAGGTCCGCATCCGGGGCGCGGAGGCCAACCATACCCTGCTGTTCGTCGAGGGAATCCGCGCCAACGACCCCGCCGCGGGCAACGAACCGCGTTTCGAGCTGCTCAATGCCGATCTCGCCAGCCGGATCGAGGTTGCCCGAGGTCCCCAGTCCGCTTTGTGGGGGTCGGAAGCGATCGGCGGCGTAGTCGCGGTCAGCGGCCCGGCCCCTGGCTCGGGCGCAACGCAGGCCTTCGTCGAAGCGGGCAGCCGCGATGCCTGGCGCGGAGCAGCTCGGACCGAGCTGGGCAATGCCGATCGGGGTATCTCGCTCGGCGTCGCCGGGCAGCGCAGCGACGGCATCAATAGCGTCGAGGGAGACGGGGACAAGGACGGCTACGGCAACGTCGGGCTGCGTGGTTCCGGCCGCTACCGGATCGACCCCAACATCCTGATTGGCGGATCAGGGTTCGCGCAATGGGCGGAAAGCGAATTCGACGGCTTTTCCGACACATTCCCCTTCCCTCACACCGATACGCTCGACCACAGCAAGAACCGCATGGCCGCAGGCCGGCTGTTCGTGGAAACAGGCAAACGGGACAGGAGCTATGCCGTCGCTTCTGCCAGCCTGCTCGGCTCGTCCAATCGCAACTATGTCGATGACAATCCGCTGAACCGGACATCGGCCAAGCGCCGTACCCTTGGACTGGAAGGCGGCCACAACTTCGGAAAGCATCAGCTGATTGCAGCAATCGAAAGCGAGCGGGAGACCTTCAAGGTTCGGGGAGATTTTCCTCACCAGGATCAGTCGCGCCATCACGAATCCGTGGCGCTCGAATGGTTGGCGCAGGATTTTGGTCCGGTAAGCGCCAATGTCGCGGTTCGCCACGATATATTCTCCGAGTTCAAGGACGCGACCACCTTCCGCGCAGCGCTAAGGGTTGAACTCGGTCACGGGTTGGCACTCGCCGGCAGCTATGGCGAGGGCATCGCCCAGCCCAGCTTCTTCGACCTGTTCGGCTTTTTCCCGCCGTCCTTCGTCGGCAACCCCGACCTGAAAGCAGAATCCAGCCGCGGCGGCGAGATCTCCCTTCGATATTCCGCCGGCATCCTTGGCGGTTCGGCCACCTACTTCCGCCAGCGGCTGAAAGACGAGATCGCAACTGTCTTTCTGCCAGATTTCTCGTCAACAACCGTGAATGCCGAGGGCAGAAGCAAGCGACACGGCGTTGAACTAGAAGGTTATTATTACCCATCCGAGGCGCTTCGCCTGACGGTGAACTATGCCTGGCTCGATGCCAGCGAGCCCGACATCGGTGACGCGCAGCTGAAAGAGCAACGCCGGCCCAGGCATAGCGGCAGTGTCGGGATTGACGGGACGGCCGGGCGCTTCATCTATGGCGCGGCGGTCGCCTATACCAGCGAAAGGACCGACACCAACTTCGATGTCATCCCCTCCGCCCAGGTTCGGCTTGATCCTTATTGGCTGGCAAGCGCCCGGATCGCCTGCCGAATCATCGACCCGCTCGAAATCCACGTCCGCATCGCCAATGCCTTTGACGCCGACTATCAGGATGTGTTCGGCTACCGGACGGAGGGAAGGAGCATCCATGCCGGGCTTCGCGTCGCTCTTGGCCGCTAGCGCCGCTGTTCGCGTGGCCTCGCTCAACATGTGCACCGACGAATATCTGCTGCTCCTCGCCCGGCCGCAGCAGGTCGCCAGTGTCAGCCGGCTATCGCGCGACCCGGCCGACAGTTCGCTGTGGCGCTTGGGGCAGCGCTTCCCCGGCAACCGCGGCGATCTCGAAAGCGCGTTAAGAGCGAGGCCAAACCTCCTGATAACAATGGGAGGTGGTGGCCGCGCTACCGCAATGATCGCCAGGCGGATGGGCCTTCAGACGATCGACCTCCCCTTCCCCATGACGATCGGCGAGGTCGCGTCGAACATGGACAGGGTTGCTTCAGCGCTGGGCGAGCCGGCCCGCGCCCTGCCCTGGAAAAGGTGGCTTGCGAGGCTGCAGGCGGTTCCCCAGCCAACCCGTGACGCAATCTTCCTCGGATCGGGCGGCAACAGCGTCGGGGCCCAGTCGGTCGAGGCGGAATGGATGAAACTGGCCGGCCTCAGGCAGCGCGCCCTGCCCGGCGGCCGCGCCAGCCTGGAATTGCTCGCCACCCGGCCGCCTGCGGTTTTGCTTCGCTCGGCCTATCGGCGCACGGAGCGATCGATTGGGCAGATCTGGCTCGATCATCCGCTGGCCAGGCCCAAGGCGTCGAAAATCGTGACCATCGATGGCCGACCCTGGACCTGCGCCGGGCCGCTGATGCTCGGTGAGATCGAAAGGTTGAGGCGGGCCCTGTGAGGCTGCTGGTGATCGCCCTTCTGTTCGGCTTTGCCGCTGCCCACCTGCTGCTGCCGCTGGGGTCCCTTCAGGAAGCACGCGCGATCGACCCCGGCCTTGCGAATCTCCTCCTGATCGAGCTGCGACTGCCGCGCACGCTGCTGGTGCTTGGCTATGGCGCAGTGCTGGGGATCAGCGGCGCAGCGCTGCAGGCGATGTTCGCCAACCCGCTGGCCTCGCCCGACATCAGCGGCGCTTCCAGTGGTGCGGCACTCGGCGCAGTTCTTGGCGGCTATTGGCTGGGCCTCACCCAGCCACTGCTCCTTGCTGCCTGTGGCGCCGCGGGCGCACTCGCGACATTGGCCCTGCTGGTCACGCTCGCCGGCCGCAGGGCGGACACGGCGACGCTGTTGCTGGCCGGCCTGGCCATTTCGCTTGCCGCAGGTGCTGGCACCAGCCTTGCCTTGGCCTTGGCCCCCTCCCCATTCGCCTTCTATGACGCCTACGACTGGCTGATGGGCAATTTCGCCGACCGCAGCCTCGCCCAGGCCGCGGCGGCGCTGATCCCCGCTGGCGTTGCAGCGGCCCTGCTCCTTCGGCGGGCCCATGCGCTCGACCTCTTGGCGCTTGGCGAAGACGTTGCTGGGTCGCTCGGCCTGAAGCCCCGCAGACTGGCGCTGGAGGTCATCGCCCTGTCCGCTGTCGCAGTTGGCGCTTGCGTCTCCGTCGCAGGGGCGATCGGCTTCGTCGGGCTGGTGGCGCCGGTGTTCGCGCGCTGGATCAGCCGCGGCCATCCCGGGCGAGCGATGGTCCCCGCCGCGCTCATCGGTGCGATGCTGCTGGCTCTTGCCGACCTTGTCGTCCGCGCCGTCCCGCTCGACCGCCCGATCCCCGTTGGCGTGATTACTGCGCTGTTCGGCACTCCCCTGTTCATCTGGCTGGTGGTCACCATGCGGCGGAGGGTGACGGCATGACGTCACTCGTCGCCCGCGGGGTCGGCATCACCGATCGACTCAAACCGACCGATCTTCGGGTTGGAGCCGGCGAACTGGTCGCGCTGGTCGGTCCCAATGGCGGCGGCAAGACCAGCCTGCTGCGGGCCCTCGCCCGCATCGAAACCGCGTCAGGCCAGGTTGAGATCGATGGGGAGGATGTAGATCAGGCCCCACTCGCCCGCCGGCGCCAGCTGCTATCCTTCCTGCCGGCCTCACGCGACGTGGCCTGGCCGATCGCCGCGCGCGACGTGATTGCGCTCGGCCTGGATCGACCGGACCAATGCCGCCTCGACGAGCTCATCTCTTTGCTCGATCTGGAAGAATTGGCCGATCGCCCGGTCAACCGGCTCTCGACCGGTGAGCGGGCCCGGGTGTTAACTGCCCGGGCTCTCGCCGCACGGCCCGAAATCCTTTTTCTCGACGAGCCTCTCTCCAACCTTGACCCTTACTGGGTCCTGCAATTTCTCTCGATTTTGGAGACCGCCGCTGAATCCGGCCAGGCCGTGCTGGTCGCCCTTCACGATCTGAGCCAGCTCCACCGTTTCAGCCGCGCGCTGCTGATCGCCGATGGCCAGGTCCAGATGGACGAAGCGCCCGCGGGCCTGATGGCTAGCGAGCGCTTCGAACAGATCTTCAGGATCCGAGCAGTCAATGGAGCTTGGACTATCAGGCGGGCGGAGGATCGGCGATCATTGCCGTGAAATTGGCTTCCGCCACCACCTTGCCCTCGACTGACGCCCTGCCGGCGAACTTGCAGACGCTGGTCCGCTTCTGCACGAACTCGACATCGAGCTGGAGCAGGCAGCCAGGTTCCACGGGATTGCGGAACTTCGCCCCTTCGATCGCCATGAAATAAACCAGCTTGCCGCTGTTCGCGAGACCAAGGCTCTCGACCGCCAGGACACCGGCCGCCTGGGCCAGCGCCTCGACGATCAGCACTCCAGGCATGATCGGGCGCCCGGGGAAATGTCCCTGGAAGAAGCCCTCGTTCATGCTGACCGCCTTGATGGCGGTGATCGACCGGTCGGTTACGATCTTTTCGACTCGATCGACCAACAGCATTGGGTAGCGATGCGGCAGCGCCGCCATCACCCGCCGGACGTCCAGCGGGCCGACGGCGGCGTCCGGCGTGGTGTCGTTCACCGGCGCTTATCGCCCCTGGGGGGTCTGCTGCTGTTGCTGTTGCTGTTGCGGGAGCGGCGTGACGCTGACCGACGGAAGCGAGGCATTCAGCGCCGCCAGCACGTCATTGGTCACGTTGGTGGCCTGGCCATGAGCAAGCGTCGCATCGAGGCTGACCGCCAAATTGGCACCCTTCTGCGTCATCACCTGGTTGATCGCCGGCTGAAGCCGCTCGTTGATCTGGCGGAGCACGTTGGCCTGGATCGACTGGATGTTCTGCTGGCCACGGGCCAATTCCTGGTTGGCCTGTTCCTGGCGCTGCTGGAACGCCTTCACGCGGTTGGTCAGCGCGGCGTCCGGCTGCTTTCCGGCCAGCGCGGTTACGGCCTGCTGGATCGCCTGTCCTTCGGGTCGCAACTGGTTCTCGAGAGTCTGCTGGCGGTTGCGCAGGTTGGTCACCTGCGTCTGCAGCTGGGTCTGAGCGGTGCGGCAAGCGTTGCAGTCGCGATAGACCCGATCGGTGTCGACCACCACGACGACTGCTGCGGGGGCACGCTGGGCAAGCGCTGGAGTAGCGAGGACGGAAGCTGCGACCAAGGCAGCGGCAAGATAAGTCTTCATTAGAATTGGGTTCCTACGTTGAATGAGAAGAGCTTGGTTTCGTCGCCTTCCTGCTTGAGCAGGGCCTTGGCGATGTCGATGCGCAGCGGACCGAAAGGCGATACCCAGTTTACGCCGACGCCGACCGACAAGCGCGGCTTTACGGAGTTGCCGAGGAAAAATTCCTTGAACCCTGAACCCGATACATAGCCGAACTCATCCGCATCGTCGCGGCCTGCTGCCGTCGCTGCTTGTTCACACGTTAGCGTGTTGCCGGTCGGAAGCGTGATGACGTCAACAAATTCATCCTCGTCGCTGCCGTCCGGTCCCGAGCAAACGCCCGGCCTATCATCCAGGTTCGGCTTGGTCAGGTTCCACACGGAGCCGATGTCGACAAAAGCGGAGGGACGAATGCCCAAATTCCTGAGCGTCGAGTTGGCCGGAAACTCCACCTCGATCCGGCCCATATAATAGGCTCGACCGCCGAGGGCGTCGCTGAACCGGATCTCGGAAGTATCGACCTCGGTTTCCGAAATATAAGGGTTGCGGATAACGCGAGGTCCTATTCCTCGGATATCGAAGCCGCGCAGCTGGGGACCGAAAAACCTGTCGCTGATCCGGATTGGATCCTGACCCTCATTCTTTGCATCCTGGAGCGGATGAACGTAGCCCCCCTCGCCGTGCACGGAGAGCACAAATCCGGCCGGCAGCGAGAAGAACTTGGTGGCGTCGATCCGCTGGCGAACGAAGCGAGTATCGCCTCCCAGTCCTGCAAAATCCTGGCTAAACACGACGCGCTGGCCACGGGTGGCACGAATGCCGTTCGTATCATCATAGGCCGCGGTGTAACCCACCATTGACGTCAGTCGCTGTCCAAGCTCCTGACAGAGATAGTCGCTTGCGAGATTGGGATTACATTCGTCGGGCGTGTCGACGTCATTGTCGATGTCGCTGAAGAATGTGTCTTCGTCGAGCGTGATGTCGTCACGGACTAGCGAATAGCGCGTACCGAAAGTCACATACTCCGTTACCGGGAAACCGAGCCGTGCTGTGCCACCGATCGATTTTTGCCCATAAGTCTGGTTACGATCACCCTCGTTGTCATAGTTGAAGCTGCTGTAGTCGCGGTAGAACAGCTCACCCCCCAGCAAGATGCTCTTGTCCATGAAGAAGGGCTCGGTGAAGCCGGCAGAGATCGATTTGGAATAGCGCGAGTAGGTGATGCCGGTCTGCAGAACCTGACCCTTGCCCATGAAGTTCCGCTGAGCGACCGAGGCCGACAGAATGAATTTCTCAAGGCTCGAATAGCCCGCCGACAACTGCAGTTCGCCCGTCGATTTTTCCTCGACATCCAGGTTCAGGACCACCCGGTCGTTCGCCGAGCCCTGGGCCTGCTTGATTTCCAGATTCTCCTGGAAGAAGCCCAGGCTCTGGATCCGGTCCTGGCTGCGCTTCACCCTCAAGGCGTTGAATGCGTCGCCTTCATTCAGGCGGAACTCGCGGCGGATCACCTTGTCGCGGGTAACGGTGTTGCCCTGGATGTTGATCCGCTCGACATAGACTCTCGGGGTCTCGGCGACGCGAAACGTAAGGCTCATCGTCTTTGCTTCGGCGTCACGCTCGAAATTCGGCGACACGTCGGCGAATGCGTAACCCTGAGCTCCGGCAACCTCATTCAACCCGGTAACGGTGTCCTCGACGAGCTTGGCGTTGAACCAATCGCCTGGCTGGATCCTCACCAGCGACTTGATGAACTCGGGAGTGAAGTCGCGCAGCTCGCTTTCGGCCTCGACCGTCCCGAATTTGTAGCGTGGTCCTTCCTCGATCACATAGGTGATGATGAAGTCCCTGCGGTCGGGGGTGAGTTCGGCCAGCGCCGACACGACCCGGAAATCGGCATAGCCTTCGGTCAGGTAGAAGGCGCGCAGCTTCTGCTGGTCGGCCGCCAGTCGATCCGGATCATAGCTATCGTTAGACTTGAAGATTCCGAGGAGGCCGCCGGCCTCCTTGGTGAACATTTCCTTTCGGAGCCGCCCGTCCGAATATTGCTCGTTGCCGATGATGTTGATGGCGCGGACCTTGGACTTGTCGCCCTCGGAGATTTCGAAGACCAGGTCGACGCGGTTCTGATCCAGCTGAATGATCTTCGGTTCGACCGTCGCGGCAAAACGGCCTTCACGGCGATAGAGTTCGACGATCCGGTCAACGTCGGCGCGAACCTTGGATCGGGTAAAAATCTGGCGCGGTGCGAGCTTGATTTCTGGGGCAATCTTGTCGTTCTTGATCCGCTTGTTGCCCTCCAGCACGATGCGGTTGATCACCGGATTCTCGCGGACGGTGATCACCAGATTCCCCGTATCGGCGCCGGTGATGACGACGTCGGCGAACAACTCGGTCGCGTAAAGGTCCTTCAGCGCCTGATCGAGCGTTTCGGTGGTATATTCCTGCCCGGGGACCAGATTGGCGTAGCTGCGAACCGTTTCGGGCTCCAGGCGCTCGGCGCCGACAACGCGAATCGACCGGACCGTACCGGCCGTGGCCACCGGCGCTGGCGCAGGCTGCGTCGTTGCAGGCGTTGCCGCTTCCGGCTGCGTCGCCGGGGCCTCTTGAGCCAGCACCGGGGCGGACCAGCCGCCAAGGATGGTCCCTACCAGGAGAACGCTGGCCATCCGCTTGGTGTAAGAATTGGTGCTGAAACTCACGCTTCCCCGCCTAATTTGCTGAGCGGCCCGCTGCCCGCGGCGCCGCGATTGATGCCTAGCCCTGCCCCAACCGCTCTAACCAATCAAGCGTCCAAGTCGTTCGAACAGTCCAAAAGACGCCAAGTCGTTGACCGTGACGAACACCAGCAGCGCGAGCAGCAGTGCAAGTCCGCCACGAAATGCCCAATCCTGTGCCCGTTCGCTGACCGGCCGGCGCCTGACGGCTTCCGCGGCATAAAAGACGAGGTGTCCGCCATCGAGCATAGGGACTGGCAAGAGGTTGATGAACCCTAGATTTATGGAGAAGAGCGCGATCAGCTGGATGAACTCGAATGCGCCAAGGCTTGCCTGTTGCCCGGCGATCTGAGCCATTTTGAGGGGCCCTCCGAGATCCTTGGTCGAGCGCCGCCCGGTGACGATTTGAATCAAGCCATCAATCATCGAACGGGTTAGCTTGAGCGTATAGGTGGCCGCTTCGGGCACTGCCTTCAGGATCGGAACAGGCTCGAGCACCCGCTCACCGCCAAGGACGCCAAGCAACCCGATCCGGAATTTCTGGCCGAACTCGTCGGTCACTTCCTGGGCCCCGATCGTCGCTTCAGTGCCCACGACACGCCCCGCCCGCTCGATCTCGATCCGGACACGCTCGCCCGGCCGGATCGACACCACACGGCGCAAATCCTCAAAGGACTGGATTTCCTGACCAGCAATGGATTCAATCCGATCTCCCCGCTGAAGTCCGATGCTGGCGGCAACGCTATTCGGCTGGACCTGCCCCACAACGGCCGGCGTTCGAGGCACTCCGAAAACCGAGAAAAAGGCAGCGAAAATGGCGATCGCCAGGAGGAAATTGGCCATCGGCCCGGCAAGCACGATCAGGAAGCGCTGCCACCAGGGCTTGAGGTGAAAGGCTACCGCTCGTTGCTCGGGAGGCAGCGCGGAGTCGGGGTCCGGCTGGCTGGCGGGGTTCATGTCACCTACGAATCGGACATAGCCGCCCAGTGGCAACCAGCCCACCTTCCAGCGCGTCTGGCGCTTATCGGTCCAACCGAAAATCTCTCGCCCGAAACCGATCGAGAACTGCTCGGCGCCGACCCCGAACAGCCGCGCGACCCAATAATGGCCCAGCTCATGGATGACGACGAGCGGCCCAATCGCGAGCAAAAATGCGACCACGATGAACCATAGCGGCGGCTGGGCAAACATCAGGCGGCCATCTCGCTCATGAGGGATTGTGCCAATGCTCTCGCATTGCGGTCGATGTCGATCACTTCGGCGATGGACTGGGGCGCTGCCGCGCCTGTCCGAGCGACCGCTTCTTCCACCGTCCGAACAATGTCGAGGAAGCCGACTTTCCGGTCGAGAAAGGCGGCAACCGCTTGCTCATTGGCGGCATTGAGGATGACCGGCGCGGCACCGCCCGCCTCGAGCGCTTCACGCGCGACACGCAGGGCAGGAAAGCGGCTGAAGTCGGGCTCCTCGAATGAGAGTGACCTGATGCGGGCAAGATCGAGCCGTTCGGCCGGCGTCTCCATCCGCTCCGGCCAGGCTAGCGTGTGGGCGATGGGAATGCGCATGTCGGGGCTGCCAAGCTGGGCTAGGACCGAGCCGTCAACATATTCGACCATCGAATGGATCACGGATTGGGGATGAACGAGGATCTCGATCCGATCGCTCGGCAGTCCAAACAGGTGATGGGCTTCGATCAGCTCGAGCCCCTTGTTCATCATTGTCGCCGAATCGACGCTGATCTTGGCGCCCATCGACCAGTTGGGATGGGCGACCGCCTGCTCGGGTGTCATCACGGCCATTTCTTCGCGGCTCCTGCCACGGAAAGGACCGCCGCTTGCAGTCAATATTAATCTTGATACATCTTCCGAGCGACTGCCGGCAAGACATTGGTAAATAGCATTATGTTCGCTGTCTACCGGCAGGATGGCTGCGCCAGAGGCCCTGGCCGCGTCGATCATGAGCTCCCCAGCGGTGACCAGCGCCTCCTTGTTGGCCAGCGCGACTGTCTTTCCCGCGTTGATCGCGGCCATGACCGGCTCCAGGCCGGCGCAGCCGACGATCGCCGCCATCACCCAGTCGGCCTCGCCCGCGGCGGCTTCGGCCAGCGCCTCCTGCCCGGTGGCGGCGCGGCAATCGCTGCTTGCCAGGCGCTGTTCCAGCTCGGCCAAGAGGGTTTCGTCGCCGATGACCGCTAGCCGCGCCCGCGTCCTGATGGCCGCATCGGCCAGCAAGCCGACGTTCTTTGCAGCGGTCAGCGACACCACCTCGAACCGATCCGGATGACGCTCAATGAGATCGAGCGTGGAGGTGCCCACCGATCCGGTTGCCCCGAGGATCGAGATTTTCCGGCGCGTCATAGGGCGTTGGCAACCATCATCGCGGCGGTCAATACAGCGACCGGCACGAGCCCGTCCAATCGATCGAGCAGCCCACCATGCCCGGGGAGCCAGGTTCCGCTGTCCTTGATCCCTGCCCGGCGCTTCAGCCCGCTTTCGAACAGGTCGCCGAGTTGGGCTGCAACCGCGAAAATAACCGCCAGCCAGAGCAGAATCGCCGGCAGCCTCACATAGTAGACCCAGACCCCGGCCAACAGGGCCGCGCTGACGACACCTCCGACCAATCCTGCGATCGTCTTGTTGGGGCTGATCGAAGGAGCGAGCTTCGGACCGCCAATGGCGCGGCCGGCGAAATAGGCGCCGATGTCGGTCGCCCACACCACCAGGAAGACCCAGATGAGAAGGTCGAAACCGGTCCCAATCCCCTGATATTCGGCGCGTTCGCGGATCCAGAGCAGGGACACGGCCGGCAGCAGGCAATAGACGAAACCAAACAGCTGCCAGGGCCAGCCCCAGCGGCGGACCATTCGCGACCATTCCAGATACATGATCGTCGCAATCAGCGCGACCAGGACCGCAAAAACCGTCCCCCCGAACAGCGCCGATGCGAGCGCAATGGCGACCAGGATGCATCCGACCGCGGTTCTCGTCGCCAATTCCTTCATCGGCCGCCAAACCGGCGCTGGCGGCCGGCGAACTCTTCGATGGCCGCATTGAAATGCTGCTCGTCGAAATCGGGCCAAAGCGTGTCGGTGAAAAGCAGCTCGGAATAGGCTGCCTGCCACAGCAGGAAGTTGGAAAGTCGCTGTTCGCCTGACGTACGGATCAGCAGGTCGAGATCAGGCAAGCCGTGAGTCGCCAGCTCCGCCCCGAAGCGCGCCTCATCGAGGTCTGCTGGATCCAGCTCGCCCCTGGCAGCCCTGGCCGCCAGCCGCTTGGCGGCCGCTGCTATCTCTCCGCGCGCCCCATAGTTCAGCGCGACCACCAGCGTTAGCCGGTCATTGCTCGCGGTGCGTTCCAGGGCTTGCTCAAGTCGATTGGCGAGCTGCGGTCCAAAGGCTGCATGATCGCCAATCAGCCGCAGCTTCACGCCTTCCCGCGCCAGCTCGTCCAGCTCGCGCTCGAGATAATAGCCCATCAGCCCCTTGAGGTCGCTGATCTCATCCTCGGACCGGCGCCAATTTTCGGATGAAAAAGCATAAAGAGTAAGCACTTGGACGCCAGCTTTGACGGCGGCCTTAAGGGTTCGGCGAACGGCTTCCGCACCGGCGCGGTGGCCTGCCACCCGCGGCAACCCACGCTTTGACGCCCAGCGGCCATTGCCGTCCATGATGATGGCCACGTGGCGAGGCACGCTTGTGGCATCCTTGCCCGTTTCAGATGCCCCTTTTGCCGGGGCCGTGTTCACGGTCACTTCCCCAGGATTTCCTGTTCCTTGGTGTGAGCCGCGGCGTCGATCTCCTTGATCGTGTCGTCGGTCATCTTCTGGACTTCGGTGTGGAGGCGCTTGTGCTCGTCCTCGCTGATTTCGTGCTTCTTCTCGTCGGTCTTGAGCGCTTCCATGCCGTCGCGGCGGACGTTGCGCACGGCGACGCGCGCTTTCTCCGCATATTGGCCAGCGAGCTTGGCCAGCTCCTTGCGGCGCTCCTCGGTAAGGTCAGGTATCGGCAGGCGGATGAGCTGACCGTCGGTAATTGGATTGATGCCCAGCCCGGCGTTGCGGATCGCCTTTTCCACCGCCGCCATATTGCTACGGTCCCAGACCTGCACGGTCAGCAGGCGCGGTTCAGGGACGGAAATGGTGGCGACCTGGTTGATCGGCATATTGGCGCCATAAACTTCGACCTGGATCGGATCGACCAGTGCAGTCGAGGCGCGTCCGGTCCTGAGGCCGGCAAGGTCATGCTTCAGCACCTCCAGCGCGCCGTGCATGCGGCGATTGATGTCATTCTTGTCGTACGAAGGCATCCCTCACTCCTCGTTCTGGACGATCGTGGCAGTCCCCCGCCCCGCCAGCACCTCGGCGAGGTTGCCGG
>DASTCB010000015.1:0-11777 GCA_035711585.1 Sphingomicrobium sp.
ACATCGCCAGCGAGAGCAACCCGAATAGTCCCCAATTGAGGAGACTGAACCCGCCGGTCGCCACCAGCGCCGCCATTTGCGCCGCGGCGGCGATCGCGGCGACCAGCCGCATCCGGTCCTGCCAGCCGCCGGCGAAGCCGAGCATGGGCAAGGCGACCCCGATCAGCAGCAGGTACAGCGCGACCGAAATGGTGTCGGGCGCGCTCAGCGCCCCGCCGAGCATCAGCAGCATGCCCCAGCCGAAGCCGCCGACCAGCGCGCTGATCCCCAGCCACGCCCACCGCTGGCTGCGCGAAACGGTAGTGAGGCCGCCCACCGCCAGCGCGAGATAGAGCGACAGCAGGGGCACGTTGGGCGCGTCGGATCCGATCAGGGCGGGCGCGGCCAGGCCGCCGGCCAGCCCGTGCAGCGCGCTCGGCGCGCCGAAGCGAAGCGACAGCCCCAGGGCCAGCGCGGTCACGGCGGCGGCTCCAAGCATCGCCACAAACGGATCGATCAGGTGGTAGACACTGCCCGCCACCATGATGCTGGCATAGAGGCTGGCGATGCCCGCGCCCGAAAGCGCCTGACGAACGCGCTCATCGCGCACCCGTTCTTCCTGGCGAAGCGCCAGTTCGGCCGCTCCGATCAGCAGGAGACCGAAGATCGAGCCCATGATCACGCGCACCGATGGCGACAGCAGCCCGGCCTCGATCGACAGCTTGACGATCAGCATGCCGGCCACTGCCAGTGTGATCCCGCCGGCCCAGATCGGCAGCTTTCGGCCAAACAATTCCTCGAATCCGAACTCGCGCGCTGGTTCGCCCTCCGCCTTGACCTCGTCGACAGGCTCAACCCCGGTATGCTCCGGCGGCTGCTCAACAATCGGGGGCGCCGTTTCCACGGCTGCCGGCGCTTCGGCGACCGGGGGTGCTTCCTTGACCGGCGAAGGCGCCCACTCCGGCGTCGCCTCGGCTTCCCCGGTCACGGCCCGCGGCGGCAAATACCGCCGAGACTCGATCCCGCCTTCGGCCAATAGCTCGAGCTGCTTCAGGCGGCGGTTCACATTGATGAGGTAGGCAATGACGCCAGCCATCAACACCGTCAGCAGCTCAAGCATTGGCGACCTCCGACCCGCTGATTAGCAGAAATTGAACAGCGTTCAACAAATAATTAGACAGTGCTCAATTGCTGGCCTATTGAACTGTCATGGGCAGGCGGTCCGACCACAGCAGGGTTGAGCTGGAGGCGATGATCGTCGCCCAAGGGCATCGGCTGTTGGCCGAGACCGGCTTCGCCGGCTTCTCCGCCCGTGAGGTCGCTCGGCGGGTCGGCTATTCGGTCGGCACCGTCTACAATCTGTTCGATAGCCTCGACCATTTGCTGACCGCCATCAACGGCCGGACCTTCGAGCTGTGGACCGATTATCTGCGCGCACGCGTCGAACGCAGCCGAGGCGACCGGATTCACGCGCTCGTCCAAGCCTATTTCGACTTCGCCCGCGAACATCCAAAATTGTGGATGGCCATCTACGACCACCGGCTACCCGAGGGCATGACAATGGCCGACGAAGATATGCAGAAGCGCCGGGCGCTCACCCAGATCGTGTTCGACGAAATCGCCCGGGAACTGCCGGCCCGGTCCGAAACCGACGTCGAGCATCTGGCCCGGTCGCTGATCGCCACGGTCCATGGCCATTGCACCTATGAGCTCAACGGCAGCTTTGCGCTGATGGGCGAAAAGGATCCGGTCGGGCTCGCGCTCGGCCGCGTCCGCGAAGCGATCGCCGCGGCTCGCTAAACCTCCGGAATCGATTCCACCTCAATCCACAGCGCGCGGGCGGCGGCCACCACCTCTCCTATCTGGTCGTGGATGACCGTGGCGCTATGATGCTTGCGGCCCTCGCGATTCAACTCCCATGCGGTGATGCTGAGCCGCTCGCCCGGCAGCACCGGCCGCTCGATCGACGCAGACAGTCGCGCCAGCAGCGCCAGCGGCCGCGGCTCGCACAGACCGAAATAGCTGGGGCAGTCGAGCACCGCCCAGAGGTAGCGCTCCGCGACATGGCCATGCTCGTCGGCGAGACTTTCATCCGGAGTCCACTCCGCCACCGCCACGTCGCGATGCGGGCTCTCGCCCGGATAGATGCAAAGCCCGTCGCCGGGTCCGCGCTCGGTGCCGCACACGAAACAGCCGGGGATGGGATGGCCCGACGGTCCGGGAAAGCTCATCGCCGCCGCCTCCACCTCATCCTCGGTCGGCGGGCCCGGAATCTCGAAATCGAGCGGCTGTTCGAGCGGACGGCCATGCGCATAATTCCTGTTCGCATCGAACAGCATGACGTCTCCGTCGTCGCGGCGGCGGTGAAGCGGCACTTCAAGCGGGATCGGCGCCAGCAGGTCGACCTGGGCCGGCCCGTCGATCCGTTCGGCGACCAGCCCGGCGACATAGCCGCCATTGCCCGACGTCGGCGGGCCGCGGAAGCGGTGCGCGACATGCACTTCGTCCGACTGGCTGGTCATGGAGCAAGCCTAGTCTTGCGAGCGGCACAGGACAATGGAGCTGGGACAAGCTGGTGTCATTGATCGATTTTCCTTCAACTGTGCCCCGCACAGTTGAGAAAATCGATGGTCGGGGAGAGAGGATTCGAACCTCCGGCCCCTGCCTCCCGAAGACAGTGCTCTACCAGGCTGAGCTACTCCCCGACCGGGCTCCCGGACGTTGCCGTCCGGTGCAGGGCGAGCGGCCTCCTAGCGGGCGACTCCGCTTTGCGCAAGGCTGCCGATCAGCGGCCGAGAACTTTTAGCCAGTCGCCGTGGCGGACCAGCTTCTCGCGCGGGGAACCGGGCCGCGCGGCGGCCACTTCGGCCGCCTCGATCGAGCGCCAATCATCGAAGCTGGTCGCCTTGATGCCGCGTTCCTCGAGCAGCCTGGCCAGCCCCTCGCGGCCCACCTTGCTGCCCTCCGATCCCGGAGGCATCGCCGCCGCCACCTGCTCGGCGACCTCATAACCGTCCGGCCGGTTGGTCCCGATGGTGCCCGTGGGCCCGCGCCGCGCCCAGCCGACCGCGTAGAGCCCCACGGCGATCCGGCCCTGCTCATTGGCGAATTTCCCGCCGCGCTCGTCATAGGGAATGCCGTCGATCCGCGGGGTCTGATAACCGATTGAGGTAACGACCAGGTTCGCCGGCACATCATAGGTCTCGCCGGTGCCCCTGGCCGCGCCGGATTCGTCGAGCATGGTCCGCTCGACGATGATCCGCTCGGCCTTGCGCTCGCCCTCGATCCGCACCGGCCTGGCGAAGAAATCGAACACGATCCGCCTGTGCTTTGTCTCATCCGGCCCCGCCGCGGCGAAGTCGCGCAAGATGGTGATCGACTTGCGATGTCCGGGTTCCAGCGCATCGTCGGCTTCGACCGGCGGAAAGTCCGCGCCATCGACAGCGGGCGTCGCCGCCTCCAGGTGGCCCAGCTCGCCCAGCTCCTTCGGAGTCATCGAAATCTGGTGGGGGCCGCGCCGGCCAAGGATGGTGATGGTCCGGACCGCCGACCTGTCGAGTGCCTCCAGAGCATGGCCGACAATGTCCGAACCCTCGAACTCATGATGGTTTTTCGACAGGATGCGCGCGCAATCCAGCGCAACATTGCCATTGCCGATCACCGCCGCATGGGCGCCGTCGAGCGGCGGGTCGAGGTCGGCGAAGTCGGGGTGACCGTTATACCAGCCGACAAACTCCGCCGATCCGACCACCCCTGGCAGATCCTCGCCCGGGATTCCGAGCTTGCGGTCATGGGGCGCGCCGATCGCCAGGATCACCGCGTCGTATAGGGCCAGCAGCTCGTCTGCCGAAACGTCGCTGCCAACGGTGACGTTGCCTACGAAGCTGACACTTTCGCCTTCGGCCACCTGGTCATAGCGCTTGGAAACCGCCTTCAGCGACTGGTGATCCGGCGCCACTCCGAAGCGGATCAGGCCATAGGGCACCGGATAGCGGTCGATAATGTCGATCCGGGCGCCATCGCCATAGGCCTTGGCCAACGCCTCGGCGGTGTAGAAGCCCGCCGGTCCCGACCCCACAATCGCGAAATGCCGCATGCGCCCTCCATCCGGGGACTGCCTATTGGCCGTCCGCGAAGAGACTGGCGGCTAATCGGGGACAGTCAATAGACCTGGCCCCGATTCAGCGTTCAGCGCTTGTCCTCCAGCAGCAGGTCGCCGCCCTTGGCCTTCAGCATCGCCTCGATCGGTGCGGCGAACAGGGCGAGCATGCCGGGCAGCTGGATCCGGCAATGAACCTTGGTCTCCTCGACGTCGATCACCGCCTCGACCGACTGGCCCATCGCTTGGACGGTGAGGTTCAGCCGGTCGCCGCTCCACTGTTCGTTGATATGGCTCGCCCCGCCCGGGATATGGTCGCGCAGCTTGTGGAAATTGCCGGCGATTCGTCGCCGGGCTTCCTCGCGGCCCAGCTTGTGCGGCAAATCGACATCAATTGGCTGTTGCATTGCACAGACATGCGGTGAGCGCCGTTGCTTTTCAATCGCCTACGGGTTTTGATGAGCAATGATCAGGCGACTGCTCTTGCTGCTTACGATTCTGCTCGCGTCGCCTTCGCTGGCCCAATCGCCGGCCTGGAACCCGACGGCGGCCTATATCACCGCGGGACAGGACGAGATGGGGTATCGCAGCTGGTACATCGCCCTTCCGGCGCGTGCGAACCAGGTGAAGGCCTTCAACGATTATCTCGCCACCTATCAGGTGGCTGGCATCCTCCCGACCTGGCAGCTGTTCCGGACCGCCACGTCGTGGCAGGAGTGCCGTGGCCAGCCATTCGAAATCCCGCCGACCAGCGAATGGCCGCATATCGTGCAGACGCTCCGGTACGTCCGGGATTATGTGATTCCCGCCGTGGGGCCGGTCGAACCGGTGTCCGGCTATCGCAATCCGACCCTCAACATCTGCGCCGGCGGCGCGCCCGAGAGCGCCCACAAACATTATTCGGCGATCGACCTCGTGCCGCTTCGGCCCACCACTCGGGTCGAACTGATGCGGACCCTGTGCGCGGTCCACGGACGGCGCGGTATCGCCTATGAGGTTGGACTCGGCTTCTACGCCTTTCTTCGCTTCCACGTGGACACGTCCAAATATCGCCGCTGGAACATGGACCCGGCGGTGGCCAATGAATGCCCGCCGATCGTCCGGCCGCTGGTCATCGCCTCGGCCAGGCCGCCGGCGACTCCCGCCGACACGCAGCCGCCCGCTGCCGCGCCAACTGTTGCCCCCGCCCCGCCGGCCACGACCGACCCGCCGGTCCAGCCGTCCGACATCGCCACTCCGCCGGTCGATCCCCTGGCGCCACAGCAATGAGGCCCATGGGCCTTGTGTTGCCGGGCTAACACACCAAATTGCCCTGAAAATGAGGGGTAAGCATGGACCTTGAGAAACTGACCGACCGCGCGCGCGGCTTCCTGCAGGCGGCCCAGACCATCGCGGTCCGCGAGCATCACCAGCGCATCACGCCGGCCCATTACGCCAAGGCTTTGCTGGACGACGAGCAGGGGATGGCAGTCGGGCTGATCAACGCCGCCGGCGGCGACGGCGCCGCGGCCCGGCGCGAAGTCGACGCGCTGGTCGCCAAGCAGCCTGCGGTGACCGGCAGCGGCGCCACCTCCGCGCCCGGCATCGACGGCGACCTCATCCGACTGCTCGACCAGGCGCAGGAGATCGCGACCAAGGCCAACGACAGCTATGTCACGGTCGAACGCATCCTGCTGGCAATGGCGCTGGCCAAGAACAGTGACGTCGGCGGGGCCCTCGCCAAGGCGGGCCTCACGCCCCAGAACCTCAACGCCGCGATCGACAAGCTGCGCGGCGGCCGAACCGCCGACACGCAGGGCGCCGAGGATCGCTACGACGCGCTCAAGAAATATGCCCGCGACCTGACCGCTGCCGCGCGCGAGGGCAAGCTCGATCCGGTCATCGGCCGCGACGAGGAAATCCGCCGGACCATCCAGGTGCTGGCCCGCCGCACCAAGAACAACCCGGTGCTGATCGGCGAGCCCGGCGTCGGCAAGACCGCCATCGCCGAGGGGCTGGCACTGCGCATCGCCAACGGCGACGTTCCCGATGGCCTCAAGGACCGCCGCCTGCTGTCTCTCGACCTCGGCGCGCTGATCGCCGGGGCCAAGTACCGAGGCGAGTTCGAGGAGCGCCTCAAGGGCGTGCTCGACGAGGTCAAGCAGGGGGCGGGCGACATCATCTTGTTCATCGACGAGATGCACACCCTGGTCGGCGCCGGGAAGAGCGAAGGCGCGATGGACGCGTCCAACCTGCTGAAACCGGCTCTCGCGCGCGGCGAGCTGCACTGCATCGGCGCCACCACGCTCGACGAATATCGCAAGCATGTCGAAAAGGACGCCGCGCTCGAACGCCGCTTCCAGCCGGTGTTCATCGGCGAGCCGACCGTCCCCGACACCATCTCGATCCTGCGCGGGCTCAAGGAGAAATATGAGCTCCACCATGGGGTGCGCATCACCGACGCGGCGATCGTCGCCGCCGCGACGCTCAGCAACCGCTACATCACCGACCGCTTCCTGCCCGACAAGGCGATCGACCTGATGGACGAGGCCGCCAGCCGGATCCGCATGGAGGTCGAATCCAAGCCCGAGGAGATCGAGAATCTCGACCGGCGGATCATCCAGCTCAAGATCGAGCGCGAAGCGCTGAAGAAGGAGAGCGACGCGGCATCGAAGGACCGGTTGAAGACGCTCGAACAGGAGCTGGCCAACCTCGAGCAGCAGTCGGCCGAGCTCACCACCCGCTGGCAGGCGGAGAAAGAGAAGATCGCCGGCGAGGCCAGGATCAAGGAGCAGCTCGACGCCGCCCGCATCGAGCTTGAGCAGGCGCAGCGCTCGGGCGACCTCGCCAAGGCCGGAGAGCTTCAATACGGCCGGATCCCCGAGCTGGAAAAAAAGCTGGGCGAAGCGGCCCAGGCGTCGAAGGGCGCCATGTTGCGCGAGGAAGTGACCGACCAGGACATCGCCGCCGTGGTCAGCCGCTGGACCGGGATTCCGGTCGAGCGGATGATGGAGGGCGAACGCGAGAAATTGCTGGCGATGGAAGAGGCGATCGGCGCCCGGGTGATCGGCCAGGCGGATGCGGTCAAGGCCGTTTCCGCCGCCGTCCGCCGCGCCCGCGCGGGCTTGCAGGACCCCAACCGGCCCTTGGGCTCCTTCCTGTTCCTCGGTCCGACCGGCGTCGGCAAGACCGAGCTGACCAAGGCGCTCGCCGAGTTCCTGTTCGACGATGCCCACGCCATGGTCCGCATCGACATGTCGGAGTATATGGAAAAGCACGCCGTGGCGCGGCTGATCGGGGCACCTCCCGGCTATGTCGGCTATGAGGAAGGCGGTGCGCTGACCGAGGCGGTGCGGCGGCGGCCCTACCAGGTGGTGCTGTTCGACGAGGTCGAGAAGGCCCATGGCGATGTGTTCAATATAGTGCTGCAGGTGCTGGACGACGGCCGGCTGACCGACGGCCAGGGCCGCACGGTCGACTTCACCAACACCATCATCATCCTGACCTCGAACCTCGGCTCGCAATATCTGGCCTCACTGGGCGAGGACGAGAACCCGACCAATGTCGAGGCGCAGGTGATGGAGGTGGTGCGCGGCCATTTCCGGCCCGAGTTCCTCAACCGGCTCGACGAGATCATCCTGTTCCATCGCCTGTCTGCCGGCCACATGGGGCCGATCGTCGATATCCAGGTGCAGCGGCTTCAGAAGCTGCTCGACGACCGCAAGATCAGGCTGGAGCTGACCGACGCCGCCCGCGCCTGGCTCGGCCGGGTCGGCTACGATCCGGTCTATGGCGCCCGGCCGCTGAAGCGCGCCGTGCAGAAATATCTGCAGGACCCGCTGGCCGACGAAATCCTCGCCGGGCGAGTGGTCGACGGATCGACGGTCAAGGTCGACGAGGGCGACGGCCAGTTGACGCTCACGTCGATTTCCTGAACTTCGGCGCCATGAGGTTCGAGCTCAACCCGGCACTGGACGAGGACGCGATCGCCGCTTCCCTGGCGTCGGCCGGGCGCGTGCAGGTCCGCGATTTCCTCCGGCCTGAAGCCGCGGAAGCGCTGCTCAAATTTCTGGTCGAATCCGCGGACTGGCGGCATGTCCTCAACGCCGGCGACAATGTCTACGAAATTGGCTGTGACCAGCTGGAGGTGATGGACGAGGAGCAACGCCGGACCCTCGACAGCAAATCAGATCAGGCTGCGGCGCACGGATTCCAGTTCCGCTTCGACACGATCCGGGTTCCTGACCAAGAGTCGGATCGAGCGGCGCAGGCTACGCTGCTGACCGATTTCGCCTCATTCCTGAGCGCGCCGGAGCAGGTCGACTGGTTCCACCGGGTCACCGGAAACGACTCGATCGATTTCGCCGACGCCCAGGCAACGCGCTACCGGAACGGCGCTTTTCTCACCACCCACGACGATGCGGTCGAGGGGAAGAGCCGTCACTTCGCCTATGTGCTCAACCTGACCAGCGATTGGCGCGCGGACTGGGGCGGGCTGCTCTTCTTTCCGGGCGACCGGTCGACCCGGGTCGAGGCGTTGGTGCCGCATTTCAACTTGCTCAACCTGTTCGCGGTCGGCCAGCCGCACGGCGTGAGCCAGGTCGCCAGCTATGCCCCGCGCCCGCGAATCTCGGTCACCGGCTGGCTGCGGAGCCGGGACGGTTCAACCGGCTGAAGCCTTGGCCTCATAGGCCTCGGTGAAAGGCTTGAGCTGATCGCGGTAGCGATGGGCCGATCCGACCGATGATTGATGGATGGGTTGGCGGACCTGGGCGACGCTGGCCGTGGTCACCGTTCGCCGCGTGTCGTGAATCTGTTCCATGGCGGGTTCATGCTGCAGGCCGACATGGTCGAGGATCCGGCCGATCCCTTCCCTGGGATTGCTGGCCAGTTCCTCATAAGAGAGCGTCAGCATGCGCTCCCCCAATACGTCCCGCCAATGCGCATACAACTCATCCTCGGCCTGGAAATGCGCGGCGATGTCCGTCAGGGACCAGCTCCATTCGATCCCCTGGGTGAAAAATGTCCGGAAGCAGGACCAGGCGCAATCGAGCGGATCGCGCCGCAGCCAGATGATGCGGGCCGCGGGCAGCACCGATGCCAGCACGCCCAGCTGGCGGCTGGCGCCGAGGCCCTTGTCAACGAACCGGCTGCCCTCGCCAAACCGCTGATCGCCAAGATGCAGGTAGAGGCGCGCAAGGGGATCGGCCCCATGACCGGACACGAAGGATTCGAGCCGCGGCAGTCCGTTGCCGCCGGTCTCCCGGATCAGGATCGACCCGAAGGGCAATTCTCCGCCGTCATCAATCTGGCTGTGGCTCGTCAGGATCTGCTCGACCAATGTCGTGCCGGACCGGGGAAGGCCGGTAACAAGGATGGGGCGGCTCGTTTCGGCGGCCACCTGCGCTGCGATGCGGTCGATCGCCTCCCGATCAAATTCGCCGACCAACATTTCGGCTTCCCGCCGGTCGGCGTCGGGATCGTAAGCGCGGACCGATTTGACGAGCTTCGCCCCGGCCGCGAACTCGGCGAAGGCCTCGTCCGTGCGTCCCAACCGGTCGAGCACCGTGCCCCTGGCATAATGCCAGCGCGCGCGGGAATCGGCCCCTGCCTGGATGATGGTCGGGCGCGCACCATTCAATTGATCGAGCAGCGCTTCGTCGTCCGCCGGAGGCAAGGCGGCAAGGGACAGCCAGGTGACCCCTGACCCTTGCCAGGCCGCCGCCACCCGTTCGAATGAGCTTCTGGCCTGCTCGAAATCCCCGGTTTCCAGGTAGCAGGTGCCCAGAAAATGATCGCGCTGCGTCGCGTTCAGCTGGTTCGGGGCAATCGCGCTGACCAGCTCGATGGCCTCGTCATTGCGGTTTACCAACGACAGGATGTGGGCGAGCTGGAACCGCGCTTTGGCCGATCCATTCTCCTGCTCGACACCGCGCGCGGCGGCCGAAATGGCAAGCGCCAGTTCGCCATTGCGTTCCAGGACCTGGGCGATGCTGAACCATTGCTCGCCTAGCGGTGTCTTCTGCTCGAGCAGCTTTACGGCCGCCCGGTTGATCGCAGCCCGGTCGCGGGCCTTGAGCGCGCTTCGAAAATTGGCAACTTCGTCGGATTGGGCCATCGCCTAGGCGTCGCCGATCGGCTCATATCCAAACCGCTCGACCCAGGGCGCCAGGATCGGCAGGATCGGCTCCAGATGCTTGCGATAGCGCTCCCAGCGCCCGCTGGCACGCTTGTAGATCCCCTCCGTGACCTGAGCATAGCTTGGCGTGCGGATATAGCCGCGGTCCAACGCCGTCTTCTGATGCTCCAGCACCCGTTCGTCCCAAGGCAGGCCGAGGAACTCGAGAAGCGGCCGCATCTCGCCTTCGAGATCGTCGACCATATCTTCATACCGGACGGTATGGACCCTGAGCGGGAAGATTTCGCGGCACTTCTGCCAGAAGGTCATGGCACGGTCGTAGGCGAGGGCCGCGTTTTCGATGTCGAGGAAGCTGGCCATCGACTCGGTGACGAGGAAATTCTGCATGAAACAGCTAAGCACGACGTCGCACGGGTGGCGCACGGCGAAGATAATGGGTGCGTCCGGGAAGATCCGGTGAATGAGCGGCGCCCGCAGGGTCGCCAGCGGATTTTTGTCGATCAGCAGCTTGCCCGGAGAAAGCGGCTGGCTGAGCTCCCTGAAATAGCGGGCGCGAAGCGCGTTGACGCCGTTGGCGTCGATTTCTCCGGCCCGCCGCTGGTCGCCGAGTATATCCTCCACTCTCGTCAGCATCGGCTCTTCTTCGATCACCTGCGTGCCGGCATGACCCATCAGGATCGTATCCAGCAGCGTCGTTCCGGACCGGAGGAAGCCGACGAGGAACGCCGGAGAGGGCGGCTCGGCCGACGGCTCGACCGGGCGCCAGCTGTCGAACCATTCTTTCGTCGTGTCCTCGGTCATCGCTTCGATCCGCCGCCGGTATGCGGCCCGGTCGAACTGGGCGGCATCCGGGTTACGGCCGGCGATCTCGTTCATTTCCGAATAGGCGGCGAACGCCGTGTCGCTGTCGTGAAGCTTGTCGGCGATTTCGCCGATGAGCTGCGCCCGCCATGACGGATCGAGGCTGGACATGGTCGATTTTTGCGCCAGCTCCAGCGCTTCCTCGAGCGCTCCCTGGCGCCGGAGGATCAACGCGCGCACATAGCACAGCTCCGCTTCCTCAACGCCATTTGCCAGCGCTTGCTCGTAAAGTCCTTCAACCTCCTCGATCCTGTTCCCGCGCTCGAGGAGGATCGAGAGATTGAGATAGGCCGCGGCATGGGCTGGATCGACGTGAAGGGCCACTCGATAGGATTGTTCGGCCTGCTTCAGATCCTGGAGCCGGGCATAGGTGAACCCGATCACGAGGAAGACGTTGGGGTTGGTCCGGCAAAGTCGCGCGGCCTTGCCGAGGATCGGCAGGGCTTCCTCGGGCCGTCCGAGCCGGGTCAGGCACTTGCCCAGCTCGAACGCGGCCATGCCGTCTTCGGGGTCGCGGCGCGCGGCTTCCTGGAAGGCGCGCAAGCTGTCTTCGTGCCGGTCCGCGCTCGCCAGCGCCCGGCCGAGGTTGAGGTGCACGACCGCCGCTCCGGGGTTCAGCCCCCTGGCCCGCTCGAGCGCCTCCACCGCTCGCTCGGGCTGGTCGGCTTCGTTCAGCGCATTGCCGAAGTTGTTCCAGACGGCATAGTCGGACGGGGTCGC
>DASTCB010000016.1:0-2460 GCA_035711585.1 Sphingomicrobium sp.
ACACCAGCATCGGTCTCAATGCGCTCGGTACCGGCGCTGCGCTGGATACGACGTCTGAAAACGCCATCTTCTTCCCAGGTACGGTTAGTCGGCTGGTCCGCGGCTCAAGCCGAACGGTCGTGATTTTCGGGCGGCTGGTAGACGCGGCCGGGACGCCGCTTGGTGGCGCCTCGATCACCAGCGAGCGGACCTCCGCCGAGACGGACGAGTCCGGCAACTTTCAGATGGAGGCAGGAGCGACGGAATTGCGCGTCCGGACAGCGGCGGGCGCTCAGTGCACCGTGGATTTGTCGGGCCTGGACATGAGCGCGACCTTCAGGGACCTGGGCGATCTTCCTTGCAGGTCATCCGAATAAGCGGCGGTCAGAAGCGCAAGGTTTCCTTCCGGCCATTGGTAATTTCGACCGTGACCGAGACCGGCTCGGAGGGATCGGGAACGTCGGCGGTCCAGGTTTTGCCCGCGTAAAGGCGTTTCGCCGGCAGCTTGGTGCAGGCACCGCCACGGCACTGCTCGATGGCGCTGATCATGGCGAAGCTGTTGCCGGCATTGGTGAGCAAAAGCTGTTTGCCGGATCGTGTCCCCCTGACATGTGGCGTGGCCTGGGCGGCGCGTTGGATGATCAGGGCGTCATACGCGATTTCGAATGCGACGCCCGACTGCCCCTCCTTCAGCTTGCCGATTGAGGGCGCGATATGGACCCGCCAGACTCGGTCGGCCTCGCCGGCTGGTTCCATCGCCAGGAGCCGAATCGCGCGTCGCTCGCCCGGTTCGAGGACCATGCGATTGGGTGTTGCCAGCAGCCCGACGGCGGCGGGATTGGGATCGAAACGCAGCTTCTCGTCCCTTTCGCCGGGGGCGTCGACGGAGCGGACTCTGGCTGTCACGAAGGCGAGGTCCTTCCCGTCGTTGGTGACGACGATCGTGTTGTCGGCGTTTCGAGCGTCGAAGACGACGACCGCGGGCGTGATGCTGATGTCGGCCGCGGCCGGCGACGCAAGAGCGAAGCCAAGCAGCAACGCGATCTGAAAACGCCTTTTTGAGCCCGCAAGGACCATATAGCCCCCGTCGATTGACGCCCGACCATAGCGGCGGGTGAGGCAATCATCTAGAACCACCTTGTCGTTCATGGCTTGGAGGGGCGGCCATGCTGATTGCGCTTCTCATTCCGCTAACACTGGCGATTATCGTATACGCGATCGTCCTGCTTAAGTTGGTGGTTGCCCGCCGCATCAGGCCCAAGGGCGAGGCGATCGTCCTCGGCGCGATCACCAACTTCTTCGATACTCTGGGCATCGGTTCGTTCGCGCCGACCATGGCCTGGCTGAAGTTCCGCAATATGGTTCCCGACCGCCTGATCCCTTGCACCATGCTGGTTGGCCATACGCCCCCGGCCATGACGCAAGGCTTCATTTTCCTTATCCTGCTCGGCGTCTTCGTCGATCCGGTGTTGCTCGTTGGCTGTGCCCTCGCATTGTTGCTTGGCGGTTTGATGGGTGCGCCGCTGGTCGCGAGGTCCCGCGTTTGGATCGTGCAGCTGGTGGTTTCGGTCGGTCTGTTCATGGCCGCCGTTTTCTATGCGCTCGCCAATCTCGACCTGATGCCCGGAGGCGGGACAGCGACGAGCTTGCCGATCGTGCTGATGATTATCGCCATCATTGGCAATTTCATCTTCGGCATCCTGCTCAACTACGGCATCGGGAATTATGCTCCCACGCTGGCAATGTTCAGCCTGATGGGCATGGATCCACGGCTATGCTTCCCGATCATGGCGGCCGGCGCAGGGCTGGCGGGCGCGGCCGCGAGCGTCCGCCACATCAACATGGGCCAAATCGACCTCAGGGTGGCGACCGGCCTGACAATCGGCGGCGTTCCGTTGGTGTTCGTCGCTGCTTTCATCGTCAAGGAAATGCCGATCGAGATGCTTCGCTGGCTGGTCTTCGTCGTTGTGCTTTATGCCGGCGCCGTCATGATGCGCGCCGCCCGGCTCGGCTGGAAGGGCGAGCGCATGCCGCTGACGCCCGAAACGGTGGCCAACTAAGCCAATTCCGCCCCTTGGCAGTCCAAGAAGTGGCCGCTATCAGGCCCGCCAACCGGTCCGGAAGCCTTTCGGGACGGTGTTCGCTTTCATGCCCGGTCGGGCATTCGCAAACTGTCGGTCGCAAAGGGTGTCATGGCCACGCAGGAAGGAAGCATGGTTGCGCAGGTGGAAGGCGATCACAGCCTCCGCCGTCGTGATTTCATCAACATTGCCGCGGTCAGCTTCGCCGGCGTTGGCGCGGCGGCGACGGTGTTGCCGTTGGTCAACCAGATGAGCCCGTCGGCCGACGTGCTGGCGCTCGCCTCGATCGAGGTCGATATTTCCAAGATCGCGCCGGGGCAGGCGATCAAGACCATCTGGCGCAAGCAGCCGGTGTTCGTCCGCAACCTGACTCCCAAGGAAATCGCCGAGGCCAAGGCGG
>DASTCB010000017.1:0-6512 GCA_035711585.1 Sphingomicrobium sp.
TGGCCCGGCGTGACCGAACGGATGACCTCGGCGCCGACCGCGCGCTCGGTCACCTGGTCGACGAAGTCGCGCGCCACCGGCAGCGCGACGTCGGCCTCGAGCAGCGCGACGCGCACCTCGCGCATCGCCGAGCGCACGTCGTCCTCAGACAGCGCGCCGCGGCCGCGGAGCTTGTCGAATACGCCGGCCAGGCGATCGCTAAGGCTGTCGAACATCAAGCACTCCTCATGTGGCAGGCCAAAAGCGCAAAACGCCGGCGGGCGAAACCTCGCCGGCCAGCGTGCGCCTGGGCGCTGCCATCAATATATGTCCGTAAAGACGCGCAGGCCCCTACGGGAGAGGGCGGCAAAGGTCAAGGTTCGGGTCGTTAGGGGACAGCGAAGCCAGCAGCCACAATCGCAGCCAAGGGCGCGACCGCTGCTGACGCGGCCGAGTGCCTGGTTGTTGAAGGTCTCCCGATGCGAATGAGGCGGGAGGAAATGCGCCCCCGCGCATTCCTCCCGCCTCCGGGACTAGAGACGAAAGCGAAACAAGCCCCTGTTGCTTCCGCCTCTGGGGAGATCAAACCCGTCAGATGCCGCACTCTCCTGCTTCAAGCATCGCGGCCGGAATGCCTGCGGCCCGCTCAGGCGAGACGGGATGAATGACCGAATGGAATTGCCGCTGGACCTCGGACATAGGGCGGCCGGAAAGGACGCTGCTGAAATCCCCAAGCGTCCGCTCCCGCGCGATGGAGTCGACCGGGATGACTCCGGTGAGCGCGCCGAAGGGCAGAAAGACGGTCGTGGACGACGAATCCCGCATGAAAAAACCCCGAGCAATTGCCTGGCGGCCGCCTTCGCTCCGACCGCTGCCGACAGCCATGGCGAAGAGCTGATTTTTTTCTGATCTTCGCCCGATTTCTGCTAATCCGGCCGTCAAAGGGGGCATGAATGGATCGTCCAACGGCCGGGCGAGGACCGGCAATCGATCTGGAGACCGAGGCGCCATTCCGCGTCGGCGGTGCAACGATCGATGCCGTTTCCCGCGAGGCCAGATACCCCGGCGGAGATGAGCGCCTGCAGCCCCAGACCCTGAAGGTGCTGGTCGCACTGGCGAGGCGCCGGAATGAGGTCGTGACCCGTTCCGAATTGGTCGATTGCTGCTGGGATTCACGAATCGTCGGCGACGACGTCATCAACCGGTGCATCCTGCTGCTTCGCCAGTTCGCCGAACGCGCCGGCGGCTTTTCGATCGAGACGGTGCCGAAGAGCGGATACCGGTTGGTCGAGGCGGGCTCCAGGCGCGCGGCCTGGTTGCCCCAGTGGCTGCAACCCCGGCTGGTCGTGGCGGCGGCGATCCTGCTGTTCATGGCCGCCGCGATCGGACTGATGCTGCGGCTGAACGAGCCCAAGGGCACGACCATTGCCGTCGCTGCGGCCGATGGATCCAAGCTGGCGCAGGAGCTTACCCGCAGTCTTCTCACCAGGCTTGGTGGCCTTCAGGCGGCCAAGACCAACGACATGAGGCTGGTCGGGCCCGCAGACGGGTCCAGCGGAAAGTCGGACCTCGTCTTCGAAGTGAGCGGCACCTCGGGTCCGCGCATGATCGAAGCCAATCTCGTCCTCCTCGCCCGAAAGGATCGCTCGGTCCTTTGGTCGAGGGAGTTCATCCAGCCGACCGACAAGCTGGCCGACCTGGAACAGCAAATGGCCTTCACCACCGGCCGCGTGCTCGATTGCGCGCTGGAAGGCCGGTCGGCGGAGGGCGATCGGCTGTCGCTGGACAGCTTCCGGCTTTACCTGAACGGCTGCGCGATCCTGGCCGACGCCTATCGCGTCGATCCGTCCCGCGTCATCCCCGTCTTCTCACAGGTCGTTGAGCAGGCGCCGAAGTTTGCCGCGGGCTGGGGCAAGCTGATCCTGGCCGAGGCCCAACATGTGAATGCGGAAATCATCTTCTTCGACCGAAGGCCGAATATTCCGGTCGAGCAGCACATCGCCGCGGCGCGAAGGCTCGATCCCGATCTGCCGGAAGCCTTTGTCGCCGAGTATCTGACGCTGCCGATCAGCGCCTTCGACCATCGGTTGCAGCTGATCGAGCGAGCATCGGCACGCCATCCCGACGACCCGGACATATTGGCCATCCGCGCCGAATTCCTGCTGATGGTCGGACGGTTGAACGAGGCGATCGACGCGGCGCGGCGGGCCTATGAGCTCGACCCCCTGACGCCCGGTTATGGCAACAATCTGATCCAGACGCTGGCTTATGCCGGTCGAACCGAGATGGCGGCGGAAGAACTGAAACGCGCCGAGCAATTATGGCCGGGCACGCTAACGCTTCGGGACGCGCGATTCCGCTTCCACCTGCGATACGGCGATCCGCGCGAAGCGCTGCGCATCGTGCGAACGGAAGGCATCAGCCGGGAGTTCGAGGAATTCCTCGTCGCCAGGATCGACCCGACGCCAGCCAATATCGAGCGGGCCGTCAATGCCGTGCGGCAGCGCGGGCTGACCAGCTCCAAGGCCATCAACGACCTGACTCAATTGCTCGCCCAGTTCGGGCGCGACAATGAAGCCTTCGATTTGATTATGGCCTGGCGTCGGACCGACCAGGCGGGAGCGATGTCTGGAATGCTGTTCCGTCCGACCACAAGCAACTTGCGAGCCGATCCTCGCTTCATGCGCATTGCTGCCCATCTCGGCCTGCTCGCGCATTGGCAGAAGAGCGGCAAATGGCCTGATTTCTGCTTCGAGCCTGACCTTGGGTACGATTGCAGGATCGAGGCCGCGAAGCTTTCCGCAACCCGCGGCCGTTAAAAAGTTTCGCCCCGCTCGATCAATTCCCTCTCTTCGGGCGTGCTGACCCGGCCCAGCGCCCGGTTGCGGCCGGGGAAGCGGCCAAAGCGCCTGATCTGGTCGCGGTGTAGGAGGGCGTATTTGTAATTGAGCGGATCGCGGCCCTGGAACTCGGCCACCGACCGTTCCTGGTCCTCGATGTTCTCGCTATGCTGAAGCGGCATCAGCATGAAACTGGGTAAGGGCTTTCTGACCTTGTCGACCCAGCCCTTCACCAGCGCTTCCTTGCTTAGCTCCAGCGCCAGTTCGTCCGCCTCGAACGCCTTGGCGTTCCCGCGGAACATGTTGCGGCTGAACTGGTCGAGCAGGATGATCGCCGCGGCGAGGGTTTCCGGATCGTCGCGCCAGCCCGCCGCCCGCGTCGCCAGCACCTCCTCGCGGACCTTGCCGAACCGCTCGGCAATGTGCCGGTCCATCGCCGGGTCCTTCTTCCAATGCTGCTCAGGACTGAGCTCGGCGCACCAGAAGCGGATCCCCGCCCGGGCGAGTTCGACAGGGCTGGCGCTCACTTGCCCGGCTTGCCCTTTGGCGGGCCACCAGGGCGCGGCCCCTTCCCGCCTGGACCGCCCGGCCGGTCGGAACCGCGCCGACCGGGGCCCTTGCGGACCGATCGGCGGTCGGGAGGCCCGCGACGATCCCGCTCCGGCACCCGGTCGAGCGGGCGCGATTGTTGCACCGCCTGCTTGGGTCCGACCGAATAACCTTCCTTCAAAAGCTGGGTGAAAGCCGCCCGCACGCTCTGCGCAATCGAATCCTGCACCGGCTTGGGAAGGTCGGCGAAGGTGGTGTTGCGATGGACGCTCTGCAGATCTCGCAGCATCAGGTTAGGGACTCCGCGCGAAGCCTCCTTCATCGCTTCCAGCGCGTCGATCACCGCCGACAGCAGGATCGATTGCATGACTTCGGACGCGGCTCTTTGCACCTTGGCTCTCCTGATTTCAGGGCCGACGCGGTAGACTAACGGCCATGCGCTCCCTAATTCGGCGCGCGTGACGCGGCAATTCCACAAGATGCACGGCCTTGGAAACGACTTTGTCGTGCTCGATGCGCGAGAAGCGCCGGTGACGATGACCACGGCGCTGGCCAAGGCGCTGGCCGACCGTCACACTGGCATCGGCTGCGACCAGCTGATCCTGCTCGAGCCGTCCGCGACCGCCGATGTCAGGATGCGGATCTGGAATCATGACGGGGGCGAGGTCGAGAGCTGCGGCAATGCCTCGCGCTGCGTCGTCGCGCTGACCGGTGCGAAGACCCTGGAAACCGGCGGCGGGCTGGTCGAGGGTGGCACCTTCGGCGCCGATGTCGAGGTCAGCCTGCCTCCGCCCCATTTCGAGTGGGACGCGATTCCGTTGTCATATCCGATGGATACGGCGCACCTGCCCCTCGGTTGGGGCCCGCTCGATCATCCAATGGCCCTCAGCGTTGGCAATCCGCATGTGGTCTTCTTCGTGCCCGACGAGAAAGCGATCGACATGGAATTGCATGGCCCGAGCATCGAACATGACCCCGCTTTCCCCGAGCGGATCAACGTCAATGTCGCCTCGATCCGCGAAGATGGCATCCACCTCCGTACCTGGGAGCGCGGCTCGGGAATGACGCTCGCCTGCGGCACCGGGGCAAGCGCGACCGCGGTCGCTGCGATCGTCCAGAAGAAGGTGGCGTCGCCGGCGAAGGTCCATATGCGCGGCGGTGCGCTGACCATCAGCTGGGCGCCCGGCGAGCCGATCCGTATGCGCGGCTCCGCAACCCATGTGTTCAAGGGCGAGATCGAGCTGGAGCAATTCACCTGATGGTTGCCCAGACGATCACCCTCGGTTGCCGTCTGAACTTCGCCGAGAGCGAGGCGATGCGCGTGCTTGCCGCTGACGATGCGATCATCGTCAACAGCTGCGCGGTGACCAACGAGGCGGTGCGCCAGACCCGACAGGCCATCCGAAGGGCTCATCGCGAGGCGTCGGACAAAAGGATCATCGTCACCGGCTGCGCGGCCCAGCTCGATCCCGACAGCTTCGCGGCGATGCCGGAGGTGGCCAAGGTCATCGGCAATGCCGACAAATATCGCGCCGCCGCCTTTGCCGATGAAAGCAGGGTGGTTGTGAGTGACGTCATGACGGCACCGGCGCCGCCAGTCGCCGCGGGCTTCCTGGCTAGGGTGCGAAGCTTCGTCGCAGTCCAGACCGGCTGCGACCATCGCTGCACCTTCTGCTCGATCTGGCAGGCGCGCGGGGCCAGCCGCTCGCTGCCCTATGAGGCGGTGCGCGACGCGGTGGCGCGGGAACTGGACGCCGGTGCGAAGGAGATCGTCCTCACCGGCGTCGATATCACCAGCTACGCCTGCCCTGAGCCTGGTCGAATGGAGGGCCGCCTTGGCGCGTTGTGCCAGCGCCTGCTGGCGGACTTGCCGCAGCTGGAGCGGCTCCGCCTCTCTTCCCTCGACAGCATCGAGATCGACGAGGCGCTGATGGAGCTGGTCGCTGGCGAGCCGCGGCTGCTGCCGCATTTCCATTTGTCGCTGCAGGCCGGCGACGATTTGGTTTTGAAGCGGATGAAGCGGCGCCACAGCCGCGACCAAGCGGTGAAAACGGTGGACAGATTGAGGGCCGCGCGCCGCGATGTAACCATCGGCGCCGACCTGATCGCCGGCTTCCCGACCGAGAGCGAGGAAGCCGCGATGAACTCGCTCCGCCTGCTCGACGATTGCGACATCGTCGCGGCCCACATCTTCCCCTTCTCGCCGCGACCGAATACGCCGGCGGCGCGGATGCCCCAGCTGGAGCGCGAGCTGGTCAAGGCGCGGGCCGCGCGGCTCCGTCAAAAAGCTGAGGATCGGCGCAAGCGCTGGCTGGATGGCCTGATCGGCACCCGCCAGACGGTGCTGATCGAGAATAGTGAAAAGGGGCACAGCGACGGGTTCGCGCCGGTGCGCATCGCTGGCTCCCAACGCGGCGACCTTGGCACGGCAAAGATCATCGGCCGCAACAGTGAAATGCTTATCGGGATGTTTGAATGAGTTGGCTCGAACGCCTGACGGGCGGCTTCAAGAAAACGGCGGACCGCCTGGGCGAAAATATCTCGGGCCTGGTCAAGGAACAGGCGCTCGATACGGCGACGCTCGACGATATCGAGGAGGCGCTGATTGCTTCCGACCTCGGCCCCGAGGCGTCAAAGCGCATCCGCGAAAGCATCGCCGCCCGCCGTTACGAGCAGCTGGACGAGCGCGGGCTCCGCACCATCCTCGCGGAAGAGATCGAGAAAATCCTCGCGCCGGTCGCCAAGCCGCTCGACGTCTGGGGCTTCCCCCGCCCGCACGTCATCCTGGTGATCGGAGTCAACGGCTCCGGCAAGACGACCACCATCGGCAAGCTCGGCCATTTGCTGCAGGAGCAGGACTATGGCGTGCTGCTGGCGGCCGGCGACACCTTCCGCGCGGCGGCGATCGAGCAATTGAAGATCTGGGGCGAGCGGATCAAGGCGCCGGTGATCAGCGGCAAGGAAGGCGGCGACGCGGCCGGGATCGTGTTCGACGGCGTCAAGCAGGCTACCGCAACCGGCATCGACGCGCTGATCGTCGACACCGCCGGGCGGCTGCAGAACAAGGCGCATCTGATGGACGAGCTAAGCAAGGTGCGCCGCGTGCTGGGCCGCCTCAATCCCGAAGCGCCGCACGATGTGATC
>DASTCB010000018.1:0-22465 GCA_035711585.1 Sphingomicrobium sp.
ATATTGGCGGAAGCCGGCGATGCGATCGAGCACGCCGCGGCCCTCCAGGGTTGGCGCCGACATCCACCAAATGGCGGAAATCACCGCGGGCAGGGCGAGCAGGGGAATAAGCATGGGCCACAACCAGCCGGATTGCAGCGCTGCTAGAAACACCGGCGCACCAGTCGCAAGTGCGAGCGCGCCAGCCATCAGGACGCCGGCGACCAGGAGGCATTTGCCGACCGCTGCACGGTCGTTGATCAACATACTGAGCAGGGCAGCGACCGCCAGGGCGCCGAGGCTTAAAAGGATCATGGCCAGGTCGACCGCCGCGGTTGCAGCGGCCACCGCCGCAGATGTCAACCAGAGGCCGGCAATGAAGATCAGGATCCCCGCCACGACCCATCCCCAGTTGCGGTGAAACAGCTTCCCTTCGAACTGCTTCTTGAAGGCGCTGTCCAACATCTTCCTGGCAGCCGTGAATTTGGCGTGATTGGTCTTCTCCATGACGATCGATTCGCCGGTCATGGCGAGTTGCGTCAGCATGCTCTGCTCGGCGTTGGGAAGGGGTTCCGTCGCTGCCAGGCGCTCGATCCGTGTCTTGTCGCTGGAAAACCAGCCGCCATCCTCCTCGACCAGGCGGACATGGCCCTTGACGCCCATGTCGACCAGGGCGGCCGCGAAGGCGCGGTTGTCGGCGCCCATCTTCCAGACGTAGCGCATTGCCGCCGGGCTGAGATTGTCCGGAGGCGAGAAGAGCGGGACGACCGTGCCCGGGCGGGGATCGCGGCCAGCGCGTTTCCAGGCATAGACATAGAAGCCGAGGATTCCCGCGAGCGCGAGGGCGCCGAGAACTGGCGGCCCGTAATCCGCCAGCCACCAGCGCCATTGTTCGTCGACCGATGCATCGGCGACGACTCCCTTCGGCCAGGCGACGGCAACGGTCAGTCCCTCATAGGGACCTAGCGGAGCGGTCGTGCGGAATAGGATCTCGCCAGGCCGTTCCGAAATGACTCGCGCCTCTTTGCCGCTTGCGCCTTGTGGCCCGGTGTAAACCGCGCGCTGGCCGAAGGCGGCGGGCGAGGGCAGGGTGATCCGCGCTTCCACCCGGTCGATGGGAAACACCCAGCCATTGCCGGTGACGTTCCAGTAGAGCTCGTCAAAGTCGGCGAAGCGGCCGAGCTGCCGCGTCGTCCGATAACGGATGGAGTAGCGATATTCGCCTGGCTCCAGGTAGACATCTTGGCTGCCGATGCGGACGCGAACGCCGTTCGAGACGGGCTCGGTGGCAGCGGGCTCCCTCGCGCCATTGCGCGTGACGCCGAGCAACTCGAAGCCTACCCGAACCTGGCTCCCGCGCGCACCTTTGTAGCGGGTGGGAAAGTCGCGATAGATGCCGCGGCGGATCCGGTTGCCCTCGGCGCGCACTATAATGGTTTCGGTGACCAGCAACGAGCTGTCAGGCTGTACGGCGATGTCGCTGTGATAATCGAGGATGCGCTCCTCAGCACTGGCTGCCGCCGGGAGGAGCAGCGTCGCAAGCCAGAGGACAGCGACAACCAGCAGGCGGCGCACAGGCATCAGGCCTTGGGCGCGAATTCGACCTTCGGAGCTGTCTGGATGCTCGCGTCCGCGTCCTGGTAATAGGGCTCCTCGCCAAAGCCGAGGGGGCCGGCGAACAACATGTCGGGGAAGGAACGGACCGCCGTGTTCAGGTCGCGGGCGGTGGCGTTGTAGTAGCGCCGCGCTCCCTGCAGCTCGCCTTCCAGGCCGCTAAGCTCGCTTTGCAACTGGCGAAAATTCTCGTCGGCCTTGAGGTCGGGATAGGCTTCGGCGACCGCGAACAGGCGGCCGAGCATTGCCGTCATCGCATTGTCGGCTTGGGCCGTGGCGGTGACGCCACGGGCGTTCACGGCATCAGCACGATGGGCCGTCACCTGATCGAGGGTCTCTCGCTCGTGGGTTGCATAGCCCTTCACCGTCTCGACGAGATTGGGGACCAGGTCCGCACGTCGCCTCAGCTGGACGGTGATGCCGCTGAACGCCTCGCGGGCCAGTTGCCGCAGCCTCACCAGCCGGTTGTAAACCGCGATCGCGTAAAGCAGCAGCAGGACGACGACACCAACGACGACCCAGCCAATGATACCCATGTCGAAGCTCCCCCTGTTTGCCGGGGAACATAAGGGCGGACGGCCCGCCTAGAAAGCTGAAATGCCGGTGATCGCCCGTCCCATGATCAGGGCGTGGACGTCGTGCGTGCCTTCATAGGTGTTTACCGTCTCCAGGTTCGCAGCATGGCGCATGACCTGGAACTCGGCGGAAATGCCGTTGCCGCCGTGCATGTCGCGGGCGACGCGGGCGATATCCAGCGCCTTGCCACAATTGTTGCGCTTCAACAGGCTGATCGTTTCCGGGATTAGCTCGCCAGCCTCGAGCCGCCGGCCGACGCGCAGCGCCGCCTGCAGGCCGAGGGTGATTTCGGTGATCATGTTGGCAAGCTTCAGCTGGACCAGCTGGTTGGAGGCAAGGGGGCGCCCGAACTGCTTGCGGTCGAGCGTGTATTGGCGCGCGGCGGCGTAGCAGGCCTCGGCGGCGCCCATCGAACCCCAGCCGATGCCGTAGCGGGCGCGGTTCAAGCAGCCGAACGGGCCCTTGAGGCCCTGAACGTTGGGCAGCAGCGAATCCTCGCCGACCTCGACCTCGTCCATCACGATCTCGCCGGTGATCGAGGCGCGAAGCGACAGCTTTTCCTTGATCTTGGGCGCCGAGAGGCCGGGCATGCCCTTTTCGAGCAGGAAACCGCGGATCGCGCCGCCATGCTCGTCCGACTTGGCCCACACGACGAAGACGTCGGCGATCGGCGAGTTGGTGATCCACATCTTGCTGCCGGAAAGCTTGTAGCCATTGGCGGTCTTCACCGCCCGCGTGCGCATCCCGCCGGGATCGGAACCGGCATCCGGCTCGGTCAGGCCGAAGCAGCCGACCAGCTCGCCCGTGGCCAGCCCAGGAAGATATTTGTTGCGCTGTTCCTCCGAGCCATAGGCGTGGATCGGGTGCATCACGAGCGAGCTCTGTACCGACATGGCCGAGCGGTATCCGCTGTCGACTCGCTCGACGGCACGGGCGATCAGGCCGTAGCTGACATAGCCGAGGCCGGCCCCGCCATATTGCTGCGGGATGGTCGCGCCGAGCAGGCCGAGCGAACCCATCTCGCGCAAGATCTCGCGGTCGAAATTCTCGCTCAAATAGGCTTCGGTGACCCGCGGCTGCAGGCTGTCCTGCGCATAGGCCTCGGCCGTGTCGCGGACCATCCGCTCTTCGTCGGTCAGCTGGTGGTTGAGGTCGAACGGATCGGCCCAGTCGAACGGCAGGATGGCAGGCTCGCCCACGTAATTCTCCGGGGAAGGATGAGGTACGGAGCGCCCTTAGCCGCACTATGTCGGCTGCGCCACCCCGCCGCCGTTTCCGCCGCCGCCGAAGCTCTGCTTCAGCGTCAGGCCGAAGTTAAGATGGCGATTTCGTTCGCGCAACTCGTTGAATACCGATGTGGGGTTGGCTCGATTTGGCCGAAAAAGAATGCGCTCCCGGAAGGCCTGGGTGTCGATCGCATTGTCAACATCGAGCGTGATGGTCGTTCCATTGCGCGGCCGATATTCGACGAAGGCGGTGGCGAAGGGGCCTCCGTTCCAGTTGGTGTCGAACTCGTCGGTGCGGAAGAAGGTGAAGCGGTCGCGGTCGGAAACCTCGAACCCATAGGAAAAGTCGCCGATGTCATGACGGACGTCGACATTCCACTGCCAGTCAGGGAAGAAGTCGGACCAATTGCGCTGCTCGCCGCTGATCGGATCCTCGACGCGGGTGCGCTGAAGCGTGCCCGCGAACTTTGCTCTCACCCCTTTCAGGCCGAGCTTGGCCAAGGGAGCGTCGAGCGTGAGCGTAGCGAAGTAGCGCTTGCCGGTGCCGAGATTGCCGGGCGCATCGAAACAGCTCGTCGGGATTTCGGGGTCGCAAATCAGCACCCGATCCTGAAGGTCGTTGACCAGGTCATAGCCGAGGTCGAGCTTGGCCAGGCCTTCGCCGAGCATGGGGCGCTCGATCGTGCCCCGGAACTCCCAGGTCTGTTGCGGCACCAGGTCGGGATTGCCGGCATTGATCCGGTCGGCGGATAGCTCGGCCGAGCTGATGAAGTCATAGAAATCGAGCTGCGCCACGGTGCGCCGGACCGACAGCTGGCCGTGCCAGCCATCGCCGCCCTTCCAGTCGAGCGTCAGGCTGGGCTTCCAGAATTTGAGCGGGTCGCGGTCGAGATCGACGTCGCCTCTTACGCTGATCTTGGAATATTCGTAATTCATGCCGGCATCGAGGCGGAATGCTGGCGACAGCTGGCGGCCGACGCGGACGAAGACCTCGGCGCGCTTCTCCTTCACATTGGCCTGGTCTACGAGCAGGTCCCTCTGCACCGGCTCGCCGCCGGCGAGGAAGTCGAACAGTTGCACCTGATGGTCGAGTGTGTTGAGCGCCCCCTCGATGCCCGTCTCGACCGAAAATCCTCCGAGATTGGAACGCGTCCAGTTCAGTCGCAGGATGGTCTCGTTGCGCTGGGCGTCCTGGAGCTGTTCGGACCCGCCCAGCACTTCGTCTCCGCCTTCGGTGCGGAGCCGGTAGCGCTCCAGCCAGTCGCGCTTGCGGCGGGTCGCGAGGCCGACCAGCTTGATCGCGCCGCCAGCCAGCGGCTGAGTGACGTCGCCGCCGAGCTCGAACACCGGGTTGTCGAAGTCCTGCAGCAAATCGTCGTCGCGCTCGGGGAATCCCACCGGCGTTACATGATTGCGCTGGTAAAGATCGAACTGGCCCGGCGACCAGCGAGCATTCACGCGGAACGCGTTGCTGGCCGAGCGTTCCAGTGCCCAGCTGGCCGATAGATAGGGATTGAAGTCGTGATAGCTGTTGAACTTGCGCCGGTGCTCGATCAGCTCGCCAGTCTCGTTGTCCGTCAGCGTATCGGTGCCTTCCTCATGATTGAGGACGTTGGAAGTGCCGGCGGAAAGGTTGATGCTTGAGGCGCCGCGGCGGATGAGCGCCGAGACCGAGCCGTCGGGCACGATCTTGCCGGTATAGAGACGACGCGCGGAAACGGTAACGTTGCCGTCGACGCCACCCGCGGCGGAGAGGATGACGTTCAGCACCTGGCTCTTGGTCGAATATTCCGAGCCGTAAAGGTCGCCGGGGCCGACCTCGACCCGAACCACGCGATTGGCTGGAATCCGGGCGAGGGTCGTCTCGAGCGTTTCCGCCTTCGAGCTGGGCCGTGCGCCATTGATCACGACATTGCCGGCTGCTCCGGCGAACCCTCGGGTGTCCAGATCACCGAGGTCAAGCGCGAATCCTGGCACCTGGCGAGCGATGTCGAGGGCGGTCCTCGGCGCATATTGGGCAAAAAAGGCGGCGTCATAGGCTGTTGTACGGGTCGCCTGGGTGGCGGGGGCTGGGACCGGCGCATCGCCCTGTTGGGCGAAAGCAGGGGAGGCAATGGCGGCGGTCAGGGCGAACAGGCTTAGGCTCGAAAGGCCGCGATGCATGGAAAACTCCCCTAGTTGGTGGAGTGCGCCTACGCCTACATTTGTAATTGCGGGAGTGTTGTTCGATCAATCGACGAACGGCTCGATGAGGCTGCGAATGGCGGAGAGGGTGGGATTGTCCTCGCTTCGCTCGGTCGCCTTCGGCCCGAACCCGGCAGGCTCTCGCCCATCCCTCGGCCATCGCCATTGCCCCACTTCGCGGGACACTGACGATGGCGGAGAGGGTGGGATTCGAACCCACGGTGAGCTTGCACCCACGGCGGTTTTCAAGACCGCTGCCTTAAACCACTCGGCCACCTCTCCGTGCGCGGGGCGCTTAACGCAGTCGGTCACGTCTGCAAAGGCCCCCGGCAAAGAGCTATTCTGCGTAGGCCTTGATCAGGTCGTAGAGATAGTCGCGGCCGACGTAGAGCGAGCGGGCCTCCATCCGCTCGTTCAACCCATGGGCCCCGTTCCCGTCAGGGTCGCCCCAGGCGCCGGGCACCCCATAGGCCGGGATTCCGGCTGCGGTCAGAAAGGTTGAGTCCGTGTAGCCGTTCGACATCACCGGTACGACCGGAACGCCCGGGAAATACTTCGCTGCAAGCATCCTGGCAGGCTCCATGACCTTTGGATCGAGCGGCGGCGCCGGAGGGGTGGGGCGGAGCGGTGGCAGCGCGGTCACCGTTACGCCCGGATCGGCGATGACTTTCATGAGCTCGCCACGGATCTCCTCGACCGAATGGCCGGGGAAAATGCGGCAATTCACATAAGCTCCCGCACGTTGGGCGAGAGCATTTCGCGCATGCCCACCGTCCAGCATGGTCGCGACGCAGGTGGTGCGGAGGTTCGAATGGAGGAATGGGTCCTTGTTGACGATGGCTTCCGACGCCTTGTCGGCGGGATTTGATGCAAGCCTGACCATGGCTGCGCCGGTCTCGTCCTTCCGGCCTGCGCCTGCCTCCCGGAAGTAGGTTCGGGTTGTTTCGCTCATTTCCAGCGGGAATTCTTGCGCCTGAATACGGACCAGCGCTTGCGCCAGCTGGTAGATCGCGTTGTCGGGGCGCGGGACCGAGCTGTGGCCACCAGCATTGCGCGTTTCCAGGCGATAGGTGGCGAAGGTTTTTTCGCCGACCTGCATGGCCTGCTCGACAACCTTGCCCTTGCCGTCCGACGTGCCTCCGCCGCCTTCGTTCAAGGCGAATTCGGCGTCGATCAAATCGCGCCTGTTCGCGGCCAGCCATTCCACGCCGTTGAATGCGCCGTTGGTTTCCTCGCCGCAGGTCAGCGCGATCTTAACCGAGCGCTTCGGCTTGTAGCCCGAGCGCTGGAAACGGATCAGCGTATCGACCAGCATGGCGGCCATCGCCTTGTCGTCGGCCGTCCCGCGCCCGTAGAAGTAGCCATTCTCCTCGACGAGGGTGAAGGGGTCGCGGAGCCAATCCTCACGCTTGGCCTCGACCACGTCGATGTGGGCGATGGCGAGGATCGGCTTCAGCGTCCTGGACGTGCCGGGATAGACGGCAACGAGGCCGCCCTCCTTCGGGTGGTCGGGATGGGCGAAGAGGGTGATCTGGCTGTCCGCCAACCCCGCGGCTTTCAACCGGGCGGCCATGCGCTCGGCCGCGAGGGTGCAGCTGCCGCTGCTCAGAGTCGTGTTGGTTTCGACCAATTCCTCGTACAAATTGCGGAAGGCTGCCTGGTCGGGGCGCAGATCCTGGGCAACGGCCGCGCTGGTCCAGACCAACAGGCCCAGGCCGATAGATCCAGGGATCAGTTTTTTCCGCATGGCACGCCCTCCCAACCGCAAGCTGCCCGCATTAGCGCGTCGGGGCAATAGGCTTGAACAAAGCCCGCAGCATCGATCATCGATAACGGTATTGCCGAATAACAATAAATAGATTATCGTTTATCGATATTACGAGTCGCTGGAGGGCCATTCCGATGTCACACCAGACTGCCGCACTGCCGATCGCCTATGTGGTTCTGCGCATCCTCATCATCCTCAACTGGTTCTTCGCCGCCTGCGTCCTTGCGCTGCTCGCCTTCACCTTCATCAATGAATATTGGACGATGCGTGCGCTCGGCGTGTCGGGGTTTGCCGACGCTCAGCAGGTCATGTGGGGGATGCGGGGGGTCGCCGCGCTCGGAGTTCTGGCAGCGCCCATCAATTACATGATGCTGAAGCGGCTGGTGGCGATGGTCGAAACGGTGCGGGCGGGCGATCCGTTCGTCGCCGACAACGCGTTTCGGCTCCACGGCATTGCCTGGCTTTTGCTCGGGTTGCAGCTGATCAGCATGATCATCGGTGCGATCGGCAAGGCGATCTCGACGCCCGAGCACCCATTCCACCTCGACGCCGGCTTCTCGGTCAACGGCTGGCTGGCCGTGCTGCTGACCTTCATCCTTGCGCGCGTCTTCGCGGAAGGGACGCTGATGCGCGAAGAGCTGGAAGGGACGGTGTGACCATGGCGATCACCGTCAAGCTCGACGAAGTGTTGCACGACCGGAGGATGACGCTGAGCGAATTGGCTAGCCAAGTCGATATCACGCTCGCCAATCTGTCGATCCTGAAGACCGGCAAGGCCCGCGCCATCCGCTTCTCCACGCTTGAGGCGATCTGCCAAGCGCTGAACTGCCAGCCCGGCGATCTGCTCGAATTCCAGACCGGCGGCGAAGCGGCTGAAAGGTCGGATGTCGCTTAAATCGAGGAGTTTTGACGTGGCCGCGACTTCCGCAACGGATACAGTAAATGCGATCAGTGCGGCAGAAGCCGGTGTGCCGCCGTGGCGCCTGCACATCCTGCGCGCCGCCTACCTGCTTCTGGTCATCGGTATCGGCACGATGATCGTTCCCGAAATCATCAGCCACCGGCTTACCAGCCGGGGTGTGATCGCCAGCCTGCTAGGCGCTGTTTGGCTGCTTGCCTTCCTCGGTCTGCGCTATCCGCTGCGCATGCTGCCGCTGCTGCTGTACGAGTTAACTTGGAAAGTGATTTGGACTCTCGCTTACGGCCTGCAGCAATGGTCGGCCGGCCAGCTTCCGCCAACCTTCAGGGAAGACGCCTTCAACATCGGCTTCGGCGTAATCCTGATGCCGCTGGTCATTCCATGGGGCTACGTCTGGCGCCATTACATCAAAGAGCCGGCGGAACGCTGGCACTGATCGCGGTTGCCTGGCGACAGGCTGTGCACGGGCCGCGATGAACGTGCATGGGCGGTTAACCCAACCGCCGTTAGCCTGAAGCGATGGTGATTAGTGGTGGAATGAAAATCTTCGGGGCGTCTGCGGTCGCATTGATGGGCCTTGGCAGCCAGGTTGATCCGCTCGCGCCTTTGCCGACGACGCCGCCGCCCTCGCCGGTGGTCCTTGCCCAGCCGAGCGCTGCCTATCAGGCGCCAAGCGCCTACACCGGCTTCGCCGCCTATAAGCAGAGGCTTGCCGGACTCGCCCGGTCGGCCGGCGTGCGCGAGGCGACGATCCAGTCGATTGTTCCCTATCTTGAGCTCAATAGCCGAGTCATCGAACTCGACCGCGCGCAGCGGCCGACATCGACCAGCGGCAGCGCTCCGTCGTCGTTCGGGCCATATCTCAACCGGCACATCACCAGGTCGCTCATCAATCGCGGCTACGCGCGTTATGCCGGGCACTGGACCAACCTTTCGCGAATCCGCGAGCGCTATGGCGTTGAACCGTCGGTCATCATCGCCATTTACGGCAAGGAGACGAGCTACGGGTCGATTACCGGCACATTCGACCTGATCGAGGCGCTTGCCTCCCTTGCTTACGAGGGTCGGCGCCGTTCAATGTTCGAAGGCGAATTCGTCGCCGCACTGCAGCTGCTCGACGCCGGTGTGCGGAGAAGCACGCTCAAAGGCAGCTACGCCGGTGCAACCGGCTTCCCACAGTTCATGCCGTCGGTCGCCTTGCGGCTCCGGGCCGACGGGGATGGCGACGGCTATGCCGACATCTGGCGCAGCGAGGACGATGCCTTCGCCTCCATCGCCAACTATCTCCGCGACGCCGGGTGGAAGCGGAACCTGCCGTGGGGCGTGCCGGTGTCGGTGCCGGGCAACCTTAACCGGGCCGCGATCCGTTCCAGCCTGAAGGCCCCCCGCTGTCCGGCGGTTTACAACCGCCACAGCCGCTGGCTGACCGTTCGCGAATGGCGCGCAATGGGCGTCAGGCCGGCCGACAGCCGGGTTCCGGATAATGAGATGGCGGCGTTGATGGAAACGCCTGGCGCCTATGCGGACGGATATCTGCTGACCACCAATTATCGGTCGATCCTCGATTATAATTGCTCGAACTATTATGCGCTCACCATCGGGTTGCTGGCCGATGCGATTTCCCCGCGCGGATAGCACTGGAGCAGCTTCCAACAGGACGTTAGACAAGGGCTTCGTCCCACCGTTTGAAGGATTCGAAGCCGCTCCATGATCCGCGCCACCTTTACCCTGACCGCCGCTTCCCTCGCTCTCGCCTCAGCCGCGCCGGCCAAGGCGCCGCCGTTCGATACGCCGGCCAAGGTCGCCTATCTGATCGACCTGTCGTCGGGGGCGGTGCTGTTGTCGAAGAATGCCGACCAGCGGATGCCCCCGGCGTCGATGGCCAAGATGATGACCACCAACGTCGCCTTCGAGCTGATCAAGAAGGGCGACCTGCAGCTCAATAAGATGTGCACGGTCCGGCCGGAGACATGGCAGAAATGGCATGGGCCGCAGGCAGGTTCGACCATGTTCCTCAGCCCCAACGAGCAGGTCAGCGTCGAGAACCTGCTCCACGGCATCGTCACCCTGTCGGGCAATGACGCTTCGGTGGTGCTGGCCGAATGCATCGCCGGGACCGAGGAAGCCTTCGTCAATGTGATGAACGAGCATGCCAAGGCGCTCGGTCTCACCAACAGCCGCTTCGGCAATTCGAACGGCTGGCCGGACGAAGGCCGGACCTATGTCACCGCCCGCGATCTGGCGACGCTGGCGCGGGCGGAGATCGAGAACCACCCCGAGCTCTACAAGAAGTTCTACAGCCAGACGGAGTTCACCTGGGGCAAGACGCTTGGGTCGGGCCAGGCCATCACGCAGGGCAACCGCAACCCGCTGCTCGGCCGCGTGCCGGGCGCGGATGGCCTGAAGACCGGCCACACCGAGGAGGCTGGATATGGCTTCACCGGCTCGGCCGAGCAGAATGGCAGGCGCCTGATTATGGTCGTCGCCGGGCTCGACAGCTTCAACCAGCGCATCGAGGAATCGGTCAAGCTGATGCAGTGGGGCTTCAACGCCTGGCAGTCCAAGCCGCTCTACAAGGCGGGGACGACGGTCGGCAGCGCCCAGGTGCAGATGGGCGGAGACGATGAGGTGGCGCTGGTCGCGCCGCGTGACCTGGCGGTAACCATTCCGGCCGGCATCCTGTCCAAGGTAACCTCGACCAGGATCCGTTATCAGGGCCCAATCAAGGCGCCGATCGCCAAGGGCCAGCATATCGCCGACCTGGTGGTGACCACGACCGAGGGCGAGCAGGTGACCCCGCTGGTCGCGGCCGAGGCGGTCGAGGAGGCCGGTTTCTTCGCCCGCGCCTGGATCGGCCTCAAGCAATTGCTCGGCATGGCGTGACGCGCGGGAAGTTTATTACCCTTGAAGGCGGGGAGGGGGCCGGCAAGTCGACCCAGGTGAGGGCGCTTGCCGCAGCTCTGCGCAGTCGTGGAATCGATGTGGTCGAAACCCGCGAGCCGGGCGGCAGCGAGGGGGCGGAAAAGATTCGCGAACTGCTGCTGACTGGCGAGGAGGAAAGGTGGAGCGCCGAAGCCGAGGCGCTGCTGTTCGCCGCGGCTCGTACCGACCATGTCGACAAGCTCATCCGACCCGCGATCGAGTCCGGGAAATGGGTAATTTCCGACCGGTTCGTCGACAGCTCGCTGGCCTACCAAGGCGGCGCGGGCGAGCTGGAAATCGAGGCGGTGCGGGCGATCAACGCCTTCGGGATCGGGCAGTGGTTCCCGAACCGGACGCTGGTGCTGGCCCTCGCCGAAGGCGGCGCCCGCGCCAGGGCCCGCGACAATGAGTTGAGCGACCGGATCGGCGGGCGGCCGGCAAATTACCATCAGAAGGTCGATCTCGCCTTCCGCCAGGTCGCGGGCGAGGAGCCGGGGCGGGTGCGGATTATCGACGCATCGGGCAGCCCGGAGGAGGTTACCGAGCGGCTGCTCGAAGCGCTTTCGGACCTGCTGCCATGATTGTCGGCCAGGATCGGGCCGTCGAGGCATTCACCAGCGCCTGGAAAATGCGGCGGTTGCACCATGGCTGGCTGCTGGCTGGGCCCAAGGGAGTGGGCAAGGCCAGTTTCGCCAGGGCGGCGGCGACACGGATGCTGGCCGAGGCGGCCGGGCCGCCGGTGGAGCTGCTGGGACTGGAGACGCCAGAGGATCATCCAATGGCCAAATTGCTGGCGGCGGGCAGCCATCCCGACTTCCGCTGGCTGGAGAGGCTCGAACGACCGACCGGAGGCCTCGCCCGCAACATCAGCGTCGACCAGATCCGCTCGCTTGGCGATCTGCTCAGCGTGACTCCGTCGATGAGCCCATGGCGGGCGATCGTGATCGACGCGGCAGACGATCTGGAAGCTTCCGCGGCCAATGCATTGCTCAAGATGCTGGAGGAGCCGCCGGCCAACACCCTCTTCTTCCTGGTCAGCCATGCGCCGGGGCGGCTGCTGCCGACGATCCGTTCGCGCTGCCGCCGGCTCGACTTCGACAAGCTGTCGGATGACGCCATGACGTCACTGCTAAGCCGCTGTCTTCCCAGCGAAAAACAGGCACCATTGATCGAGTTCGCCAACGGCTCGATCGGCCGCGCGCTGGCCATCGCCGAACTCGACCTGGCGCCGCTGGAGAGCGAGGCGCTGGCGATCCTGCGCCAAGGCGATCCGGACAATGCCCGCCGCTCAAAGCTGGCGTCAGCGCTTGGGCCAAAGGCCGCGGCGGATCGCTATGCCGCCTTCCTCGATCTGGTGCCCGGGCTGATCTCGAGGGAGGCGCTGGGCCTGGAAGGTGTGGCGAGGGGCAAGGCGCTCGACGCCTATGCCAGGGCGCGCGAGACGGCTGCGATCGCGCCGCGCCTGTCGCTCGACCCTGCGGCGACGGTTTTCCAGCTCGGCTCCATCCTCGCCTCGGTCGCCTTGAAGGAGTAGAGCGGGACGGCTAGGGGCTTGGGCAATGTCGGAGCCCTTCTACATCACCACCGCGATAAGCTACCCCAACGGGCGCCCACACATTGGCCATGCCTATGAGGCGATTGCGGCCGATGCCATGGCCCGCTTCCGCCGGGCCAAGGGCCGGGACGTGCGCCTCATCACCGGCACCGACGAGCATGGGCTGAAGATGGTCCAGACGGCGCGCGGCCAGGGCCGCGACACGCGCGAGTTTGCTGATGAAATGTCCGGCTATTTCCGTGATATGTGCCATGGTTTGAACATCTCATATGATGCGTTCGTGAGGACGACCGAGCCGCGCCATTATGAATCCAGCCAGAAGATCTGGAAGGCGATGGACGAGGCGGGGGACCTGTACCTCGATCGCTATGAAGGCTGGTACTCGGTCCGCGACGAGGCCTTCTATGACGGAAGCGAGTTGATCGAGAGCGAGGGCGGGGAGAATTTGTCGCCGCAGGGCACGCCGGTCGAATGGACGGTCGAGGAAACCTGGTTCTTCCGGCTGTCGAAATATCAGGAGCCGCTGCTCCAGCTCTATCGCGACAATCCCGGCTTCATCCGACCGGAAAGCCGGCGCAACGAGGTAATCCGCTTCGTCGAGGGCGGGCTCAAGGATTTGAGCGTGTCGCGCACCAGCTTCGATTGGGGAGTGCCGGTCCCCGGATCGCCGGGCCACGTCATGTACGTCTGGGTCGACGCGCTGACCACCTACATGACCGGCGTCGGTTTTGCAGACGATCCGGACAGCTATGACCGCTTCTGGCCGGCCGACGTGCATCTGATCGGCAAGGACATCGTCCGGTTTCACGCCGTTTATTGGCCGGCCTTCCTGATGTCGGCGGGCTTGAGGCTCCCCAAGCAGGTGTTTGGGCATGGCTTCCTGCTCGCCCGCGGCGAGAAGATGTCCAAGTCGCTCGGCAACGTGGTCGACCCGATGGAGCTGGCCGATCGCTACGGCGTGGACGCGCTGCGCTATTTCCTGCTGCGCGAGGTCAGCTTCGGCCAGGACGGCAGTTACAGCGCCGAGGCGATCGTCAATCGCGTCAACGCCGAGCTGGCCAACAGCTTTGGCAACCTTGCCCAGCGCAGCCTGTCGATGATTTTCAAGAATTTGGGCGGCGTTCTTCCCGCGGCAGGTCAGGGGATCGACGACCAGGCGCTGCTCGACGAGGTTCGCGGGGCCTGCGCGACGCTAGAGCGCGAGTTCGACCAGTTCGCCTTCTCGGCCGGGTTGGAGGCATGGATGAGCGCGGTGTTCGCCTGCAACCAATATGTCGATGCCGCGGCGCCCTGGGCGCTGAAGAAGAGCGATCCCGACAGGATGGCCGAGGTGCTTGGGACGCTGGCGGTAGCGATCCGGATGCTGGCCGAGGCGGTGATGCCGATTATCCCGGCCTCGTCCGAGAAGCTGATCGCGCTGATCGACAGCGGCAAGGATGGCAAGCCGATCGAGCAGCCCACACCGATCTTTCCCCGGCTGGAGCTTCCCGAAGAGGAAGAAGCCGCATGAGGCTGATCGACAGCCATTGCCACCTCAACTACCCCGGCCTCGCCGAGCGGCAGGATGAAGTGCTGGCCAATGCCCGCGCCCGCGGGATCGCCGGTTTCCTCAATATCTCGACCCGCCAGAAGGAATGGGGCGACGTGGTTGGGGTTGCCGAACGCAATGACGATGTCTGGGCCACGATCGGCGTCCATCCCCACGAGGCCGACGCCCATCCCGATCTTGGCGCGGCTGCGCTGATCGAGGCAGCGGAGCACCCGAGGGTGATCGCGATCGGCGAATGCGGGCTCGACTATTATTACGACAAGTCCGACCGGGCGGCGCAGCGCGAGCGGTTCCAGGCGCATGTCGAGGCCGCGCGGGCAACCGGCCTGCCGCTGGTGGTTCACACCCGCGACGCGGAAGAGGACACGGCGGAGATCCTCGCCCGAGAAGTGGGGAAGGGGGGCGTCGCCGGCGTTCTCCACTGCTTCACCGGCAGTGCCGAGCTGGCAAAAAAGGCGCTCGACCTGGGTTTCTACGTCTCCATCTCGGGCATCGTGACGTTCAAGAACGCCCAGGACCTGCAGCAAACCGCCAGGACCATCCCGCTGGAGCGGCTGCTAGTCGAGACAGACTCGCCCTTCCTCGCCCCGGTGCCCAACCGGGGGAAGACATGCGAGCCGGCGTTCGTCGCCGACACCGCGGCATTCCTGTCGGACCTGCGCGACGAGCCGCTCGACGAGCTAGCCGAAGCGACCAGCGCCAACTTCTTCAAACTGTTCAATAAAGCGGCGGCCTGACGACCGGCCTGCTTGCGGATTAAGCCTAGGGCAATTGCTGCTGACCCATCTCGACAAATGCTTGGATTATGCGACGCTGGCCGCCGAGCTGCCCGACTGGGCGGCTCCGGCCTATGACGGGCAGGAGATTGTTGTCGAATGAGCGGCGATCAGGGCGCTTATCTCCTCTACATGGTGCTGCTGCTGGTGCTGGTCGGCAGCGCGCTGGTCAGCCGGCGGCTGCCGATGGGCAAGACTCTGAAGATGGCGCTGGCCTGGGTGGCGATCTTCGCGCTCGGGTTCGCCATTTTCTCCTTCCGCAGCGAGTTCATGGCGGTCGGAAGCAGGCTGAAGGCCGAGGCGATCGGGACCCCGATCCAGTCCGGCGAGGAACTGCGCATTCCAATGGCCAACGACGGGCATTTCTGGGTCGATGCATCGCTGAACGGCCATGAGGCGCGCTTCCTGGTCGACAGCGGTGCTTCGATCACCACCATTTCGCGCGAAACCGCCAATTCCGCCGGGATCGAGACCGGGATGCGCGTCGCGCTGGTCGAGACCGCCAACGGAACGGTCCCGATGAGCAAGGCCCGAGCCGAGAGCTTTACCGTCGGGCATATCGAGCGCAGCGACTTCGCCATCCAGGTGAACGATCACGACGACGCCAATGTGCTGGGGATGAATTTCCTGTCGTCACTCGGCAGCTGGCGGGTCGAAGGCAATTATCTGGTGCTTCGGCCATGACCAATGACTGGATGCTCGGGTCTCTGTACCTGCTGATGGCGGTGATGCTGCTTGCGGGCACGCTGATCGCCCGGCGCGAGCGGTTCGCGCGGCTGGCTACCATGGTATTGGCCTGGATCGCGATCTTCGGCGCGGGGTTCGTCCTGTTCACCTTCCGCGACGACCTTGGTTACGTCGCCCAGCGGCTGAGGGCCGAGGCAACCGGCGCGCCGGTGGTGCAGGGCCATCAGGTGCGGATTCCGATGGCGATCGACGGCCATTTCTGGGTCGAAGGGTCGCTGAACGGGCTTCCGGTCAAGTTCCTCATCGACAGCGGCGCGACCATGACCACGATCGGGCGCGATACGGCGGAAGCGGCCGGAGTGCCGGTCAGCGCCAATCGCGGGCAGATCGTACGGACTGGCAATGGCATGCTGAGGGTTGCCACGGGCCGCGCGCAAAGCCTGGCGGTCGGCCCAATCGTGCGCAGCGGTGTCGGGCTTCACATTGCAGAGCATGAGGATTTGAACGTGCTCGGAATGAATTATCTGTCGACGCTGCAGCGCTGGGGGGTCGAGGGCCGATGGCTGATCCTCGAGAGCTGATTGGATTTTGCTCTACCGAGGGCCTTGAGGGGCCTTTCTCTCTTTCCTGCTCGTCTGGCATTTTACATAATATATATTATCATACTCAAAGGTCAGGAACGCGGAGGGCCCTCAAAAGCCCCCTCACGCCATGGAGATGAGCTGAAATGGGCCTCGATCGCCTCGACACCATCATGAAACGGCTGCGCGACCGCGAGACCGGATGCGAGTGGGACAGCGTCCAGACGTTCGAGACGATCGCGCCCTATACGATCGAGGAAGCCTATGAAGTCGCCGACGCCATCCATCGCGGCGACATGGACGCGCTGGTCGACGAGCTCGGCGATCTCCAGCTCCAGGTCGTGTTCCACGCCCGGATGGCCGAGGAAGCCGGCCATTTCACCCTGCAGGATGTGCTGGCGCGCATTTCCGACAAGCTCGAGCGCCGTCACCCGCATATTTTTGGCGAGGCGGAGGAAGGTGGCCACCACCTGTGGGAAGCCATCAAGGCCGAGGAACGCGCCAAGCTCGACGACAAGAGCGCGCTGGCGGGCGTGGCCCTCGCCCTTCCGGCGCTTGAACGCGCGATGAAGCTGCAGAAGCGCGCCGCCAGGACCGGCTTCGACTGGCCTGACGTCGAGGGGCCCAAAGCGAAGATCCGCGAGGAGCTGGACGAGATCGCCAGCGCTGCTCCGGAAGAATTGGAGGAAGAGGTCGGCGACCTGCTGTTCGCCGTCGTCAACTTCGCACGGTTTCTCAAGGTCGAACCGGAAGAGGCGCTGCGCAAAGCCAATCGAAAGTTCGAGCAGCGCTTCCGGCAGATCGAGCAGGCGCCCGGTTTTTCCGACATGAGCCTGGATGAAATGGAAGAATTGTGGGTGGCGGCGAAGAAGGCCCCGGCCGAGGCCTAGAGTCGTTCAAACCGCGCCCAATTCTCCGGACTCAACTTTACCGATAGCATCAGTTGGTCCCCGTCAGCCTGCTGGTCGATAATTTCGCCGCGAGCGTGCAGCCAGGCGATCCGCGGCCCGTCGCCGGCATTCAGCCGCACATGATGGGTCTGCGAGCCCGAGTGAAGCAGGTGAGAAATGGTATCGCGCAACGCGTCCACCCCTTCCCCGGTCAAGGCGGACACGGCGACGACATCGTCGCGGCGCTCGGCCTCTCCAAGCATTTCGCTGCGTTCCTCGGGGCTTAGCAGGTCGAGCTTGTTCCAGACCTCGATTCGGGGCGGCGAATCTTCCTCGCCGAGGCCGAGTGAGGCCAGCACTCCCTCGACATCGGCCGCCTGTGCCGCGCTGTCGGGATGGGCAATATCGCGGACGTGGAGGATGAGGTCGCTTGCCGCCACTTCCTCAAGGGTCGCGCGGAACGCCGCGACCAGCTCGGTCGGCAGGTTCGACACGAATCCCACCGTATCGGACAGGATCGCGCGGTCGAAGCCCGGGATCTTGACGTTGCGCATGGTCGGGTCGAGCGTCGCGAACAGCAAGTCCTCGGCCATCACCGAGGCCTGGGTCATGCGGTTGAACAAGGTCGATTTGCCGGCATTGGTGTAGCCGACCAGGGCAACCACCGGCCAGGGCGCCCGCTGTCGTCGCCCGCGGTGCAACCCACGGGTGCGCCGAACCTGGTCGAGCTCGCGGCGGATGCGCGCCATGCGGTCGCGGATCAGCCGACGGTCGGCCTCGATCTGGGTTTCGCCCGGACCGCCCAGGAAGCCGAAGCCGCCGCGTTGCCGCTCAAGGTGGGTCCAGCTTCGCACCAGCCGCCCTGCCTGATAGTCGAGATGGGCGAGTTCGACCTGCAATCGTCCTTCCGCGGTCGCGGCACGCTCGCCGAATATCTCCAGGATCAGGCCGGTTCGGTCGATCACCTTGCAGCCGGTTTGCTCCTCCAGCGACTTCTGCTGGACGGGCGTCAGCGCTGCGTCGACCACCAGCAGCGCCGCCCGACGGTCTTCGGCGATCTGAGCGATTTCCTCGACCTGGCCCTTGCCGAACAGGCTGGCAGGGCGAATCTGGCGCAGCTTGAAGGCCTTTCGAGCCGCCACGTCGATGCCGATCGCTTCGGCCAGGCCCGCCGCTTCCTCGATCCGCGCGTCGAGGGACCTTAGTCCCCCCTCCCCGACTCGTTCCGGCACGACGACAAGCGCGCGTTCGCCCCGCGACACGCCATGTTCATCGGTCCGCTTGAAGACGCTCAGTCTTCGTCCTCCGGCTGAGCCTCACCGCTGAGATTGAGCGGGTGGCCGGGCTGCATGGTCGAGATGGCGTGCTTGTAGACCAATTGGACCTGCCCACCGCGTTCCAGCACCAGCGAGAATTGGTCGAAGCCGGCGACCGAGCCCTGCAGCATCACGCCGTTGACCAGGAAAATGGTCATCGGCTCATGCTCGCGAGATGCCGCCTGCAGGAAGAGGTCCTGGAGCATCGGCTTCTTGCTCCCCTCCCCGGTCGGCATTTGCAGGTCCGCCGGCGCCTGCATCGGCATGATGGTCGAAATGGCATGCTTGTAGACCAGCTGGGCATTGCCGTCGCGGCGCAGCAACAGCGAGAAGGGATCGAACCAGGTCACAATCCCCTGGAGTTTCACGCCCTTCACCAGGAAGATCGTCACCGGAGCCTTGGATTTGCGGATTGAGTTCAGGAATTGATCCTGCAAGCTCAGCGATTTATCGGCCATTATTATTATTATCCCTTATCGCGTTCCAGCTATTCATCTTCCCGCTTGTCGCCCAGGCCGAGCGCCTTGAGCTTCCGGTGCAACGCCGAACGCTCCATGCCGATGAACGATGCCGTGCGGGAGATGTTGCCGGAGAAGCGGCGGATCTGGATCTTCAGATATTCGCGCTCGAAGCTTTCGCGGGCTTCGCGAAGCGGAGAGCCCATGATCGCCAGCGATGCGCCGCCAAGGCCGGTCGAACCCTGGGAATCGAGGATCTCCGGGGGGAGCAAGTCGACCTCGATGCAGCCGACCCGGTCTCCCGGTGTCAGGATCAGGGTGCGCTCGATGATGTTGCGCAGCTGGCGGACATTGCCGGGCCAGTCGTGCGCCTGAAGCGCGGCCATCGCCTCCTTGGACAGTTCCGGCGTGGAGATCCTTCGCTCGGCGGCGAAGCGGGCGAGGAAATGGGTGACCAGCTCGGGAATGTCCTCGCGCCGCTCCCGAAGCGGCGGAATCCGGACCGGGACGACGTTGAGGCGATAATAGAGATCCTCGCGGAAGCGGCCGGCGGCGATCTCGTCCTGCAGGTTGCGCGACGTCGCCGAGAGCACGCGGACGTCCACCTTGACCGGCCGCTGCCCCCCGACCCGCGTATAGCTCTGGTCGGTCAGCACCCGCAGGATCTTCCCCTGGGTGGTGAGCGGCATGTCGGCGATTTCGTCGAGGAACAGGGTTCCGCCGTGCGCCTGCTCGAGCAGCCCCGGACGCGAGACACCGTTGTTCTCCGTTCCGAACAGCTCCTCCTCGACCCGCTCTGGGCTCATCATGGCCGCCGAGAGGACAATGAATGGCGCGGAGGCGCGCGGGCTCCAGTTATGGATCATCCGAGCGGCGATTTCCTTGCCCACCCCCGCTGGGCCGGTGATCATCACCCGGCTTCCGGTCGGAGCGACGCGCTTCAGCGTTGCACGAACCGTGTTGATCGCCACCGAGGTGCCGTCGAGCTGGTCGTCGGGCCCAAGCTGGCGCCGAAGCTGGACATTCTCGCGCCGCAACCGGTCGGTCTCGGTCGCGCGTCCCACCAGGTGCAGCAGCCGATCGGCCTTGAACGGCTTTTCGATAAAGTCGACTGCGCCCTCCCGGATCGCGGCCACGGCCGTGTCCAGGTTGCCGTGGCCCGAGATCATCAGCACCGGCAGGGTCGCGTCGCGCTTCTTGATCTGCTCGAGCAGCTGGAGGCCGTCGAGTTTCGAGCCCTGCAGCCAGACGTCGAGCAGGACCAGGCTGGGTCGTCGGTCGTCGATCGCATCGAGCGCGGTTGCGCTGTCGGCAGCGGAGCGAACCGCATATCCCTCGTCCTCCAACACGCCGGCAACAAGCTCCCGAATGTCGGCTTCGTCATCGACCACCAGCACTTCCAGCGCCATTAGTGCGATTCCTCCTCGTCATATTCGTCATCGCCGCCATGAGTTTCGGCCGACGCCTGCGGTTCCTCCGTCGCCATCGCCGCCAGGCGATCGGCATCGAAGGCAATTCGGACGCGGGTTCCGCCCCCCGCCCTGTCGAGAAAGGCGATCTCGCCCATATGTTCCTCGACGATCTTCTTGACGATCGCCAGGCCAAGGCCAGTGCCCCGGACGCGGGTCGTCATATAAGGCTCGGTAAGACGCTCGCGGTCCTGTGGAAGCCCTGTGCCGGTGTCGGTGATCTCGATGATCAGCTGCTCAGCTTCTTGATTGATGGCAAGATCGATGCGATCGCCATCAGGATTTTGCTCACCCCGTGACCGCCTTGATTCAATGGCTTCGACGGCATTCTTCACGATGTTCGTAAGGGCCTGTCCAAGCTGCCGCCGATCGCAGACCAATCGAATTACCCCACCGGGAGGATCGATGCTGAAGCTGATGCCCGGATGTGCCACCTCATGGAGGAACAGTGCGGCTCTCGCGATGTCATGGATATTCTCGTCGCGGAAGACGGGCTTTGGCATCCGGGCGAAGTTAGAGAACTCGTCGACCATGCGGCGAAGGTCGCCGACCTGGCGGATGATGGTGTCAGTCAGCCTCGCGAAGGTGTCCGGATCCGACTCCACTTCCTCGCCATAGCGGCGCTGAAGCCGTTCCGCCGCCAGCTGGATCGGGGTCAGCGGGTTCTTGATCTCATGGGCGATGCGCCGGGCAATGTCGGACCAGGCCGCCCGCCGCTGGTCGCTGAGCTGGTCGGTGATATCGTCGAAGGTCAGTACAAAGCCATCGCCATAGCGCATCCGCTTGACGGCGAGCGTGCGCTGCCCTTCGGCCGAATGGATCAGCGCATTGGCCTCGCGAGCCTCGCCGGCCATGAATTCGCCCAGCTCGGACGAGACGTCATCCAGCTGATGCTCTTCGATATCCTCCTCGCCATGGGCCAGGAGCGTTGCCGCCGTGCGATTGGTCAGCAGGATCTTGCCTTGGGGATCGAGCACAAGGACTCCGGCGGTGACGCTCGACAGCACCGCCTCCATGAACGCGCGGCGGGTATCCAGCTGTTGGTTGGCGGCCATCAAAGCGCCCGTCTGCTCCTGGAGCCGGCCCGTCATTCGGTTGAAGGCCGTGCCGAGCATCGAGATCTCGTCCTCCGCCCGGCCCTCCACCGGCACGCGCGCGGAGAAATCGCCTTCCTCGATCCGCCCCGCTGCGTCGACCAGTTGCTCCACCGGACGCAGCAGCCGGTCGGCCAGCTTAAGAGCGGCCACGATCGCCAGCGCCACGACAATCAGGGCGAGCGCCAGCAAGGCACTATTGAAGCGAAGCTGGTTGGAGCGGCTGCGCTCGATCAGTGCGCGGTAATCGCTCAGGACATCGGTTGCCGCCTTGATCTGCGCTCGGAACTCATCATCGACCTGGCGCGCGACGAACAGATAAATGCCCTGAGACTGATCCAATGGCGTCAGTACGGCGATCCGCCCGGGCGTGATCACCTCGGCTGCTTCGGTCTCCCCCTTGAGTTGGGCGAGCGCCGCGGCCACCTGGGTCGGATCGATCAAGCCTTCGAAGTAGAAGATCCCTCGAAGCACCGTAACCTGACCGTTCGCGCCAACCGAAATCACCGCCGATTCATTGAGGCTTCGCTGGTAGGTTTGGCGCGCCAGAAATTCCTCATATTCCCGGCTGCTGACGGAATAGTTGGCCGATGCCTGGGAAAGGTCGCCAGCCATGGCGACGGCTTCGGCCCCGACCCGATTGACTTCGCTGCTGTAGGTGGATTGGGCCAGCTCGACCGTATTTTCCAACATCCCCCGCGCCCGGTCGGAGAACCAGAATTCCAGTCCCGACTGGAGCAGCAGGGACGCAAAGATTGCGACGATCACCGTGGGGACCGCGGCGATCACGGAAAACAAGGCGACCAGTCGGATATGGAGCTGGCCGGTGCCAATTGCCCGTGCCGCCGCCCGAGCCCTGGCGATCCGCCGCGACAGCAAGACCATCAGAGCGATGGCCGGGA
>DASTCB010000019.1:0-3630 GCA_035711585.1 Sphingomicrobium sp.
CTGAACTGGGGGAAGGCATCGCCCTGAAGAGCGGCCGGTTCGGGCCCTATGTCGAACAGGGCGACAAGCGCGCGTCTTTGCCGAAGGACTTGCCGGCCGATGGCCTGACGCTGGACTTGGCCAAACAACTATTGTCGCTGCCGCGCGAGATTGGCCAGCATCCGGACTCGGGGCTGCCGATCACGGCGTCGATCGGCACATATGGTCCCTCTCTCCTCCACGACGGCAAGTATGCGCGGCTGAAATCGACCGCCGAGGTGTTCGAGACGGGCATGAACGCGGCCGTCGCCAAACTCGCAGACGCGGCGGCTGGCGGCGGCAAGGGCCGCGGCGCTAGCCGCGACCCGATCGCGGTGCTTGGACCCCATCCGGAAAGCGGGAAGGAGGTCAAGGTCATGGCCGGCCGTTATGGCCCTTACGTCAGCGATGGCACGACCCACGCGACCCTGCCGAAAACAGCGGAGCCCAAGTCGGTGACGCTCGACCAGGCGGTGGAATGGATCAACGAAAAGGCGGCCAAGGGACCCTCGAAGCGGCCCGCGCGGAGGAAGAAGAAAGCGAAATGATCGAGATCGAGCTGCAGCGATTGTCCCACGGCGAGGGCCTGCCGCTTCCGGCGCGCGCGACCGAACATGCCGCTGGGCTGGACGTGGTGGCCGCCGAGGACGTGACGCTTGCGCCGGGGCAGAGGCACGCCGTCGCCACCGGCTTCGCGCTGGCCATTCCGCACGGATATGAAGTTCAGGTGAGGCCGCGCTCGGGCCTGGCGCTGAAGCATGGCATCACCTGCCTCAACACGCCGGGAACGATCGACAGCGACTATCGCGGCGAAGTGAAGGTGATCCTCGCCAACCTGGGCGCGGAACCATTCGAAGTCCGGCGCGGCGAGCGCATCGCCCAACTGGTTCCGGCCCCGGTGCTCAACGCGAATTTTCGCGAAGTCGAACTGCTGGGCGAAACCAGCCGTGGTGCCGGGGGCTTCGGCAGCACCGGGCGATGAGCCTCAGCGACGTCGAACTGGAACGCTATGCGCGGCACATCGTCCTGCCGCGCTTCGGCGGGGCCGGCCAGCAGAAGCTGAAGGCGGCGAGCGTCGCAATCGTCGGTGCCGGCGGCATCGGCAGCGGAGCTATTCCAGCGCTGGCGGCCGCGGGTATCGGCAAGCTGACGATCATCGACAGTGACGTCGTCGATCGCTCCAACCTGCAGCGCCAGCCGATCTTCCGCGACGACCAGGTCGGCGGCGAAAAGGCGAAGCTGGCCGCCGAGTTCGCGATGGCGATCAATCCTCATGTCGAGGCGGTGGCGCGGGAACGCCGGATCGATGCGGAGAATGCTCAGGACCTGCTGACAGGGCATGACCTGGTCCTCGACGGCAGCGACAATTTCGCCACAAGGCTGGCGGTCAGCGATGCTTGCGTGGCGCTCGGCATCCCGCTGGTGTCCGCGGCTGCGGTGCAGTTCCAGGGACAGGTCGGGCTGTTCCGGGGCCAGCCCTGCTTCCGCTGCTTTGTCGGCGACGCCTTCGACAGCGACGAATGCGACAATTGCGCGGAGCTGGGCGTGCTTGGCGCCCTGACGCTGACGATCGGCGGGTTTGCCGCGCTGCTGGCGATCCGCGCGATCACCCAAATGGACGACGATGCCGGCAAGCTGCACCTGCTCGATGCCGACAAGCTCTCCTGGCGGGCTATTCCGCTGCCGGCCGATCCCGGTTGCCGGACGTGCGGAGCGCCTCCGCCATCCGGCTGACAAGGTGCACGGCGACGGCTTCCTTGGTCGCTTCCTCCCACTCTTCCGAACCGTCGGCGGTCACGAGCCGCACCTGGTTGTGGGACCCTCCCATAACATCACCGGAAACATCGTTGGCGAGGATCCAATCGGCGCCCTTCGCTTCCCTTTTCGCCTCGGCATTGGCGGCGAGGTCGTGGGTTTCGGCCGCGAACCCGATGAGCAATTCGGGGCGGAGCGGATGCGCGGCCAGGCTCGCGAGGATGTCAGGGTTGGCTTCGAACTGAAGCTCGGGCCGGCCATCGCTCTTCTTGAGCTTGATCGGCGATGGTCTGACCTTCCAGTCGGCGACGGCGGCGACCAGCACGGCGGCATCGCAGGGCAATGCCGCCTCGACCGCCTCGGCCATTTGCTCGGCGGTTTCAACGTCAATCCGGGCGACGCCGCCGGGTGTCGGCAGGGAAACCGGGCCGGCCACCAGCGTCACCCGCGCGCCGGCGGCGACAGCGGCGGCAGCGATGGCGAAGCCCTGCTTCCCCGACGACCGGTTGGCGATGACCCGCACGGGGTCGATCGGCTCGTGGGTCGGGCCGGCGGTGACGAGGATGTGAAGTCCAGACAAATCCGCTCGCCCTGAGCCTGTCGAAGGGCTGCTTCTTTCTTCAGTGCTGGAAGGGAAGGACAGGCCTTCGACAGGCTCGGGCCGAACGGTCGTATTCTTGTGAATCCAATCCAGAATCTCCGCCGGCTCGGGCAAGCGGCCGGGGCCATATTCGCCGCAGGCCATGTCGCCCTCGACCGGCTCGATGACTTGGACGCCTCGGCCCTTGAGCAAAGCGACATTGTGCAGCGTCGCGTCGTGCAGCCACATGCGATGGTTCATCGCCGGCGCGATCACGACCGGCTTGTCGGTGGCGAGGAGGAGAGTGGTGGCGAGGTCATCGGCGACGCCAGCCGCCATCCGGGCGATGAGGTCGGCGGTCGCCGGGCAAACCAGGACGAGGTCGGCAGCGCGTGACAATTGGATGTGTCCCATCTCGCTCTCGTCCTTGAGGTCCCAGAGCGAAGTGTAGACAGGGCTTTCAGCCAAGGCGGCCAAGGTCATGGGCGTGACGAAATGGGCGCCGCCGGCTGTCAGCACCGGCGTCACTTCGTGGCCCGCCTTGCGGGCGAGCCGAATGAGCTCGCTGGCCTTGTAAGCGGCAATGCCGCCGCCGACGATCAGGAGCAGGCGCGCCATGGCCGCCTTCCTGCCAAGCGGCGCGCTTTAAGTCGAGAGCAGCCTAAGACTGAGAGTCGGGCGCCGGCGCCGTGTCGGACTCAGCGGCGGCTGCTTCTTCCTCCACCGGCGGCTCGATCGGAATTCTCTTGGTCGAGCAGGAACGCTTGGGGATGCTCGAGCCAACCACTTCGATCGATCGGCAGATTTTCTTGGTCTTGTACCTGACCGGCTGCTCCTGGGCCTCCGCGCCTTCTACATCGGCCGGCGCCGTTTCCTGAGCGAGAGCTGGAGCAGCGACAATCAACAACGCAATGGAAAGCTTACCGAACATCGTTCAATCCTTTCGGCTGACAGCGCAGCCAATTGCGGGCTTGCGCTTATTGTTCCTGAGGAGCCTTGACCGATTCATTCTCCGCGACGCCATCGCTGCCGGAGGAGGCCGCTTCCTGGCTTTCGGGGGGCTTCTTGATCGGGATCTTCTTTTTTACGCAGGACTGTCGCGGGATGGACGAACCGGCAACCTCATAGGTTTGGCACACCTTCTTGATCACATATTCCTGTGCCGGACTCTCGGCAGGCTCATTCGCCGCCGCGGGAGCCGCAGCGAGCAACAACGCAATCGACAGCTTACCGAGCATAAACGCCTCATCCTGTGGCCTGAAAAACGCGCCATTGCG
>DASTCB010000020.1:0-2032 GCA_035711585.1 Sphingomicrobium sp.
CTGAGCGCCTAGACGCCCGCTGCGGCGCTGGTCGCGGCAATGGCGGCGAGCACGGCCGCAAGCATGGCGTGGAGCGTGAAATTGGCGACCGGGCGCATCGATGCCTCCCCTGTTGGCGCGCAGCCTACACCCGCAGGCGGAGTCGGGCCTAATCTCGACAAGCGCGAATAGAAAAGGGCGGCCTTTTTCGAAGGGTCGCGGAGGAGTATGGGATTTGACTTCCTCAACGGGAGGGGCCTTCCCATGACCGCCTTCAACGCCGTCCGCTTCAAGGTAAAGCAGGGACGCGAACAGGAATTCCTCGATGCTCACGCCAGCGTGCCGCGCGACTGGCCGGGCCTCAGGCACGTCAACATGATCCAGACGGGACCGAGCAGCTACTGCATCATCGGCGAGTGGGACGACATGGACGCGATGGCCGCGGCCCGGCCGAACATGATCGCGACGCTGGATAGCTTCCGCGACACGCTGGAGGGCGATACCGACCCGGTGTCGGGGCCGGTGGTGCTGGAGTTGAAGTAGGGGTATAACTTCGCCTGTTTCGACCTCGCGGGGGCAGCGATGGCTACAGCGTTACGGCCGACGATCCGGCTCACCAGGGAGCGGCTGTTCTACAGCGGGATGGCGCTACTGATCTTCATGCTTGTGGCGATCGGCTTCGCTCCGACCTGGTTCATGAGAGGCTCGCTGGAAACGTCGCGGCCGCTGGTGCCGATGACTCCGCTGGTCATCCTCCACGGCGCGATGTTCACCGCCTGGATCGCCCTGTTTGTGACCCAGGCCGGGCTGATCTCTGCGCGGCAGCACAAGCTGCACATGAAGCTCGGCCTGGCGACCATCGCGCTTGGCGCGGCAATGGTCGTCGTCGGAATCATGACTGCGGTCGGGCAAGTGGAGCGCGGCAATAGCCCGCCGGGCCTCGACCCGCTGACCTTCTTCACTATGCCCTTCCTCGACATGATCGTCTTCGGCAGCCTGATCGCCGGCGGCTTCGCCTATCGCCGTGACCCGCAGACGCACAAGCGGCTGATGCTGTGCGCGACGGCGCTGATGCTTCAGCCGGGGATCGGGCGGATGGAGTTCATCCCCAATTTCATGGGCGACAACACCACCGCCATCATCGCGGTCATCGGCGCGACGCCGCTGCTCGCCTGGGACTATGCCCAGCGCGGCCGCCCGCACCCTGCAAGCCTGATCGGCATCGGCGTGCTCGCCGGGCAGCAGCTCTTCCGCGTGCTGGTCTGGGAGAATGAGACCTGGCTGGCGGCGATGGGCTGGGTGGTGAATAGGCTTGGCTGAAATAGGCCCTATTGGGCCGGGATGGTCGGTTCGACTTGCTGCGTCGGATGCTCGCGCGCCGGCCGCGCATTCTTGACCGCCCAGTCGAGCGCATAGTCGGCGACCTCCTCCCAGCCAGGATCGAGCAGGGTCCAGTGCGAGCGGCCGGGATAGATCTTGAGCTCGGTCAGCGAGGGCGCCTGTTTCTGCTTGTCGTAGATCGCCTGGGTCATGCTGGCGTCGGCGATGAGGTCGAGCTCGCCGCCGATCAGCAGCAGCGGCGCGCGGTCCGGATTGTCCCAGCGGATCGGCGCCGCGTGCACGATCCCGTCCCACCAGATCTTGCCGGGCGTCGGGATGATGTATTGGTCGTAGAGCGCGTCGGCCCGGTCGTCCGGCACCAGCTGGGCGAAGCGGTTGCGGAAGTAGCTGCGCGACATCGTCTCGGCCTTCTTCCAGCTGCCCCAGTCGAAGAACACCGGCAGCGCCGACACGATCGCATGCACCCCTAGCCGGACTCCGGGCGTCGGCGCCGGATCGATCGCCACGCCGGCGACCCCGAGGCCGCGGTTCAGCAAAGGCTGGACCCATACGCCGCCGGCCGAATGGCCGATCAGGATCGGCTCTTCCGGGCACTCGCCGATGATGCGTTGGTAATGGTCGAGGATCTGGTCGATGCCGAGGCTGGCGAGCTTCTCGTCCGGCTGCGCGCGCAGCTCTTCGGGCGAGCGGTCGTCATAGGGCCAGTCGGGCG
>DASTCB010000021.1:0-41396 GCA_035711585.1 Sphingomicrobium sp.
GAAGGCGGCGGCCGTGACACGCTCCAGGACCGGCTGAGTCACGCCCTCCGGTGCTTTCGCAGGAACGATGTGCACCACGGCGGAAGCCACCTTGGGAGGCGGCACGAAGGCCGACCGGTGCACTGTCATCGCGATTCGGGCCGTCGAGCGCCATTGGGCCGCGACCGACAGCCGGCCATAATGCTCGCTGTCCGGCCCGGCGACGATCCGCTCCGCGACTTCACGCTGGAACATCAGCGTCAGCGACGACCACCAGGGCGGCCAGGGTCCTTCCAACCAGCGGAGCAGGAGGGCGGTCCCGACATTGTAGGGCAGGTTGGCGACGATGTGGGCGCCGTCGCCCGCCTCGCGCCGCTCGTCGATCTCCAGCGCATCGCCGTGGACGATCCGCAACCGTCCCGGAAACTCCGCCTCGAGTTCGGCCAGGGCCGGAAGGCAGCGGCGGTCGCGTTCGACCGCGATCACGCTGGCGCCGGCGTCGAGCAGCGCGTGGGTCAACCCGCCCGGGCCGGGGCCGACCTCATAGACTGTGGCCCCGTCAAGGCCGCCCGGAATGGCTGCGATTCGCGCCAGCAACAGGCGGTCGAGGATGAAATTTTGGCCGAGCGCCTTGGTCGCTTGCAGCCCGTGGCGGGCAATGACGTCGCGCAGCGGTTCGGGCATTGCTCAGGCGCTGACTACCGCGCGATTGACGGCACATTCGGCCGCGAGACGGATCGCCGAGGCCATCGCCCGGGGATCAGCGCGATCTTGACCGGCGATATCGAAAGCCGTGCCATGATCGGGCGCGGTGCGGACGATGGGAAGGCCGAGGGTGATGTTGACTCCGTCCTCGAAATGCAGCGCCTTCAACGGGATCAGCGCCTGATCATGGTACATGCACAGCGCCGCATCATATTGGGCTCGGGCCGACGCGTGGAACATGGTGTCGGCGGGATGGGGGCCGGTAACTCTCCAGCCCTCGGCCCTGAGCGCCTCTATCGCGGGAAGGATCAACTCGATCTCCTCGCGTCCAAGTGCGCCGCCCTCGCCGGCATGAGGGTTGAGGCCGGTCACCGCCAGCTTCGGATCGGCGATTCCGAAGTTGCGCTGCAGTCCGCGCAGCGCCGCGCGCCCTCGAGCCTCGATGATGCCGGGATTGAGCGAGGCCGGAACTTCGGCGAGCGGCAAATGGGTCGTGACCGGAACCGTCCTCAAGGTCGGTCCGGCAAGCATCATGGCCACGTTGCTCGGGCTGACACCGCAGCGCTCGGCGACGAACTCGGTCTGTCCGGGGTGACTGAATCCGATGCCGTAAAGCTGCTGCTTGGAAACGGGGCCGGTCACCACGGCGGCGGCCGAACCGGACCGGGCTAGCCCAACCGCGAGTTCCAGCGCATCAAGGGAGCAGTGGGCGCCTGCCACGCTGGGATGGCCGGGAAGATCCGATTCCAGCGAGGCGATTGGAAGGATCGGCAACCCGACGTCAAACGCGCTGTCGGCTTCGCACGGGTCGTCGATGGTGGCGATCGGACCGTCCCAAACCATGGCCAGGCTGCGTGGATCGCCAATCGCAACGAATGGCGGGAGCCCGAAGCGGTCGCGATGGTCCCAGCATTTGCCGACCACCTCTGGGCCGACACCGGCGGGATCGCCAAGCGAAACCGCCAGCGGACGATAGTTGTTCGCCATCGCCTCCGAGCTTAGCGGAAGTCGATCACCGCGTCACGGCGAAGGTCGCGCAGGTAGCGCCGCGACCTCAGGTTGACCCGCTCTTCGTTAAGCTGCGCATAGACCTGGTCGAAGCTCGGGGCTGACGGATCGACCTCGTCGCGGCCGCACAGCACCAACACCCGGACGCCATCCTCCAGCGAGCCGAATGGCCGGGTCGCCTGGCCGACCTGCATCTCAAGGATCATCTCCTGCAACGCCGGGGGCAGGTCACGGGTCTTGACGTCTTCGGACTGGACAACTTCGCCATTGAACTCCGCGGCGATCCGCTCGGCGCCGCCGCAGCCGCCGATATTCTGCGTGGCTGCCGCAAAGCGGCCCACGACCGGCTCGACCTGGGCGCGCGTGGATCCGGCGGGGAAGTTGATCGTCACTTGCTTCAAGGTGAGCACCGCGCTCCGCGGATCGGCGGTCAAAATCCTGCGGACATCCTGCACCGCGATGATCGAATAACCGCCGGGTACCTTGATCGGCGTCGACAGCATGCCCGGGCGCATCTGGCGGACAACGGTGGCCAGCTCGTCGGGAAGCTGCTCGGGGCGTACCCAGCCGAGGTCGCCGCCGACCGCGGCGGTCGAAGCCTCGGAGAACTGGCGGGCATATCCGACGAAGGAACCGCCTTGCTGTAGCGCCGCGTAAACCCTTTGCGCATTCTGCGCGGCCTGCTGTTCATTGGCGCTGGTCGCCGAAATGAAAATCTCTCCGATCCGGAATTCCTCGGCGCCCTTCGAAGCGTTCAGCTTGTCGATGACCGCCTGCACTTCCTCGTCACCGACGCTGACCGTGCTTTCGATCTTCTGAGATTGCAGCCGGCGCCAGGCGATTTCGCCCTGGATTTGCCGGCGGAGCGAGCGAATCGAGGAGCCGCGCGACTTCAGATAGTCGGCCATTTGCGCGGGCGATTGTTTTGCATTGCCTGCGACGCGCTCGACAGTCTTGTCGACGTCGGCGTCGGAAATCTCGATCTCTTCGGCCTTCGCGGCCTGAATCTGAAGCGTTTCGTCGATCAGGTTGCTCAGCACCTGCTGGCGCAGCCGCTCGATCTCTTCGGCAGGAATTGGCTGGCCATTGGCAATCGCCAGAAAGGCCAGTCGCTGGTCGATGTCGGTTTGGGTGATGACCTCGCCGTTCACGATCGCCGTGGCCTTGATGACCGAGGGGAGAGCCGATCCGAACAATTGCGGATTCTGGGGCAGGTTCAGGGTCGCGGTCGAATTGACCTGGGGCGCCTCGTCCTGCGCGATTGCCCCGCCCGCGAGGGCTAGGCCCAATGCCACTGGAACGCAGCGAATCAGCCGCGCCGATTTGTTCATTTGCTTCACTGCCACCCTCAAAATCCCTTTGTCGCTCAACAAGATAGTGAACTGCCTTTACGCCTGCGGGCTGAACCGCAGCTTAGCGGCCAATGCCTTTCAGGGAGAAATTGACCGAAAATGTACTGCCGCTCTTGAACTGCCCAACCCGCTCATAGTCGCGCTTCCAGGCAACGCCAAGCACCAGGCATTCATCCTCATATGTGAAACCCAGCCGGTGCCGAACCGCCTCGAACCCGTCTGCAAGACTAAGCGGATCCTCTTCAGCGCTGGTCATGTCGAGAACGGTCGAACCGAACACGGACCAATAGGGATGGATCTGCCAGCGACCCGCCAGGCGCAATTCTTCCTTGTCGCGAAGGTCCTCGATCGCCGGCGAAATATCGCGGTTTAGCTTCAAATATCCAAGCTGTGCATAGGTCCGGTCGGTGCCGACGGTAAGATCGAACTCGTTGCGCCGAACCGCCAGATTATCCTTGTCGACGCGGTAGCGATGCGTGACATCGACGAGCCGGCCAAACCGGATTCGGGTCCGCCCGACGATATCGGAGAAGCGGTCGGTAAGCCCGGTTCCATCCGGAAAGATGCTCGGCTCTCGAGACAGGCGATAACTTTGGCCGATAATGGCATCGACCGACCATCGGGGCCGGTCAAAGGCCCATTCCAGCCCGTAGGTCACCCGCGAGCCATCTTCCCATCGATCGTAGCCGGGGAAGCGGTTGAGCGCGAATAAATTGCTGTCTTCAAGGTCGACAGATCGTGCATCCTCGTTAGGGATTTCCAGATTCTTCGTCCCTGGGCTGAGAACCAGCTGGACCCGCGGAGTCAGGCGCTGCGTCCCGTCAAACAGGGAACCGATCAGCGGCCATCTGAAATCCGCGGCCAGGGCGCCGATCCCGCGGAAATTCCAGCCGTCCTCACCGCGGTAGATGTCGACCGCGGTCTCGTCCGATGCGTCGCTGTGGTAAGCATCTGCCCGGGCATAGGCGGTGAGTGTCAGCTCCTGGCCCATGGAGGTGATCCGGCGAAGGTCCCAGCGGGCGCTGGCGAAGGCTCGTTGGGTGTCTTGCCCGTCGACTCTCAGGATCGCGAGACTGTTGGCCTGCAATTGGACCCGCCCGTCGAGGATTGGTTCGTCGAGCCTTAGTCTTGCGTCGATCGCGGGCAGGGCAATCGGGATGCGGTCCTGTTGGTCGGTGCTCCGCAGGCCCTGGAACGCCCAGCCCTCGATCCCGACATAGCTGTCGAGATCGATCCGCTCGGCGGTGACGAAGCTGCGCAGCCTGTCGTCGCGCGTGATGTCGTACTGTCGCGCCACGGTTTTGTCGGTGACGGCTCGGAAGGCGCTGGTGACCGTCCAATAGGGATCGAGCTGGAATCGCCCATTGCCCTCGAAATAGCCGCGCACGCCATGTCGCTCGTCCGGCGTAAGGTCGGTCGGATCGGACTCGGGGATATCGCCGTGGGTGACGAAGGCGCCAAGCTGATAGGCGCCGATCGAAGTCAGGTGCCTCCATTGCAGCTCCAAAGCGGGGAGGGCGCCCGTGTAGATGTGTGGCGTGATGGTCAGGTCGCGGTTGCGGTCGATCCGCCAATAATAGGGAAAATCCAGCTCTAGTCCGTTGTTGCTGTCGACGCGGATGCCGGGAACCAGAGCGCCGCTGAACCCGCCTTTCCCGGATCCATCGCCGATGCTGAAGATCGGCAGCAGCGGCAACTTGACCCCCAGGATCGTGAGCTGGCCGCCGCTGAAGCGGATCCGTCCTCGGGCCTGGTCATGAATTACCCTTGCGGCGCTTATCTTCCAGCTAGGATCCTTCGGGCAGCCTGCCGCAGTGATGACGGGGCAGGCGGAATAGACCGCATTTTCAAGCTGGGTGATGTTGTCGGACCTGGTTCCGCGAGCGGCCGCGATCCGCCCGCCGCTCTCCAGGACGATCAGCAGGTTTTCGACCGTTCCGTCGCGAAGCGTGTCGGTCAGATCGACCCTGTCGCCGACGAATTTGTCGCCTTGGGGAGTCATGACCACCACATCGCCCTCGGCGACGACCTGGCCAGTCCTGCGGTTCCAACTCACCCGCTCCGCTGCCAGATAATTGCCCTCACGCGACATGCGCACCCGGCCCTGGGCCGTAAGCATGTCCGAGCCGCTTTCATAGATCACTTCGTCGGCGCTGAATTCGATCTGCGGCTCGCCATCCGGCTGGACCGCCGGCGCGACCTGCGCAGCCGCCGCCACGGGCAAGGCCAGGAGGAGCGGCAGCGCGGTCAAACAAAGGCCAATCGTTCGCACTGCCAACTAGGTCCCGCCCGGTCCGGTTACTTGAGGGAAGACCGCCTATTGCACCTTGTCCGGCGGGCGGCAATCCGGCTCGTTCGAAGCCCACGGCGAAGCGCCCCTTTGCCATGACGCCAGCGAGGCCCTAAAGGGCCCAAAACCCCGCTTCATTCGCAGCTTCGAGGAAATTCATGCAGATCCGCTTTGCCGACGCTCGCCCGACCGGCGATTTTTCCCTGGTGCTTCCAGCCGCGGGCGCCATCTGCCCCGGGCTCGAAAGCCTTGGGCCCGACAAGGTCGGAGTCGAGGCCGCGCTCAAGCGGAGCCGCTTCGATGGTGATGCCGGTGTGGTGGTCGAATATTTCCTCGGATCGGACGGGGGCCGCAGGCTTCTGGTGGTCGGCGCCGGAGCCAACGCCGGAAGCGGCGAGGCGCCGGAGAAGCTGGCCGGCGCGGCCATCGCCCGGCTACTGACCTCAGGTGAAACCCAGGCGGTGATCGACCTGTCCGGCCTCAACCTTGATGCCGATGCCGCAGCGCGGGTCGCGCTGGCCGCGGCCCTCCGTGGCTGGCGTTACGACCGCTACCGGACCCGTCTCAAGGAGAAGCAGAAGCCGACCCTCACCACGGTCACCATCGTCGGCGCGGGCAATGGGGCCGAGCAGCGCTACCAGAGCCGCTATGCCGCGGTTGTCGAAGGCGCCATCCTGACCCGCGAATTGGTCACCGAGCCGGCCAACATCATTTATCCTGACACCTTCGTCGAGCGCGTCACGGAGAGCGTGAAGGGAAGCGGTCTCGAGCTGCAGGTGCTCGGCCCGGACGAGATGGCGAGGCTCGGCATGGGCGCGCTGCTGGGAGTCGCCCAGGGGTCGGTCCGCGAGCCCAAACTGCTGGTAATGAGGTGGAACGGCGGCAAGGCGGGTGAGGCGCCGGTCGCCTTCATCGGCAAGGGGGTCACGTTCGACACCGGCGGCATCTCGATCAAGCCGGCCCTCCATATGGAGGCGATGAAGTGGGACATGGGCGGCGCCGGCGCGGTGGTCGGCGCGATGAAGGCGCTCGCCCTGCGCAAAGCCAAGGCCAATGTCGTGGGCGTCTGCGGGCTGGTCGAGAATATGCCGGACGGCAATGCCCAGCGCCCCGGTGACGTGGTCACCACCATGTCGGGTCAGACCGTCGAGGTGATCAACACCGACGCCGAAGGCCGCCTGGTGTTGTGCGACGCGATGACCTGGACGCAGAAGATGTTCAAGCCGAAGGCGATGATCGACCTGGCCACGCTGACCGGGGCGATGGTGATCACGTTCGGCCACGAATATGCCGGCATGTTCGCCAACGACGACGCGCTCGCGGCCGGCCTGATCAAGGCTGCCGAGGAAAGCGGCGACAAGCTTTGGCGCCAGCCGCTGGGCGAGGCCTATGACCGGCTGATCGATTCACCCATCGCCGACATGAAGAATGTCGGGCCGCGCGAGGCGGGGTCGATCACCGCCGCCCAGTTCCTCAAGCGCTTCGTCGACGACGGCGTCGCCTGGGCGCATCTCGACATCGCCGGAATGGCCTGGTCGGACAAGGCGCGGCCGACCTACGACAAGGGCGCGACCGGCTTCGGAGTGCGCCTTCTCGACCAGTACATCGCCGACACGATCGAGGGCTAATCGGAACTGGGCATGCGCGTCGACTTCTACCAGCTCGGCGCGGCGCAGCCGGACAACGTGATCGCCAGCATCGCTGGCAAGCTGCTTGACGACGGACAGCGACTGCTGGTTGTCGCCGCCGACGAAGGCCTGCTCTCCCGGCTCGATCGCCAGCTGTGGGAGCAAGGCGCCGCCAGCTTCCTGCCTCATGGTCAGGCCGGCGGATCGGACGATGCGGCCCAGCCGATCCTGCTGTCGACCGGCACCGACGCTCCCAATCGCGCCCGCAATATCCTGATCGCCGATGGCGAGTGGCGCGAGGCGGCGCTGGCCTATGACCGTGCCTTCTATCTATTCGACGAGGGCACGCTGGAAGGGGCGCGGCTGGCATGGAAACTGCTCGCCGGCCGGGAGGGCGTGGAGCGCAATTACTGGGCATTGGAAGACGGGCGCTGGACGAAGAAGGGCTGACCCGCTAGGGGCGCGGCCAATCCTAACCCCTGACAATCCGGAGCATCCCAGATGGCGGTCACCCGCACCTTTTCGATCATCAAGCCCGACGCCACCCGCCGCAACTTGACCGGCGCAATCACCAAGATGCTGGAGGAGGCGGGCCTGCGCGTCGTCGCCTCGAAGCGGATCCGGATGACCCGCGACCAGGCCGAGGGCTTCTACGCGGTCCACAAGGAGCGGCCCTTCTACAACGACCTGTGCACTTTCATGACCTCTGGCCCGGTGGTGGTTCAGGCCCTCGAGGGCGAGGATGCGGTCAAGCTCAACCGCGACGTGATGGGCGCGACCAACCCGGCCGATGCCGCCGACGGCACGATCCGCAAGAGCTATGCCGAATCGATCGAGGCCAATTCGGTCCACGGCTCGGACAGCGACGAGAATGCCGCGATCGAGATCGCGTTTTTCTTCAGGGACGACGAGATCGTCGGCTAAACAGCGCTTTCTCGCATGATCAAAGGCCGTCGGCGCAAACCGACGGCCTTTTCATTTGGGCGCTGCCCTAGCCGGGCGCTTGTAGCTCCACTTGTTTGGCTTGCTGCCGTCAGCCAGCGAGACTTCGGCATCCAGGCCGGTCTTCGTCACAACGTAACGGACGCGCTGCGGATAATCATGGTTGGCGTTGACGAAGGTGATCGACTTGCCGTCGGACTCCGTCGCCTTGAAGCCCACAGCCGCGGCGCCCTTGGGCGAGCCATAGAAGGTCACCGAGCCGTCCGCGCCGCGCTCGATTCGCATCCATTCCCAATGACCGACCTGATCGCCCTTGCCGTCGCGGCCCGAGCCGATCATCAGCCCGCCCCGCGTGTCGGTCCAGCATTCCTCGGTCCAGCCGCCGTCCGCGCGCTTTTGCTCCCAGCATCCCGAGATGAAAGCGGGCATGGGCGTTGGCATGGCAGTGGTCGCTTCGGCCAGCATCAGGAAAGCGCTGAGCATCGCTTGTCTCCCCTCGTTGCGAAGCAATTCTATTCCAATTGCTCCGTCATGCCAGCGAAAGCTGGCATCTCTTACCTGATCCGAGACCCCAGCTTTCGCTGGGGTGACGCGATCCGTCAAAATTCGTCGGCGGCGCGCATCAATTTCGTCAGACGGGGAGGAGCCATCGCCAGCCAGCTGCGCTGGAGCCAGTCCGCGACATGGTCCCAATCGACCCGCGGCCGGTCGAGCTTGATTCCGATCCAGTCGGACGGGCCGTAATAGGCGGGGCGGAAATAGTGTTCCGGCTCGGCCTCGATCAGCTGGCCCATCTCGTCCTGGCCGCTGCACTTGACCAGCACCCCGACCGCTTCCTCGCCATGGTGTCGGTTCCACATGATGGCGAAGAATTTGCTGCTGCTTTTGCTACCGACCTTCCAGCCGGGCGATCCGTGACTGGTCTGGAAACTCGTCTCCGGAAGGGCCAGCGCCAACTCGCCGACTCTGTTCGTGATCCAGTCGAAATCGCGGGTGCGGCCGAGATATTGGCTGACCACGCGGGGATAAAGCTGGTGCTCGGCGATCAGCACCCGCTCGGCCAGCGATTCCGGCGTGTCGCCGGGCAGCACCGCAACCTCGACCTGGCCGAGGATATCGCCGCTATCGAGCTCCGGAGTGACCAGATGGACCGTGGCGCCGGTCCTTTGGTCGCCGGCCGTCAGGCATGCCTGATGAGTACCGAGGCCCTTGTATTTGGGCAGCAGCGATGGGTGGATGTTGACCATGCGGCCTTCCCATTTGGCCAAGAATTCGTCCGGGATGATCCGCATGAAGCCGGCCAGCGCGATCAGGTCGATGTCGGCACGCGCCAACACATCATTGAGCTTGCTCCAGTAGGAATCGCCGAGCGCATTCGCATCCAGCCGCTCGACGGAAACGCCCTCGGCTTCCGCGAGCGCCAGCCCAGGCGCGCCAGGCTTGTCGCCGCTGACCAGCGCAATCTCATAGGGGCAGTCCTCGGCGCGCGATGCGTAGATCAGCGCCGCCATGTTCGAGCCGCGGCCCGAAATCAGCACCCCGACCCGGCTGCGTTCAGCCATGGTGGCTGGCGGACCAGTCTTCGCGGGCGCTCCAGGTGCCGGCGCTGCCGCGCACGGTGCAGCCAGGCTGTCCTGCCTCGATCCGGCCGATGCGCTGGGCGGTCTCGCCCGCCGCTTCGAGGCGCTCGGTGACTTCGAGCACCTCTGCCTCGCGAACGATCGCGACCATGCCGACGCCGCAATTGAAAGTTCGCGCCAGCTCGCCCGGCTCGATCGCGCCGCCAGCCTGGAGAAAGGCGAACAGGCGGGGCAGGGGCCAGCTGTCCGCATCGACTACAGCGTGAGCATCATGTGGCAGCACCCTTGGGATATTTTCCAACAGGCCGCCGCCGGTGATGTGGGCCAGTGCTGAAATCCTGCCTTCGCGGACCAAGGGCAGCAGGCTCCTCACGTATATCCGCGTGGGTTCGAGCAGGACTTCGCCAAGGAGTCGGTTTTGGTCGAACAGGGCTGGACGGTCGAGCTTCCAGCCGTTGACCTCGATCAGCCGGCGCACGAGCGAGAAACCGTTGCTGTGGACGCCCGAACTGGCGAGGCCGAGGATCACGTCGCCCGGCGCGACGCGGTTACCGGTTAGCGCCTTCGTCCGGTCAACCGCCCCGACGCAGAAGCCGGCGAGGTCGTAATCGCCCTTGGAATACATGCCGGGCATTTCCGCCGTCTCGCCGCCGATCAGCGCGCAACCGGCCTGGCGGCAGCCCTCGGCGATCGAGGCGACGACCGCGGCCGCCACCTCATCGTCCAGCTTGCCGGTCGCGTAATAGTCGAGGAAGAAAAGAGGTTCGGCACCCTGGACGATCAGGTCGTTGGCGCACATCGCAACCAGGTCGATGCCGACCCCGTCATGCTTGCCCGTCTCGATCGCCAGCTTGAGCTTGGTCCCGACGCCGTCATTGGCCGCGACGAGAAGCGGGTCCTCGTAACCGGCTGCCTTCAAATCGAAAAAGCCGCCGAAGCCGCCCAATTCGGCATTGGCGCCGGGCCGAGCCGTCGACTTCGCCAGCGGGGCAATGGCCTTCACCAGCGCATTTCCGGCGGCGATCGATACGCCGGCATCGGCATAGGTCAGCGGCTTTTGCGTCATGATCGAGGCGCCTAGCCATATCCGGCTTGGAATTCCACGCCATTGTCGCCAAAAGCGCGCAGATGCACCTTCGCCGGCCCGCAATTCTCATCGCCGCACTGCTCGCACTCGCCGGAATGGGCGGTGCCCTCGTCGCGCAGCTGGAAAGCGGCGAGCGGGGAATACTGCCGATCGACAGCTCGGGAACGCTGGAGATCAGCGGAATCGAGGTCGATGTCGGCGGGAAGGACGCCGCCAGCGCGCGTTACGCCGGATGGCGGATTGCCCAGCGAGAAGGTTTCAAGGCGCTCTGGGCGAAGATGAACAACCGGCCGATCTCGCAGGCGCCCAACCTGTCGGATTCGACGCTGGACGGACTGGTCAGTTCGATCGTGGTGGAGCGCGAGCAAATCGGCCCCAAGCGCTATATCGCGACGCTCGGAGTATTGTTCGACCGGGCTCGGGCGGGCGAGCTGTTGGGGGTGGCTGGCGAGGTGCGTCGGTCTGCGCCGATGCTGCTGATCCCGGTGATGATTTCCGGCGGCACTGCGACCAGCGTCGAGTTGCGCAATCCCTGGCAACGGGCCTGGGCCCAGTTCCGCACCTCGCAAAGCCCGATCGACTATGTCCGGGTCAGCGGCCTGGGGGTCGACCCGCTTTTGGTCAACGCTGCGCAGGCACGTCGGCCGGGGCGCGGCTGGTGGCGCAATGTGCTCGACTTCTATGGGGCCGCCAACATCCTGGTCGCCGAAGTCAGGGTCGACCGCCTGTATCCGGGCGGGCCGTCCAAGGCCGAATTTGTCGGCCGGTTCGGACCGGACAACCAGATCCTCGGTCGTTTCGAGCTGACTGCCCGCAACAGCCAGGACCTGCCGCGCATGCTGAATGAAGGTGTGCAGCGGATGGATGAGTTGTTCACCCAGGCACTGGCGGCCGGGATCGTGCGCGGCGACCCCGACCTCATCATTCAGCCGCCTCCGCCGGTCGTGGAGGAAGAGGAAGCGCCTACGGAGACCGTCATTCCGGCGACCGTCATTCAAGTGCTGGTGATCGAACGCGGCAATGCCAGCGCGGTGGCGCAGTCGGTGGCCCAGATCCGCGGGCTGGCCGGCGTCGTTTGGGTGACCCAAGCCACCTTGCCCAATGGAAACGCCAATTTGTCGGTCAATTTCCGCGGCGACGTGCATGCCCTGGGCTCGGCCATTGCCGCGCGCGGCTGGGCGGTCACCAACCGCGGCGGCGTCCTCTATGTAACTCGGGGCGCGGCGCCTGGCGTCAACCCGACGCCATGAGCCGGCCTCCGGACCAGTTCGCGCTCCCGCTCGACTGGCCGCAGGCTGGGGACGATAGCCGCTTCATCCTGTCGGAGGCGAACCGCGCCGCGTTCGAGCATTTCCGCAGCTGGAGCATGTGGCCCGTCAAGGCGACGCTTCTGACCGGCCCGCGGCGCTCGGGGCGGTCGCTGCTGGCACGAGCGTTCGTGGACCGCGTTCACGGCCGTCTCTTCGACCGTGCCGAGCGCTGCAACGAGGCGGACTTGTTCCACGCCTGGAACGCAGCACAAGAGGATGGTCGTCCAATTGTCATGATTGTCGACGAGGTTCCCCCTATCTGGGAGGTGGCCTTGCCCGATCTTCGAACCCGCCTCGCGATCACGCCGGTCGCCCGCATCGAGCAGCCTGACGATGCGCTGTTCCGGTCGATCATCCGATTGCTGTTCGCGGACCGAGGGCTCCACATTCCGGAGGAGGCGCTGAAGTTCATCGGCGACCGCGTCGAGCGCAGCTACTGGATGGCCGAGCGGGTGGTCGAGGCGATCGATCGCTTCGCCATCGCCGATCGGGCGCGGCTCACCCTTCCGACGATCCGCCGGGCACTGAGTGACGGGGGCGTTATCGACGTCAGGGGCGTGGCATGAACGTCCGTCCTGACCTCGCCACGACCGAGGCTCGGCTGTTCAACCGGGAGCTCAGCTGGCTGGCCTTCAACAGCCGCGTGCTGGAAGAGGCCACCAACCCCGCCCATCCGCTGCTCGAGCGGCTTCGGTTTCTCTCAATCTCGGGAACCAATCTCGACGAGTTCTTCATGGTGCGAGTCGCCGGGCTCAAGGGACACCAACTGCAGGGAGTTGAAGACCTCAGCGCTGACGGCATGACCGCCACGCAGCAGCTCGATGCCATTGCAGAGCGGGCCGATTCGCTAGTGATCGCGCAGCAGGCCGAATGGCTCATCCTCCGCCAGGCGCTGGCCGATAAGGGCCTGGAGGTGGTGACGGAGGAGGAACTGACAGGGCCCGAAAGCGAGTGGCTTGCGGGTCATTTCCGCGAGCAGATCCTGCCCGTCCTCACCCCCCAGGCGATCGATCCATCGCATCCGTTCCCCTTCATACCCAACGGCAGATTTACCCTGGTGTTCGACCTCCGGCGCGGAAAGAAGGCCGAACCGGTCGTCGAGCTGCTGATGATCCCACCAACCCTGGCTCGGTTCATCAGGCTGCCGGGGCCGAAGCTGCGCTTCATTGCCCTGGAGAATGTGATCCGGGCGCATTTCGAGCAGCTCTTCCCGGGCTTCGACAAGATCGGCGCCGGCGCATTCCGGCTGATCCGCGACAGCGACATTGAAATCCAGGAGGAGGCGGAAGACCTCGTTCGATATTTCCGGAGCGCGATCAAGCGACGCCGACGGGGCAGGGTCATCCGGCTCGAGTTCGCAGCGGACACGCCGCCGGAGCTGGAGGAAATGGTGCGCGAGGGTGTTGCAGCTGACACGGCGCTGGTTTCGGAGAGCGCCGGGCTGATCGGAATTGCCGACCTCGGCCAGCTTGTCGAGGTCGATCGGCCCGACCTCAAGTTCCCGCCCTATACGCCGCGTTTCCCCGAACGGATCCTGGAGCATGACGGCGACTGCTTCGCCGCGATCAAGGCCAAGGATTTCATCGTCCATCATCCCTACGAAAGCTTTGAGGCGGTGGTCGCTTTCCTCCGCCAGGCGGCCGAGGATCCCGACGTGGTGGCGATCAAGCAGACGCTCTATCGCGCCGGCAAGCAGTCGGCGATCATCGACGCGCTGGTGACGGCGGCCGAGGCCGGCAAGTCGGTCACCGCAGTGGTCGAACTGAAAGCCCGATTCGAAGAGGAACAGAATCTGATGTGGGCCAGCCGGCTCGAGCGGGCCGGGGTCCAGGTCATCTATGGCTTCGTCGAATGGAAGACCCACGCCAAAGTATCGATGGTGATCCGGCGCGAAGGCGGGGTGATGCGCACCTACTGCCACTTCGGGACTGGCAATTATCATCCGACCACCGCAAAAATTTATACCGACCTCAGCTACTTCACCGCTTCACGCAGGGCGGCGCGCGATGCGGCCAAGCTGTTCAACCTCACGACGGGCTATGTTCGGCCCAAGGGCCTCGAACTGTTGACGCTCAGCCCGATCGGCATGCGCGAGAAGATCATCGCGCTGCTCGACGCGGAAATCGCCAATGCGAGGGCGGGCAAGCCTTCGGCCGTCTGGGCCAAGATGAACAGCCTGGTCGACCAGGCCGTCATCAACAAGCTGTACGAGGCCAGCGAGGCGGGCGTGTCGATCGAGCTGGTAGTACGCGGCGTTTGCTGCTTACGGCCTGGCGTTCATGGCCTGTCATCCAACATCCGGGTCAAGTCGATCGTCGGCCGTTTCCTCGAGCATAGCCGGATCTTCGTCTTCGCCAACGGCGACCGCCTGCCGAGCCGAAATGCCAAGGTGTACATCAGCTCGGCCGACTGGATGCCGCGCAACTTCGACCGGCGGGTCGAATATATGCTGCCGGTCGAGAACCCGACGGTCCACGCCCAGGTGCTCGACCAGGTGATGATCGCCAACCTGATCGACAATGAGCAAAGCTGGGTGCTGAATCCCGACGGCAGCTACACCCGCCTGAAGCCGGGTAAGCGGCACTTCAACCTTCACCGCTATTTCATGACCAACCCGTCGCTCTCGGGCCGGGGCCAGGCATTGGCGGGCAAGGCGGTGCCAAAACTCAGGCTGACCCAAAGAGGCTGACCGGCGATGGGGGCAAGAAGCTTCGGTCCAGTCGGGATCATCGACATCGGCTCCAACAGCGTGCGGTTCGTCGCCTACGGCGGCTCCGCTCGGGTGCCCTCCGTGCTGTTCAACGAGAAGGTCCTGGCGGGGCTGGGGCGCGGAGTTGCTCGCGACGGAAAGCTCGACGACAGGGCGGTCGACCTGACGCTGCGTTCGCTGGCCCGATTCCGCCAACTCGGCAAGGAAATGGGGTTGAAGCGACTTCACACGGTCGCCACAGCGGCCGTGCGCGACGCCGGCAACGGCAAGGCGTTCCTGAAGGAGGTCGCGGGATTGGGCCTCAAGCCGCGCCTGGTTTCCGGCGACGAGGAGGCCGAGCTTGCCGGCCTTGGAGTCATTTCGGCCATCCCGAACGCCAACGGCATCGTCGCCGACCTTGGCGGCGGCAGCCTGGAACTGATCGGAGTGGCTCGCGGCGGGGCCGGGGAGGGTATGTCGCTTCCGATTGGAGTCCTCCGCGTCGGTCCGGATGCGGACGGGGCGGCGCTCGCCACGATCATCCGCCAGGCGGTCAAGTCGAGCCGCCTCAAGGACGCCGCGCGCGGGCACAGCCTCTACCTTGTCGGGGGATCGTTCCGCGCGCTCGCCCTGCTCGACATGAAGGTGATGGGCCACCCACTGCCGATCATTCATCATCATCGAATCCTGCCGGAGAGGCTGCCCATACTCCGCGAGGCCCTGGCATCCAGGACATTGGCGGAATTGAAGAGCCTGACCCAGGTCGCGTCGGCGCGAATCCCGACCCTTCCCGCCGCGCTGACCATCCTCGAAATCATGATTCAGGTTCTCGGACCCAGGCGCGTCATCACCTCGGCGTTCGGGCTTCGGGAAGGACTCCTCTATCGCGATCTCGACGAGCAGACCCGCGACGAGGACCCGCTGTTGGCGGCTGCGCTGGAGGTCGGCGAGAGGCTGGGCCGCTTCGGCGACCATGGCGCGTCGCTCGACTCATGGATGAATCCGCTATTTCCTGACGAAAGCCATGAGATGCAGCGGCTTCGGCTGGCCACCTGCCTGCTCGGCGATATCGCCTGGAATGCCCACCCTGACTATCGAGCGGAACGCGCGGTCGACATGGCGATCCATGGCAATTGGGTCGGCATCGATTCGCATGGCAGGGCCGTATTGGGCCGGGCGCTGTGCAGCGCGTTCGGCGGCGACGGCGGGTTCAGCCCGGATGTGGCGAAGCTGCTTCGCCCGGGCGAGGTGGAGCGGGTCGTCGCCTGGGGGAGGGCGCTTCGGCTGGCCCAGCGGATCAGCGGCGGTACCGAGGCCCTGCTTCGCAAGACCAGCATCGGCCTGATGCGGGATCGGGTCGTCCTGTCCATTCCCGAGCGGTATCGAGCCCTATATTCACAAGCGGTAGAGCGACGCCTGACCAACCTGGGCAAGGCCTTGGGACGCGCCGGCGAGGTGCAATTCACCTAGCCGCAGCTGGCATGCTCCACCCGGTTCGATCCGTCGAGCTGGACCGTCAGACGATGCGGGCTGAAATCCATGGTGACGACCCCGCCCTTGGGCACCCAGCGGATCGTCCTGGCGCCCGAGGCCGCCAGCATCCGGGCGCCGAGATCCTGGGAAGCCTGCTGGCCGACAAATTGGGCGAGCACCTCGTTGCGGCATTCGGCGGGCACCGGCGGCAGGGTGTCGGGGGTCGCGTCCGATTGCGCGACCGTGCAGGCCGCCAACGGCAATAAACTCAAGGCTATGAGGTAACGCATGTCATTCCCTCCGAGATTCGGAGCAATGAAGCGCTAGGGCGCCTGTCCGGTTCCTGAATCGAGCTTGCTCATCTTGAGCTTGCCATTTTCGGTGGCGAAGGCGAGCCGCCCCTCGACCAGGTCGAGCGCGTCGCGGCCGAATTCCTCGAACCGCCAGCCATCGAGGATGTTGAGCCCGTTGCGTACACCCGCGGCGAGTGCCTCCAGCTCGTCGGAACGGGCGATCAGCTTGGCTGCGACCCCGGCTTCCTTGGAGCGGATTTTGAGCAGCAGCTTGAGGAGGTCGCTGACCAGTGCGGCATCCTTGGTCAGGCCGGGCCGCGTCGGCTCGCGCCTGGGCAGTTCTTCGGCCGTCATAGGCTCGGCTGTCGCCAGCGCGGCGACCAATCGGGCGCCGATGTCATTGCTCTTCCAGCCCGAGGACAGGCCGCGAACCCGGCCCAGATCGTCCTGGCTCTTGGGCGGATGACTGGCCAGCTCGTTGAGCGTGTCATCCTTGACGATGCGTCCGCGCGGCAGGTTCTTGGCGCGGGCCTCCGTCTCCCGCCATCCCGCAAGCGCCTTCAGGCGGCCAAGCACGGCAGGGTTGCGGCTCGGCAGCTTCAACCGCTTCCAGGCGTCTTCCGGCTCGAATGCAAAGCTGGATGGGTCGGCAAGCCGCTCCATCTCCTCGTCGAGCCACGCCCCGCGCCCTGTCTTGATCAGCTTCTTGACCAGCCGAGGGAAGATTTCGGCCAAGTGGGTGACATCGGCGATGGCATAGTCGATCTGACGCTTGTCGAGCGGACGGCGCGACCAGTCCGTGAAGCGCGCGCCCTTGTCGAGCGTATGGCCGAGCACGCTCTCGACCAGGTTCGAATAGCCCACCTGCTCGCCATAGCCGAGCGCCATCGCCGCGATCTGAGTATCGAATAGCGGATTGGGCACCTTGCCGGTGAGATTGTGGATGATCTCCAGATCCTGCCCGCCGGCGTGAAACACCTTCAGCACGTCGTGATTTTCGACCAGCAGGTCGAGCAGGGGGGCAAGGTCGATTCCGTCGGCCTTGGGGTCGATGGCCGCCGCTTCCTCGTCATTGGCGATCTGCACCAGGCAGAGGTCGGGCCAATAGGTGTTCTCGCGCATGAACTCGGTATCGACCGCGACGAAGTCGTGGGCGCTCATGCGGGAGACCAGGGCGGAAAGCTCTTTGGTGGTGGTGATCAGCTTGTGAATTTTCATCTGTCGCGGCCCATAGCGACTGCCACGCGCCTTGACAAAGGGAGCCCTGACGGCGAAGCGGCGGCGCGAATTTTTCGCGCCCGCGAACGCGAATTTCCTTGAGTGAGCCGGAACCCATGCACGCCTACCGTACCCATAGTTGCGCCGACCTCCGGAAGAGCGACGTCGGATCGACCGTCCGGCTGTCGGGCTGGATTCACCGCAAGCGCGACCATGGCGGCGTGCTGTTCGTCGACCTGCGCGACCATTATGGGCTGACCCAGGTCGTTTGCGCCGCGGGCAGCGAGGCGCTCAAGATTCTCGATCATCTTCGTCTTGAATCTGTCGTCACGGTCACCGGCGAGGTGGTCGAGCGCGAGGGCGGCGCGGTGAATCCCAGGCTCGCCACCGGCGAGATCGAGGTGGTGGCGAAGGAGGTGTCGGTCCAGTCCAGCGCGGCCGAGCTGCCCATGCCAGTCGCCGGGGAGGCCGACTATCCTGAGGAAATCCGCCTCAAATACCGCTACCTCGATCTCCGCCGCGATCGGCTGCACGCCAACATCATGCTCCGCTCAAAGGTGATCGCGTCGATCCGCCGGCGCATGATCGAGCAGGGCTTCACCGAGTTCCAGACTCCGATCCTGACGGCTTCCTCGCCGGAGGGCGCGCGCGATTATCTCGTGCCGAGCCGGGTCCATCCCGGCAAATTCTACGCGCTTCCGCAGGCGCCGCAGATGTTCAAGCAGTTGTTGATGGTTGCCGGCTTTGACCGCTACTTCCAGATCGCACCCTGCTTCCGCGACGAGGACGCCCGAGCGGACCGGTCCCCCGGCGAATTCTACCAGCTCGATTTCGAGATGAGCTTCGTCACCCAAGACGATGTTTTCGCGGCGATCGAGCCCGTCCTGTCGGGCGTGTTTTCAGAGTTCGGCGAGGAGAAGTATGTCACGCCCGCGGGCGAATATCCGCGCATCCCGTACAAGGAAGCGCTGCTCAAATATGGCAGCGACAAGCCCGACCTTCGCAACCCGCTGCTGGTCCACGACGTCAGCGATCGTTTCCGCGGCTCGGGTTTCGGACTTTTCGCCGGGCTGGTGGAGAAGGGCATGGTGGTTCGCGCGGTGCCGGCGCCGAACACCGCCGACAAGAGCCGAAAGTTCTTCGACGAGATGAATGAATGGGCTCGCGGCGAAGGATTTGCAGGTCTTGGCTACGCCACGCGCAAGGGCGGCGAATGGGGCGGCCCGATCGCCAAGAACCATGGCAATGAGGGCATGGACAGGATTGCCGAGGCGATGGGCCTTGGCCCGGACGACGGCATCTTTTTCGCAGCTGGCAAGCAAGAGGAGGCGGCGAAACTCGCCGGCCTCGCCCGCACCCGCGTGGCCGAGCAACTCGACCTGATCGAAAAGGGGGCCTTCCGCTTCTGCTGGATCGTCGACTTCCCGATGTTCGAGTTCACCGAAGAGCAGCAGAAGATCGACTTCAGCCACAACCCCTTCTCCATGCCGCAGGGCGGGATGGAAGCGCTGGAGACCAGGGACCCGCTCGACATCCTCGCCTGGCAGTATGACATCGTCTGCAATGGCGTGGAGCTGAGCTCGGGCGCAATCCGCAATCATCGCCCGGACATCATGTACAAGGCGTTCGAAATCGCAGGTTACACCCGCGAAGAGGTCGATACCGGCTTCCCCGGCATGATCGGCGCGTTCAAGTTCGGCGCCCCGCCGCACGGCGGTTCGGCCCCCGGCATCGACCGGATCGTCATGCTGCTCGCCGACGAACCCAACATCCGCGAGGTCATCGTCTTCCCGATGAACCAGAAGGCCGAGGACCTGATGATGAATGCGCCGGCGCCGGTAATGGACAAGCAATTGAAGGAACTGTCGATCCGCATCGTCGCCGACGGAGCGCCGAAGGCCTGACCATCGCTTCGCGGCATTCGCGCCACGGCGCGACGTTCCCATTGTCGGACAATCGACCGATGCCGATTGCGGGCGCTAACCCTTTGGGATAGGCGTCGCCCCGTGCCGATCGATTTAACGGAATTTGAACGGGGGATTCCGTTCTCCGGAAACGCGACTGAAGCGCTCGAGGCGCTTCAGGCCCGCCTGGCACGCGTGCAGCTTTCCCAGATCGTGCATCGCAAGCGGGCGATCATCCTGTTCGAAGGCTGGATGGGGGCCGGCAAGCGCTCCGTGCTGAAGCGCCTGGTCGGATCGCTCGATCCGACCCATGTCCGGGTCATCAAGGTCGCGGGCAGCGCTGACGCCGACGATGACCGCCACTGGCTGGCGCCGTTCTGGAGCCGCCTGCCGGCCGCGGGCGACACCACGATTTTCTACCGGAGCTGGTACCGACTGATTCTCGAACAGCGCATGCTCGGAAACATGGACGACAAGCGCTGGGCCAGGGCGCTCGACGAGATCAATGAGTTTGAGGCGCAGCAGCGCGACCACGGCACGTTGATCGCCAAGCTGTTCTTCCATGTGACGCCGGAGAAGCAGGCCGCCAACCTCCTCGCCCGCCAGGAAGACCCTTGGCTGCGGCACCTGCGCGATTTCCAGCCGATTGTCGGCCCGGCCAACCGGGAGAGGGCAAGCGACGTGCTCCAGGACTTCTTCGCCCACACCAATACCCGCTGGGCACCTTGGAGCCCGATCGACGCCAATGACGACACGGCAGGCTGCATCACCGCGTTGACCGCGATCGCCGACCAGATGGAGAAGGTCATGCCGGCCGAGCCGCCGGCGATGGGTGAGACGATCGTCCCTTTCCGATCGCCCAAGACGCCGGAAACCAACAGCGCCTAATCCGGGTATCGGATCGACATGATCTCGTAACCCTTTTCGCCGGAAGGCAGCCGGACGATGCGTTGGTCCCCGACCTTTGCCCCGATCAGCGCGCGGGCGATGGGTGCGGCCCAGCTGATTTGTCCGTTCGACGCATCGGCCTCGTCCTCACCGACAAGGGTAAGAATGCGCCGTTCGTCATTCTCGTCGGCCAGCTCGACGGTGGCTCCGAAGCGGACTGTGTCTCGTTGCTCCTGGCGCGCCGGATCAATCACTTTGGCCGACTTCATCACCTTCGACAGATAGGAGAGGCGCCGGTCGACCTCGCGCAGCCGCTTCTTTCCGTAGAGATAGTCGGCATTTTCCGACCGGTCGCCGAGCGACGCCGCCCAGGACACGGTCTCGACGATCTTCGGCCGCTCGATGGAGAATAATTGCTCATATTCGCTGCGGATGCGCACAAATCCCTGCGGCGTGATAAACCGCGGCGGCCGGTCGCTCATGCTTCGCTATCAGCCCGGACGCGACGACTTGCCGAGGTAAGCCGAGATATGCACCGGTTGCGGTCCGGGCAGGGTCGGGTTCAGCCGGTCATAGACCACGCTGTTCTCAAGCACCCGCTGGACATAGCCCCGAGTCTCCTCGAACGGGATCTTCTCGATCCAGCTGACGATATCGACGTTGCCGCGCGGATCGCCGTAGGCGTTGACCCATTTGCGAACGTTGCCCGCGCCAGCGTTGTAGCTCGCGACGGCGAGCGGATAATTGCCGTCCCATCTGCTGACCAGACGCTGGAAGTAGCCGCTGCCCAGCATGACATTGTAGGCTGAGTCGGAGGTAAGCCGGCCATATTGGTAGCCGACGCCCATCTTGCCCGCCTGCTCGCGCGCCGTGCCCGGCATCAGCTGCATCATTCCGCGCGCCCCGGCATGGCTGACGGCGGCCTTGTCGAAGCTCGATTCCTGGCGGGTAATACCGTGGACCAGCGACCATCCGCGGCCTGATGGCACGTTGCGCGCATGGGTCGGATAAGTGGCCCTGTAATAGAAGGCGTTGCCGGCGTTGCGCGCCGAGCGCGCCGTCCAGACGGCAAGATCCGGCCGCCAGATCTGAGTGCTGAGCTCAACCGCGAGGAGGCGGTCCGCATCACTGTCGAGATTTTCGGACAGAGCACGGACGAACAGGCTCTGCTCGCTGTATAGCCCCTGCTGGCCAAGCAGGCGGACCGCGCGGACCAACCTTTTCTGGTTGAACGCCTGGCGCTGGGCATCGGTCAGCAGCAGCGAGGGCGTGCCGGCGGGGGCCGGGACAATCCGGCCCAGCCGTTCCAATGCCAGCTGCCCGTAGAACAGCTCAGGCGTGGCGGCGGCCCGTTCGAAGTAGTTTCGGCCGCCCATGTGATCGCCCGACTGCGAGGCAGCGCGTCCGGCCCAGTACCATCCCTTTGTCTTTACCTGGAGCGAGCGGCCGGCACCCGCATATTTGTCGAACATGGAAATGGCTTCTCGGGCGCGGTTCATCCGCTCCAGCACCACCGTCCCCGCGGTCCAGGTGAGCGTCGTATATTTGTCGCGGATGCCGTAGCTTTTGAGGCTGATATCCGCACCGGGCGCAAAGGCGTCGTCGACCTGCCGGGCGATATTGTAGGCCGTCTGCCACTGACGGTCGCCCGAGGCGGCTTTCGACAGCAGCACCATCATGTCGAGGAAGCGGTCTGGATCGGTCGGCTTGTAGGTGAAGTTGTGCGAGCGGGCGAACAAGTCGCGGGCAGCTTGCTCATATCCGCGGTCGCGCAAGTAGCGAGCGCGGTCCATCATCAGGCCAGCGTCGCTGGTCACCTGGCCAATGACCGCCTGGTACCGCTGATCGGCATCGGCCGAGCGCGACTGCATGGCGATCCGAGCACCGAAGGCGCCCCGCCGCGTCGGCGTTGTGTAGGGCAGCATGCGGTAGGCATCGCTCGCCCTCTTGTCGAACAGCAGGGAGTCGATCCGCCTGTCATGGTCGGCGGCGGTCAGCTGCGAGCCAAAGCGCGAGAAAATCAGCTGCTCGTCGTACTGGCTGAGGTCGCTTGACAGCCACGCGCCCTTCGCCGCGGCCAGAGCCTCTGCCGTCCTGCCGAGAGCCAGGTTGGCTTCAGCCAGCCGCGCCCAGCCGTTTCCGGTGGTCGGCTCATCCGAGCGGAAGAAGGTGAGCACTGCGTTGGGCTGTTCGCCCGGCCTCATTTGCTTTTCGGCGCTGCGCCTCAAGCCGCTCTCACCCGGCCAACCCGGATTGGCGTTGAGGAAACGCGCATAATCGGCAAATGCGTAGCCCTCGCTCTGACGCAAACGACGCCAGTCGGCGAGCGCATAATTGATATCGGTGACGGCCGCCTGGCTGCTGGCCTGAACCGCGGCGGGTGTGGAAGTGGCGCCGCCACGGCTTTGCTGGACCGCGGCCACGGCAACGGTCGACACCAAAAGTGGCAAAATGATCCCCAACGCTCTCATACTAGACACATTGCGCCACGAGTCCTTATCAGCCGCTGAACAACGGGCTTAAATTCGCGAACGCGGAACGCCCCCGCTAGTTCAAGCGAAGGAAAAGTTTCATGTTTTTTGGGTCGATACCAGCGCTGGTGACTCCATTTGCGGCGGGCCGAGTCAATGAAGCGGCGTTCCGTGATCTGGTTGAATGGCAGATCGACGAAGGCTCGAACGCGCTGGTGCCGTGCGGGACCACCGGCGAGGCTGCGACGCTGTCGACCGAAGAGCATCGGCGGGTGATCGAGATCACGGTCGAGGCGGCTCGAGGACGGGTGCCGGTGATCGCCGGCTGCGGATCGAACAGCACGGCCCATGCGATCGAGCTGACCAGGGCCGCGAAGGAAGCAGGTGCTGACGCTGCGCTGCACGTTCCGCCTTACTACAATCGCCCGAACCAGGAGGGCATCCATGCCCACCTAGCGGCGGTTGCCGATCTTGGTATCCAGATCATCCTGTACAATGTGCCGGCGCGGACCATCACCGACATTGCAGTCGAGACGATGGGACGCCTGTCGCGGCTTCCAAACATCATCGGCGTCAAGGACGCCACCGGCAATCTCGGGCGCGTGTCGGACCAGCGCCGGGCCTGCGGCGCCGAGTTCATCCAGCTGTCAGGCAACGACGAAACCGCGCTGGCCTTCAACGCGATGGGCGGCGTCGGCTGCATTTCCGTCACCGCCAACGTCGCGCCGAAGCTTTGCTCGCGGTTCCAGGAAGCGATGCGCGAGGGCCGTTGGGACGAGGCGCTGAAGCTTCAGGACCGGCTCTACCCGCTCCACACGGCGCTGTTCAGCGACGCCTCTCCCGGCCCGGTCAAATATGCGCTGTCGCGGGTCAAGAACGGCTTCGCGGCGGAGCTCCGCCTGCCGATGACGCCTCCGTCGGACGCGTCGAAGAAGGCGGTCGATGACGCGCTGGCCCACGCCGGACTTTTATAGTTCCGTTCGCCCTGATGGTGAAAACCAGGACCGTCTGGGGGACGGTTTGTTTTCACCATTGTCGAAGGGCTGCCCTTCTCCTAGCTGGCATAGGACAGGGCTTCGACAGGCTCAGCCCGAACGGATATCAAGACAACCCATTTCATGTCCAAGCCCCCCGCCATCCACGAATTCGACAAGGCCAAGGTCGTCGCCGAGAACCGGCGCGCGCGGTACGACTATTTCGTCGAGGAAAGGTTCGAGGCCGGGATCGAGCTCAGGGGCACCGAGGTGAAGGCGCTGCGCACCGGCGAGGGCTCGATCGCGGAGGCCTATGCGCTGGTCGAGGGCGAGGAGGTGTGGCTGATCAACAGCCATATTCCGCAATATGGCGCGGGCAGCTGGATGAACCATGAGCCTCGGCGGCGGCGCAAACTGCTGCTGCGGAGCAAGGAAATCGACAAGCTTCAGGGCGCAATTACCCGCCAGGGGCTGACTCTCGTCCCGCTTTCCATCTATTTCAATTCGCGGGGGAGGGCGAAGATCGAACTGGCGCTGGCAAGGGGCAAGAAGGCCCACGATAAGCGCGAGACGATCAAGGAACGCGACTGGAAGCGGGAACAGGGCAGGCTATTGAGGCAGCACGGCTAATCATGGCGAGTCAGCCCAACTTCTGGCAGCGGCTAATCCACAAGAACACGCCCTCGCGGGAGGAAGTGCTCGCGAGCCCCTGGCTAAAGCCGTTCGGGCAACGTATCGCCCATTCGGAGCTGTGGCGGTTTACCCGCCGCTCGGTGCCGCGCGCGGTGTTCGCCGGCCTGTTCATCGGCATCTTCCTGATGGTGCCGGGCCTCCAGATCGTCGGCGCGGCTCTGCTCTGCGTTCCAATGCGCGGAAATATCCCGATCGCGGCTGCGATGACCTTCCTGTCCAATCCGCTGACCACGCCCTTCTTCCTCTACGCAGCCATCGACATCGGTGGCCGGATCGGCTTTCATACCGATCTTGCGTCGTTCACGGCGCTGCGGGGCAAGCATATCAGCGTCTGGGTGCAATGGATGCTGTCCGACGCGGCGCCGGCGCTGATTTCCGGCCTGTTCCTGATCGGGCTTGGCGTGGCGCTGATAGGCTATATCGTGTCGCTTGTCGTATGGCGCTGGTGGGTTGGCCGCAAATGGCGGCAGCGTTTCGCACGCACGGATTAATTCGCCGAGAACAGAAGGATTTGGGGAGAGTATGATGAAGCGTTGGATGGTTTTCCTGGCCGCAGGTACAGCCCTGGCGGGATGCACGGCGTCGCCGCCGCCCGAGGTCGCAGCGCCGGTTGCTCCCGCGGAAGCGACTCCGCCGCCTGCACCGGCGCCGCAGGCCGAGCTCGGCACCTTCGGCTTCGACACGGCCGGAATGGACCGCACGGTGATGCCGGGCGACAATTTCTACCATTTCGCCAATGGCACCTGGGCGAAGAACACCCCAATTCCGGCCGACAAGTCCAACTACGGTATGTTCACCAAGCTGGACGACCTTTCGAAGGAGCGCACCCGCGCGATCATCGAGGAAGCGGCCAGGGACCCCAACAGCAAGATTGGCCGGGCCTATACCTCCTTTCTCGATACCGCCGGGATCGAGGCCAAAGGCCTGTCGCCGATCCAGCCCTGGCTGGGCGAGATCAAGGGATTGAGCAGCCGCGGCGACTATGCCGCGCTGGCGGCGAAGGCCGGGCGCTATGGCATCGGCATCCCCTTCGGCCTGTACGTCGGCCAGGACGACAAGAACCCCGACCGCTATGTCACCGCCATGTACCAGGGCGGGATCGGAATGCCCGACCGCGACTATTATCTGGAACAGGATGAGCGGATGAAGGGCATCCGCGCCAAATATCTCGAGCATTTGACCAATGTGCTGACCCTCGCCGGCGAACCCAATGCGGCGGCCCGGGCCAAGGCCGTGCTCGATTTCGAGACCGAAATTGCCAAGGTCCACTGGACCCAGATCGACAGCCGCGACGCGACCAAGACCTACAATCTGATGCCGCTCTCCAAGCTGCAGGCCGACGCCAGGGGCTTCGATTGGGCCACCTTCCTCAAGGACAGCGGCCTCAGCGCGGCGACCGAGGTGAATGTCGCCCAGCCGAGCGCCATCAACGGCACGGCGCGGCTCGTCTCGCGCGCCCCGCTGCAGGTGCTGAAGGATCAGTTGATCATCCGTTCGCTCGACCAATATTCGGCGGTCCTTCCCTCGGCATTCGACAAGGAAAGCTTCGCCTTCTACGGCACGACCCTGTCCGGCACGCCGCAGCAGGAAGAGCGCTGGAAGCGGGCGGTGACGTTCACCACGGGCGCCTTGGCCGACGATGTCAGCAAGATCTACGTCGCGCGCCATTTCCCGCCTGAAACGAAGGCCGCGGCCGACCAGCTGGTCAAGAATGTCGTGCAGGCGATGGGCCGGCGGATCGACGGGCTGACCTGGATGGCCCCCGAGACCAAGGTCCGGGCGCGCGCCAAGCTGGCCAATTTCACGACCAAGATCGGCTATCCCGACCGGTGGAAGGATTATGCGGCGTTGGAGATCCGGCCGGGCGACGCGCTGGGCAACGCGATGCGGGCGGCCGAATGGGCACATGACGACAATATCACCCGGCTTGGCGAACCGATCCGCCGCTGGGAATGGGGCATGACCCCGATGACCATCAACGCCTATGCCAATTTCGGCATGCAGGAGATCGTCTTCCCGGCGGCGATCCTCCAGCCGCCCTTTTTCGATCCCAACGCCGACCCGGCGATCAACTATGGCGGCATCGGCGCGGTGATCGGCCATGAGATCAGCCACCATTTCGACGACCAGGGCGCCAAATATGACGAGCATGGCCGGCTCAACGAATGGTGGACCGAGGCCGACCGCAAGGCGTTCGAAGCGGCCGGCAAGGCGCTGATCGCCCAATATGACGCCTATCAGGTGTTCCCGGGAGCCAATGTGAAGGGAGCCTTCACCCTGGGCGAGAATATCGGCGACCTGGCGGGTCTGACCATCGCCCATGACGCCTGGAAACATTCGCTGGGTGGGGCGGATGCGCCCGTGCTCGACGGTTTCACCGGCGACCAGCGTTTCTATCTTGGCTGGGCGCAGATCTGGCGCCGCAACTATCGCGAGGCGAACCTACGGCAGCGGCTGATCACCGATCCGCACTCTCCATCCGAGCAGCGTGCGGCGGTGGTCCGAAACCTCGATCCCTGGTATCCGGCGTTCAACGTCCAGCCCGGGCAGAAGCTCTATCTCCCGCCGGAACAGCGCGTGCGCATGTGGTAACGGCAAGCGGTGCTTTACGAACAGCTCGACCTGATTGATTCCGAGCCGTCCGGAACCGGCCTGCGCTGGCTGGTGCCGGCGCTGGTCGCCGCCGCGGCGGCCAGCGGTGCGCTGCTGTTCTTCATGGTCGGGCAGCCGATCTACGGCGGCCTTTTCCTGGCCGGCTTCGTCGCCATGCTGGTCGCCGCGTTCGTCATCGACCGGCGCGGAGCGAAGCCGGTCGAGGTCGAACCGATCATCCTGCCCGACATGACGCTGGTCGGCTCGGCGCTCAATCTCTCGCGGGACCCGGCGGCGATCACAGCAGCCGACGGCAGCGTTCGCTCGATCAATTCGGCCTACAAGGCCCGCTTCGGCGGGTCTCCCTCGCCGCAGGAGCTGGGCAAGGAGAAGAAGGCCGCCACGCTGCTCGCCCATCTGCGCGAATCCGCCCTACGCGACGGTGAGGCTTCGGCCGACACCATCGCGGTCAAGGGCGGCCCCTCGCGAGTCGAAGTCAGCCGGATCGGGCTCGCCAACGACTTGCTGCTGTGGCGATTTGCCGGGGACTTGCCGGACGATCCGCTGGACACGGCCGCGAAACGTATCGCCGGGCAGACCGGAGAGCGGCTGGCTACTGCGGGAGTGCTGGCCGTTCTGGTCGATGGCGATGGCCGGCTGGTCGCCGCGAACGCGCTCTTTTCGGACCGCGCGCTGAGTGGAGCGGTCTCGGCCAAGCGGCCGCCACTGTTCGCGGAACTGGTCGAAGCGACCGCGGAAGGGTCAGTGCGCCTGTTGGCTGAAGGGCCCGATGCACGGCCGCTGCGGATCGTGAATGTGCCGATCGCGGCAGGCGAGGGCCCGACCGCCGCCACTCTCCTGCTGTTCGACGCAGAAGAAGGCCCGAGCCTGGCCGGTTCGACCAATGTCCAGATACTGCTGGAAATGCTGCCGATCGGGCTGGCGCTGGTCGATCGGGACGGCCGCTTCCTGACGATGAACAAGGCTTTCCGCCAGGCCGGCGGGATAGGCGGCGAGGACATGCCCGCCTATCCGGGCGACCTGGTGGTCAAGGAAGACAAGGCGGCCGTGGCCGATGCGGTGCGCCGCAACGCCCGCGGACCGTCCATGTCCGGCGACCTTCCGGTACGGCTGGCCCATCAGCCCGCCGAACCGGTGGCGCTGACCGTCGCGGGGTTGCGCGGCCTTGGCGATGCCGCGGTGTTGTTACTGCTCAAGGACAACAGCGAGGAAGCCAAGCTCAAGCGGCAGATCGCGCAGGCAACCAAAATGCAGGCCGTCGGCCAGCTGGCGGGCGGCGTCGCCCACGACTTCAATAACATCCTGACGGCCATCATCGGCCATTGCGACCTGATGCTGATGCGGCACACGCCCGGTGACACCGACTATGACGATATCCAGCAGATCAAGTCCAACTCGAACCGCGCGGCCGGACTGACCCGCCAGTTGCTCGCCTTTTCCCGACAGCAGACACTGCGCCCGCAAATCCTCCAGCTTCCCGACGTGATCAGCGAAGTTTCGCACTTGCTGAAGCGGCTGCTCGGCGAGACCGTGCAACTGGTCGTGAAGCACGGCCGCGACCTTGGCCCGGTGAGAGCCGACCCGGGTCAGCTGGAGCAGGTGATCGTCAACCTGGCCGTGAATGCACGCGATGCCATGTCCTCCAAAGGGGGCGGGACGCTGACCATCCAGACCTATGCGGTAAAGGCCGACCAGGTCGCCGACCTGGGCAGCGAAATCCTCCCCATCGCGGACTACAGCGCGCTGTCGATCGCCGACACCGGCACCGGCATCCCCGCTTCGATCCTGAGCAAGGTGTTCGAGCCCTTCTTCACCACCAAGGAGGTCGGCAAGGGGACGGGGCTCGGCCTTTCGACCGTCTACGGCATCGTCAAGCAGTCAGGCGGCTATATCTTCGCGGATTCCAAGGTCGGCGTCGGCACGCGTTTCAGCATTTACCTGCCGGTTCACCAGGTCGAGGAAGAGAAGGAAACCGGCCGGCGCAAGCGCAAGGGCCAGGAGGGCGAAAGCGAGCTGTGGGGAACCGGCACCATCCTGCTCGTCGAGGACGAGCCGATGGTCCGTACCGTCGCCGAGCGGGCGCTGACCCGCCACGGATATAAGGTGCTGACCGCCAACAATGGAGAGGAAGCGCTGGAGATCATCGGGCAGGGCGAGGAGATCTCGCTGCTCGTTTCCGACGTGGTCATGCCGTTGATGGACGGCCCGACCATGGTCCGCGAAGCGCGCAAGTCCCATCCGGACCTGCCGATTCTGTTCATGTCCGGCTATGCCGAGGAGCAGCTAAGGAAGTCGATCGACATCCCCAATGTCGCCTTCCTCCCCAAGCCATTCTCGGTCCAGGACCTGGCCGAGGCGGTGCGCAACGCGCTGGCTAGCAAATAAGGGTTTCATCCGGCGTACCTGATGCTATCCCTGCACTTATGTCTGAGGGGCACAGTATCTTGATCGTGGAGGACGAGCCGCTGATCGCGATGATGCTCGAGGATTTCCTCGAATCCATGGGTCATAGTGTCCGCGGTACCTGCGATACCGTCAGTCAGGCGCTCGAAGAGACCGACAAGGGCGGCTTCGATCTCGCCATCCTTGACGTCAACCTGAAGGGTGAGAGCGTTTGGCCGGTGGCAGCCGCGCTGCGCAAGATGGGCACGCCCTTCGTCCTCGCCAGCGGCGGCCATGTCGAGCCGCCCCCGCCCGAGTTCAAGAATGCGCCGATGATCGAGAAGCCGTTCACCATCGACCGGGTGACGCCGATCATCCAAGCGGCCCTCGGCGGTTGAGGATTGCCGCTGCAGCGGTCCTCCTTCTCTTCGCCTTCCTCGGTGCAATGATGCTGTCGCAAGAACAAATGCTGTTCCCGACCCATGCGGTTCCCCCCGCCGGACCGCTTCCGCCGAACGGGGAGATGATCGAGATCAAGACCGAGGACGGCGAGACGCTTCACGGAGTCCATCTGAAGCCGGCTGCCGATTCAACGGGTCCGAAAACGCTCATCCTCGGCTTCGGCGGCAATGGCTGGAACGGGCAACATGTCGCCGTATATCTGCACGACGCCTTTCCGGAGGCCCATGTCGTCGCCTTCCATTACCGCGGTTATCGCCCTTCGACCGGCCGTCCGTCGGCGGATGCACTGATCGCGGACGCGCCGCTGGTGCTTCGGGCGGCGGCCGAGCGGGTGAAGCCCGAGCATATCGTCGTTGCCGGCTTTTCGATCGGCAGCGGCATCGCTGCGTCGTTGTCGAACGAGCCCGGAGTCGGCGGACTCGTCCTCGTGACGCCGTTCGATTCGCTCAAGGCCGTGGCCGCGTCGCTCTATCCCTGGCTGCCGATCGGGCCCTTGTTCCGGCATGAAATCGATACGGTCGCGCAGATTCGTGGCTCAAAAGCCCCGGTGGCGATCATCGCGGCGGACAAGGATGAGATCATTCCGCCCGGCCGGACGGAGGCGCTTCGCCCGCATGTCCCGAACCTCGTGCTGGACCAGACCATCTCCGGCGCGGGTCACAATGACATTTACGGCCGCGCCGAATTCCAGCGGGCGTTGCGCGACGCGTTTGCCGCTGTTGCGGCCAAGTAATGTTCGCCTCTTGTTCTTGTGGAACAAATAGGATACGCGTGGTCTTTCTCAGGGGGCGATGAGCTTCCGATTGACGGAGGGACAGGCAAATGGCAGCGCAGCTCAAGGTCGTCGGCTTAGGTGGAGAGAGCGTGAACACGGATCGCCAGAAGGCATTGGAAGCGGCGCTCGCCCAGATCGACCGCGCGTTCGGCAAGGGCTCGGCGATGAAGTTGGGCAGCCGCGAGAAGATGGAGGTCGAAACCATTTCGACCGGCTCGCTCGGCCTCGACATCGCACTCGGCGTCGGCGGCCTGCCGCGTGGTCGGGTGATCGAGATCTACGGGCCGGAGAGCTCGGGCAAGACCACCCTGGCGCTTCACGCCATCGCCGAGGCGCAGAAGACCGGAGGTACTGCGGCCTTCGTCGATGCCGAACATGCTCTCGACCCGGTCTATGCCAAGAAGCTGGGCGTCAACATCGACGAGCTGATCGTGTCGCAGCCGGATACGGGCGAGCAGGCGCTGGAGATCGTCGACACGCTGGTCCGCTCCAACGCGATCGACGTGCTGGTGGTCGATTCAGTCGCGGCGTTGGTGCCGCGGGCCGAGATCGAGGGCGAGATGGGCGACAGCCATGTCGGCCTCCAGGCGCGTCTGATGAGCCAGGCGCTGCGCAAGCTGACGGGATCGATCAGCCGCTCGCGCTGCATGGTCATCTTCATCAACCAGGTGCGGATGAAGATTGGCGTGATGTACGGCAATCCGGAGACCACCACTGGTGGCAATGCGCTCAAATTCTACGCCAGCGTCCGCCTCGACATCCGTCGTACCGGCCAGATCAAGGATCGCGACGATATCGTCGGCAACACCACGCGGGTGAAGGTGGTCAAGAACAAGGTCGCCCCACCGTTCAAGCAGGTCGAGTTCGACATCATGTATGGCGAGGGCGTGTCCAAGGTCGGCGAGATCCTCGATCTTGGCGTCAAGGCCGGCCTGATCGAGAAGTCCGGCGCCTGGTTCAGCTATGACAGCCAGCGGATCGGCCAAGGCCGTGAGAACGCCAAGCAGTTCCTGAAGGACAATCCGGACATGGCCCAGCGCATCGAGAATGCGGTTCGGGGGCGTACCGAGGAGGTCGGCGAGGCGCTGATGGTCGGTGCGGGGCCTGAGGACGATATTGAAGCCTAGACGGCTTCGACTGCCCAAAGACTAGTAATCGGGATCGGGCGGGAGCGTTGCTTCCGCCCGATCTTCTTCCATTTGCAGCTCGGCAGGGCGCTCGATCGCTCCGAACAGCTTCCCGCGCTCGGTCCACAGCACCAGGGCGAGGGCAATCATGCCGCAGGCCGCGCTGCCGAGCAGGAAGGGCAGTTGCGTGCCGTCGAACGACTGGCCGATGACCAGGCCGATCGTCGCGCCGCCGATTGTCCCGGCAACGCCCTGGAATGATGATGCCGTACCCGCGATTGGCGCCATATTGGTCATCGCCAGCGTGCCGAAGTTGGAGGTGGTGAAGGCGAAACTGATGAAGCTCAGCTGCATCAGCAGCACGAACAGCCACAGCGGTTCGTCGATGCTCTCGGCGACGATCGCATGGAGCAGCGCCGCCAGGACGAAAACGATCAGGCCCCCATGTCCCGTGCGCCGGAGGCCGAACCGCCCGACCACGCGTGAATTTCCCCAGCTGGCGAGCGCCATCGGTGCTGCGATCGCGGCGAACACCAGCCCGATCAGGTGGCCGGAGTCGAAAACATCGAAGATGATTTGCTGGATCGAGGCGATATAGGCGGTCAGCACGCCGAACACCGCGGTCAGCGCCATGGTATAGCCGATCGACAGCCGGTCGCGGGCGGCCAGCCTTACGCCTTGCCAGATGTCGCTGGCATTGAGGGCGCGCCGAAATTCGGGATGAAGCGTTTCGGGCAGCTTGGCGAAGCTCCACAGCCACATCGCCGCGCCGTAGCCGGCCAGCACCAGGAAGATCGCCCGCCAATCGGCGACCAGCAGGATGGCCTGGCCGATGTTGGGCGCAAGCATCGGCACCAGCATGAACACCATGAACACCAGGCTCATGACCCGCGCCATGTCCTCGCCCTCGAACAGGTCGCGGACCATGGCGGTAACCAGCACCCGCGTGACCGCCGCCGACGCGCCCATGGCGATGCGCCCGGCAATCAGCAGCTCAAAGCTTCCGGCAATCCCGCACAGCAGGGCGAAGCTAGTGTAAAGCGCGACTCCGGCGGCCAGGATCGGCTTGCGGCCGAAGCGATCCGCTAGCGGTCCCCAGAAAATCTGTCCGACCCCGAACCCCAGGAAGTAGGCGACCACCACCAGCTGCCGCATATTTTCGGTCGCGACCCCGAGCTCCGACCCGATGTCGGGCAAGGCCGGGATCATCGCATCGATCGCGAAGGCGTTGAGCGCCATCAGCCCGGCGAGCAGAGCGACCGTCTCCTTGGGCCCGGCCCGGCGGGTGCCGGCGGGCGAATGAGGCAGTTCAAATGGCATGGGTCGGCGGTGCTGGCGCATTGCGCGTGACCATGCAACAGAGGGCACCAACAAAAATCGCGTAGCGGGGGATAAATGCGCCTTCATCGCCGCCAGCTGCTAATCGCCACCGGGGCCATGGCCGGCGTGCCGCTGACCGGCATGGCCCGGGCCGCCATTCAGGAGCTGAAGGCGGCAACCCCGTCCATCCCCATCCCCCCGCCGATTGGCCGCGCCGAGCGGCTCCAGCGCCTGGCCGGGGCGCGGGAGCGGATGCAGCGGCATGGGATCGGCGCGGTCCTGGTCGAATCCGGGGCAAGCCTGGATTATTTTACGGGCGTTCAGTGGGGCCGATCGGAACGGCTGACCGGCGTCGTCATCCCCGCGGATGGCGATCCGATCATCGTCACCCCGCATTTCGAGAAACCGAGCATCGAGGAAATGCTCGGCGTTCCGGCGGAGATCCGCGTCTGGCAGGAGGATGAGGAGCCGTTGAAGCTGGTCGCCGACTTCCTCGAGGAGCGAGGCGTGGCCGGCTCGCCGCTCGGGTTCGAGGAAACCAACCGCTACTTCCTGCTCGACCGTTTCCGGCGGCAGCTGCCGAACACGCCAGTCGTCAGCGCCGATCCGGTGGTGCGCGATCTCAGGATGCATAAGACGCCGGCCGAATTACGGCTGATGCAGGCGGCAGCCGACGTCATGATCGCCGCATATCGCGACGCCGCGCCGCAGGTGAAGGCCGGCATGACCCCGCGCGACATTGCAGCCATCATCGAGGCTGCAACGATCGCGCATGGAGGCCGACCGGAGTTCCAGCTTGTACTAACCGGGGAGGGCACCGCCTATCCGCATGGAACGCGCCGGCCGCAGACGGTCGAAAAGGGTATCAACATGCTGTTCGACTGCGGCTGTTCGGTCCACGGCTATCAGGCCGATATTTCGCGCAGCTATGTGTGGGGCGCCGCGCCGACCACCGAGCAGCGCAAGGTGTGGCAGCAGATGAGGCGTGGGCAGGACATTGCCTTCGCGGCCGCCACGCTCGGCGCGCCGGCCGGAAGCGTCGATGACGCTGTTCGTGCTGCCTACACCAGCTGGGGCTATGGGCCGGGCTACAAGCTCCCCGGCACCTCGCACCGCACCGGCCATGGCATCGGCATGGAAGTGCACGAACCGGTCAATCTGGTGCACGGCGAGATGACGCCGTTGGCCCCCGGCATGTGCTTTTCCAACGAGCCGGGCATCTACATCCCCGGCAAGTTCGGGGTGCGGCTGGAGGATTGTTTCTACATGACCGCGGCAGGCCCGAGATATTTCAGCATGCCGCCGCCCTCGATCGACGACCCGTTCGGAAGCTCGCGATGAGCAGCTCGCCGGAATGGGCGACGAGCAGCGGCGACATCTGGTCGGAGCGCTGGCGCGAGATAGACGAGGCGCTGGCAGACCTTGCCTCTGTCCTCAATCCGGCGATCGTGGCTGCAGCGCCTGAGAGTCCGTTTCGCGCATTCGACGTCGGTTGCGGCGCTGGCTCGACCAGCCTGGCGCTCGCCGAGGCGCGGCCTGACGGGTCCATCGTCGCCTGTGATCTCTCGCCCGCGCTCGTCCAGGTCGCGGAGAAGAGGCTCGCCGGTAGGCAAGTGCAGGTGGTCCTTGGCGACGCGGAAGAGGTTGCGGCAAGCAAGGGAAGATTCGATCTCATTTTCTCGCGTCATGGAGTGATGTTCTTCCCTGACCCGATGAAAGCGTTCCGCAGCCTGCGGTCTGCAGCCAATCCTGGAGCCGCCCTGATCTTCTCCTGCTTTCAGGCCTGGGATGCGAACCCGTGGGCGTCCGAGCTGGCGTCCGCGGCAGCCGGACGTACGCTGCCGCCGCCCGGACGGGAACCCAGCGGCTTCGCGTTTGCGGAGCCTGATTATGTGCGCGACATTTTGAACAGCTCAGGCTGGACCGACATTGCATGGCGCCCGGTGCCCTTCGCCTACGCCGCCGGCGGGGGATCCGGGGCGGTCGACGCGGCATCATCCTTCCTTGGTCAGATCGGCCCCGCGTCCAGGGCCATCCAGGAGTTGCCCGACGAAGCACGAGGCGACGCGCTGCGCCGTATGCGAAGCGTCATCGAACGCCACTTCAACGGCGAGGCGGTCGAATTCCCGGCGGCCGCATGGATCTACACCGCCAAGGCAGGTGAGGCGGCCGGAGCTTGACGGGCGCGCCGCGGCCAGCGATGCCGCGCGAAGCACAGGATAGGGGAGCCGAATGACCACCAGCCCAGCCGCGAAGGGCATCTCGTTGCAATGGAAGATGCTGATCGGGTTCCTGGCAGGGCTCGTGCTCGGCCTCATCGCTTACTCGACCCAGCGGGACGCGGCATGGGTGGAGTTCGTCACCACCTATGTGACAGGACCGATCGGGCAAATCTTCCTTCGCCTGCTGTTCATGCTGGTCATCCCGCTGCTCTTTTCGGCGCTGGTAGTCGGCATTGCGGAGATGGGCGAGGTCCGTTCGCTCAAGCGCGTCGGCATCCGGACGCTGGTCTATACGGTGGTCGTCTCGTCGATCGCGGTGGCGGTAAGCCTGGCGGTGGTCAACCTGTTCCAGCCGGGGGCAGGGGTGGACAAGGCGGCGGCAGCCGAAATGCTCCAGCAGTCGTCGGGAAGGGCCAGCGAGATCGTCCAATCGGGCGCGGAGCAGCCGTCGGGCATCGATGCCTTCGTCAACATCATTCCCAACAATCTGGTCGAGGCGCTGGGCTCCAACAGCGCGATCCTGTCGGTGATGTTCTTCGCATTGTTCTTCGGAATCGGCCTGCTGATCACCGACACGCCCAACGCGCGGGTGCTAAAGCGCGGGTTCGAGGGACTGTTCGATGTCACGATGCGGTTGATCCTCATCGTCATCCGCCTTGCGCCGATCGCGGTCGCCTGCTTCATGTTCAATCTCGCCGCGCTGTTCGGCTGGGACCTGCTTATCCGGCTGTCGGCCTATGTGGGCGTGGTGCTGCTGGCGCTGGGCATCCAGTTGCTCATCGTCTTCCCGCTGCTGCTCGCCACTTTGGGCAAGAAGAACCCCATCGACTTCTTCCGCGAGACGCAGGAGGCGAGCCTGATGGCTTTTTCGACCGCCTCGTCCAATGCCACGCTGCCGACCTCGCTCAAGGTCGCCGACGAGAAGCTGGGCCTGCCTCGCCGCATCTCCCGCTTCGTGCTGACGATCGGCGCCACCGCCAACCAGAACGGCACGGCCATGTTCGAAGGGGTGACCGTCATCTTCCTCGCCCAGTTTTTCGGAATCGACCTCAGCCTTGGCCAGCAGCTGATGGTGATGCTGGTCTGCATCCTGGGCGGGATCGGCACCGCCGGCATCCCTGCCGGCTCGCTGCCGGTCATCGCGCTGATCCTGGCGATGGTCGGGATCCAGCCCGAGGCGATCGCGCTGGTGCTGGGCGTCGACCGCTTCCTCGACATGTGCCGGACGACCCTGAACGTGGTCGGCGACCTCGTCGCGGCGCAGGTGATTTCGGCTGCGGAGCCTGAGGACGCCCAGGCGACGCAGCCCGCGGCGGCGTGAGCCCGCTCGACTCGCTCGACCCGAAATATCGGGCGATCCTGTGCGACATCTGGGGCGTCGTGCATGATGGCGATCGCGTCCTTCCAGGAGTCGAGCAACGCATGCTCAAGTGGCGAGGCGAAGGCCGGAAGGTCGTCCTTCTGACCAACGCGCCGCGGCCGGCATCGACGGTGCAGCGATACCTGGACGGGCTTGGTCTGCCGCGAGAGGCTTATGACGCGATCACCAGCAGCGGTGAGGCGGGCATTGCCGCCCTGACCGACCCGCCGCGGCCGGTCGGCTTCATGGGTACGCACGAAGACAAGAACGACCTGGTGTCGTACGGGGTCCTCCTCAGCTCAGCTACCTTCGCGGAGCTGGCCTGCACCGGCCTCGACGAATGGCGCGATCAGCCGGAACAATATCGCGAGCAGCTGGAAAGCTGGGCTCGGTCAGGGGTGGTGATGCATTGCCTCAACCCCGACCGGGTGGTGATTCACTGCGGCCGACGCGAAGCCTGCGCCGGAGCGCTGGCCGACATGTATGAAGCGATCGGCGGACATGTCGAGTGGTATGGCAAGCCGCATGGCCCGATCTACGATCATGCCCGCGCATTGGCTGGCGATCCGCCGCCGGGGGCCATGCTGGCCATTGGCGACGGGCTGCCCACCGACATTCTCGGCGCGGCGCGCTACGGAATCGATGCCATTTACGTCAGCCATGGCATCCACGGCGGCGAACCGGTGCCGGACGACTTCGCCGCGCGGCACGGGCTCGGCGACTGGCAGCCGATCATGACGGTCGAAGGAATCGGCTAGGCCGGTTCCGACTCATGCTGCTGGACGACCTTGTCCGCCAGGTGACCGCTGAGCTCGGCCAGATGGTCGAACTCGGCTTCATAACTGGCGAGCCCCTGGCTCATCGAGCGTAGCTCGGCCTCGAGTCCGTCGAGCTCGGCCTCGGGGATCAGCGCCTCGATCCGGTCCCAGCCGGTCCAGCCCTCTCGCGGGCCCATGCCGAGCATCTGCCCGCGACGGCTCGCTACAGCCGACGAAACCCGGCTGGCGGCCGACGATGGAGTCACCACCACCAGCTTCTGCACTGGTTCGAGGAGGTGCGGCACGGCCTGGGCCAGCGCCTCCTGCATCGCCACCCGTCCCGCCAGTCGGAAGGCAAGCTCGCTGGAGTCCACGCTGTGATAGCTGCCGTCCACCAGGGTCACCGCAACGTCAACCACCGGGAAGCCGAGCGGCCCCTTGAGCATCGCGTCCTTGACGCCATGCTCGACTGCCGGGATCCATTGCTTGGGGATCGCTCCGCCGTGGATCTTCTCGCTGAACTGGAACCCTTCGCCGCGGCCAAGCGGGTGAAGCTCGATGATCACATCGCCGTACTGGCCATGGCCACCGGACTGCTTCTTGTGACGTCCGCGCACGTGCGTGACCGGTTTGCGAATGGATTCGCGATAGCCGATCGAGGGGGCGTGATGACTGACCTCGACGCCATAGCGGCGCTTCAGCTTGGCCAGCGTCGTCTTCAGATGCTCGTCATTGACGCCGCGCAGCCGCATTTCATGGCTCGCGTCATCCTGTTCGAGAGTCAGGCTGGCATCCTCCTCGAGAATCCGGGCAAGCGCACCTGACAGCTTCACATCATCCTTGCGGTCAGCCGGCTGGATGGCCAGCGCGCAATTGCGCGACGGCAAGCTGACCTCGATCGGTGACGGAAGCTTTCCCGCGCCGAGCCAGTCGCCGGCCTTGATCGTATCGACTTTGGCGACTGCGACGATGTCGCCATTGTCAGCTTCGGAGACTTTGGCGGTCTTGTCGCCCTGGACCGAGAATAGCGCGCCCAGGCGGCCATGCTCGCCGCTACTGCTCTTGAAATCGCTATTCTCGTGAACCGGCCCGCCAATCGCTCGGGCCAGCGCCAGGCGGCCGACCGATCCGCCATGATAGATTTTGAACGCATGTACCGCCGGGGCATCAACCCCCAGCCGGCCAGCGGTGCTTTCGGGCCCGGGAGCTTCATGGCGCAGCGCCTTCAGCAGCCGGCGAATGCCCCAGCCGTTCTGGGCGGAGCCGAACAGCACGGAGACTCCCAGATTGTCGCTGGTCTCGCGCTGCAGGTCGGCGAAAATCGTGCCCGGCTCGGGCACCTGGTCCATCAGCAACTGCTCGAGCAGAGTATCGTCATGGTCGGCCAATTGCTCGAGCAGCTGCGTTCGAGCCTGCGCCTCACGCTCGGCCAGCTCTTCCGGAAGCGCAATCGGCTCGGACGGCTTGCCCGGGACATAGTGATAGGCTCGCTCCAAGGCCACGTCGACGAAGCCGGTGACTTTTTCGCCCTCGCGGATCGGCAGCTGCCGGGCGATCAGCGGCGACACGCTCATCGGTTGGAGCGCGGTCAGAAGATCGCGGATTCGGCCGTGGGCCTGGTCGATCCGGTTGACGAAAATGAGATGCGGGATGCCGAGCTCGTCCAGCATCCTGAGCGCCGGAGCGGCAAGCGCGGCCCGCGCCGGGTCGGGATCGACGACGACGATCGCGACGTCCGCGACCGCGACGCCGCGTGAGGCATCGGCTGCGAAGCCGATCGAACCGGGAGAGTCGATGACGGCGTATTTGTCGCCGAGATAGGAGAAATTAAAGAGGTTGGTTTCGGTCGATCCGCCGCGCTGCCTGGCCTCGCCGCTGCTGTCGCCGATGCTCGATCCGTTGGCGACCGAGCCCTGCCGATCGGTTGTTCCGCTGGCGAACAGAAATGCTTCCGCCAGGGATGTCTTGCCCGCGCCGGCCGGTCCGACCAGCGCGATTAACCTCGTGCCGTTGGTTGCTCCAGGCATGCGACTCTCCTTCCTCCGGTGTTGGCGGGGGCGCCGAGTCGCATGTCGAGCGGCCAGCGCTCTCCAATCCGGCAGCGTCGGACTCTTTCAAGCGGAAGGCAAGGGGTGGAACGGGAGTCGTCCTGCTGCGCTTGACGCCCGTTATGAGTGAAAAGCCGCAGGATAGTCACGGCCGCAGCGCCAAGTCGCCGTGGCAAATGCCGCCCTCGGCCTGGAAAGAGGTCGTCATCCGGGTCTGGAACCAGAGCTGGCTAGACAATATCGGCCTGGTCGCGGCCGGCGTGGCCTTCTACGGTTTCCTAGCGCTGGTGCCGCTGCTGGGCATCCTGGTGCTGAGTTATGGCCTCTTCGCGCAGCCAGCGACGGTGGTCGACCATGTAATGGCGATGCTGAAAATCCTTCCTCCCGACGTCGTCGAGTTAGTCGGCCAGCTGCTGATCAACGCGGTCGCGGCGAGCAACCAGATGAGCGGCCTCGGCATCCTCGCTGCGCTGGCGGTGGCGCTCTACGCCGGGGGAAATGGGGCAGGGGCCGTGATGACAGCGCTCAACATCGCCTATGAAGAGAAGGAGAGTCGAAGCCTGGTCCGTTTCTATGCAATTGCTTTCGCGATCACCCTGATTGCGGTCTTGATCGCGCTTGTGGCGCTGGGTGCGATGACGGCCGTCGGTGAGCTCGAAAGGATCCTGCCCAAGGCCACGGCCGCAACGCTCGTGCTGGGCAAGTTTGGGTTGTACGCGGCGATGGCCCTGCTGGCGGCGGGGGTCGCGGCGACGCTATACCGGTTCGGCCCGTCGCGCGAGGATGCGCGGTGGCAATGGCTGACCCCCGGCTCGACCTTTACCGCCCTCGTCTGGCTGCTGCTGGCGATCGGCTTCAGCTTCTATGTGACCAGGCTTACCGATTATAATGCGACCTACGGGTCGGTCGCGGCGATCGTCATGCTGCTGACCTGGATGTACCTGTCGGCCTATATCTTCCTGTTCGGCGCCGAGCTGAACGCCGAGCTGGAGCATCAGACCGCCAGGGACAGCACCACGGGCCAGCCCGAGCCGATCGGCAGGCGCGGCGCGTGGGTCGCCGACCATGTTGCGGGCGTGAAAGATATCGGACTTGACGAAAAGGGGCCCAGCCTGGCCGAGGCCGGCCCGCCCGCTCCTGATGATGAGGCAGCCGTCTCAGGCCGCGGGAAGTAGCCGCTGCTCCCCCGCAAGACGGATCAGGGCCGCCTGCAATTTCTCGAATGCACGGACCTCGATCTGCCGGATGCGCTCGCGGCTGACTCCATAGACCTGGCTGAGATCTTCCAGCGTCTTGGGCTCGTCAATCAGTCGGCGCTCGGTCAGGATGTGCTTCTCGCGGTCGTTCAGGCTGTCCATCGCCTCGACCAACAGCTCGTGGCGGACGCGGCGCTCCTCGTCGTCGGCGATGATTTCGTCCTGTAGCGGCGCTTCGGAGACCAGGAAGTCCTGCCATTGGCCCTCGCCGTCCTCGCTGCTTTTCAAGGGCGCGTTGAGGCTGGTGTCGCCTCCCATGCCCATGCGGCGGTTCATCGAGACCACTTCTTCCTCGGTCACGCCGAGGTCGGTAGCGATCTTGGTGACCGCCTCCGGCTTAAGGTCGCCTTCCTCGAACGCGTCGATCTGGTTCTTCATCCGGCGGAGGTTGAAGAACAGCTTCTTCTGCGCCGCGGTGGTGCCCATCTTCACCAGACTCCACGAGCGGAGGATGAATTCCTGGATCGAGGCGCGGATCCACCACATGGCATAGGTGGCGAGGCGGAAGCCCCGGTCCGGCTCGAACTTCTTCACGCCCTGCATCAGGCCGATGTTGCCTTCGCTGATCAGCTCGCTGACCGGCAGGCCG
>DASTCB010000022.1:0-14773 GCA_035711585.1 Sphingomicrobium sp.
GGCCGAGGCCAATGCCGGCGCCGACCTCGAGCTCTTGAGCTGGCCGAGCCCCGGATAGCGGCGATCGATATCGGCCCAGTGACGGGCAACGAACGGCAGCTCGAGCAAAGCGTCGAGATCGAGAATCCCCGACCTCAGCCCATCGTCGATATCATGGTTGTCATAGGCGATGTCGTCGGCAATCGCCGCGATTTGAGCTTCGAGGCTGGGCCAGGAGCCAAGCTCGAGATCAAATAAGTAATTGGCTTCGGCCATCGCCCATTTGGGCTTCGTCACCGGCCCATTGTGCTTGGCCAGCCCTTCCAGCGCCTCCCAGGTGAGGTTGAGCCCGTCGAACGACGGATAAGGATTTTCCAGGCAGGTCACGAGCCGCAGCGTATGGCCGTTGTGGTCGAACCCGCCGGCGTCGGCGAGGCCGCTGCTGAGAGCCTCCTCTCCGCCATGGCCGAACGGCGGGTGACCGAGGTCGTGGGCCAGGCACAGCGCCTCGGTCAGGTCTTCGTTGAGGCCCAGCGCGCGGGCCATGGTCCGGCCGATCTGCGCCACCTCGATCGAATGGGTCAGCCGGACCCGGAAATGGTCGCCGTCGGGCGCGACGAACACCTGGGTCTTGTGGCGAAGGCGGCGGAAGGCGACCGAGTGGACGATCCGGTCGCGATCGCGCTGGAAGATGTCGCGCGGGCCGCGCGGGCCGCTGTCAGCTTCCCGATGGGCCCGGCCGCGCGATCTCGATGGGTGCGCGGCGAGGGCCTCGGAGAGCTTCATCGGCTGGAGAGCTTCTCGATCTTGATCTGGGCGGGAGTGCGGGTCCAGCTAAAGCCGTCCACGCCTTCCTTTTCAAGCTTGTTGACGAACGCCTGGCTGTCCGACTTGCTGTCGAACGGGCCGACGACCAGCCGGAAATAGCTCTTGCCGTCGGTGACATAGCCCGACCGCGACTTGAGTAGCTTGCCCGCCTTGGCGGAGAGCTTCTTATATTCGCTCGCCATCCGGTCCTGGTTCGAGCCGCCGGCGAGCTGCACCCAATAGGTGCCCTTGACGCCGAGCCTGGCTGCTTCCTCGCGAGCCTTTTTCTCGGCGGCGAGCTTCTCCTCCCTTGCCTTCTTTTCGGCGGCCTTCTTGGCCGCCGCGGCCTTGGCCGCCTTGTCGCTGGCAGGCTTCTTTGTCTCGACTTTCGGCTGGGGTGGCGGAGGCGCCTCGGCGATCGTCGCCAGCAGCTTGTCGATCCCGCTCAAATTGCCGTCGGCGGTCGCCTCGGGGGCGGCAAGCGCCGGGGTCGCGGCCTCGTCTTCGGTCAGGGAGGGCAAGTTTCCCTCGGCCTGTCTATCCGTTGGCGCCGGATTGCTGGCCGTCGGCTGGGCGCTACTGGCCGACGGCAGGCTGAAAGACGGTGATGCTGAGGCGCTTTGCGATGGCAAGGAGAAGCTGGGCTTCGCCGCCGGAGGAACGACTTCGTTCGATGCGATGCGTACCGGCTCGCTGGCTGGAGCCCTGGGGGCGGAGCTCGAAACGCCGGGATTGGCCGGGCCGCCCTGGGCGGGCGCCGTTCGCGCGGCGAGTTGTGGTTGCCGTTGCGCCGCTTGCGCCGCCGCTACCTTGGCCGCCGCATTGTCCGGGAACATGCCGAGATGCACCGCGGCCGCCTTTTCCTGCACGCTGAGGTGCGGAAGATAGGTGAAGAAGGGCGCGAAGCGGGCCGAACCGCCGGGCATGACGGATTCGATCGCCCGGGCCGCACCGGCCTGGTCGCCGACCAGCGCGAGCACGAACGCCCGGGTCCGCTGCGCGGCCGGATCGCGGCGGTTGAGCAGGGGCTGGATCGCCGCCAGCGCCCCGGCCCGGTCGCGGCCGATCGCCAGGCTCAAGGCCAGCCGCCGCCGGCCCTCATCGCTGTTCAGCGACTGGATCGCCAGCCGATAATCGCTTTGCGCGGCGCCGAGCTGGCCGTTGAGGTCGCGCGCCAGCCCCCGGTCGAGGGCGATGGCGATCGCCGACGCGCCGAGGCGGCTGGCCTGGTCGAAATAGAAGATGGCGCCGTCGGCGTCGCCCATATGGGCCATGGCCGCGCCAAGGCCGGCTTTGGCGGCGGGCGCGCTTGGGTAGGTCTCCTCGGCCCGGCCGAAGAAGCCGGCCGCGGCCTGCACATCGCCCAGCTCCAGTGCCGCGCGTCCGGCGCCGATCAGGGCGCTGAAATCCCGCGGGTTGCTGGCGAGGATACGGATGTGGCGCGATAGCGCCGTCCCCGGCGATTCCGGAGCGGCCGAATAGCCCGCCGCCGACGCCCCCGACGCAATCATCGCCGCAGCCAGCATCGCGGCCAGCCGCGTGCGCATTGATCCCTTTATTGGCATGGTCCTCCCTTGGAGAAGCCAAGCTTTCTCAAAGCTTTCATGGGAAGACCCGACGCGACGGGACGTTGCGCTCTGGCGACGAGTGGCTTCCTATTAAATCGCCGTTATTGATTATTCTGGCGGTTCAGGAAGCGCGGGATGTCGAGCGGTTCGCGGCGGAAGCTCGGCATCGGCTCGTCCTCGACCTTGGCCGTCGCGGCGCCACGGGCAATGTTGGACATCCGCTCGAACAAGGTTCCGCTTGCAGCAGCCGGCTTCGCTTCCTCGATCGGTTCGATCTCGGCCTCTTCCTCCTCGGCGGGCGGGGCGATCGGCGTGCCCATCACCGGATCGGCGAGGATGTCCTCGCTCTCCAGCAGCAACTCGTCGGTTGCCTCGTCGTCCTCGGTGAGGTCGAGCGGGGTCGGCTCCTCCTCCGCCTTGGGCGCAACCGTCGGAGTCGGCACCGGCGCGGGCCGGGTCGCGGTCGGGAAGGTGAACACCTTGCCCTGGGTCGGCTGCATCGCCGCCTCGGCCTCGATCCCGGTCGCGACCACCGACACGCGGATCTTGCCGCCCAGGTCGTTGTTGAAGGCCGATCCCCAGATGATGTTGGCGTCGGGATCGACTAGCTCCTTGATGTGGCTGGCGGCCTCGTCGACCTCCATCAGGCGCATGTCATCGCCGCCGGTGATCGAGATGATGACACCCTTGGCGCCCTTCATGCTGACTCCGTCGAGCAGTGGGTTCGAGATCGCCTTCTCGGCCGCTTCGATCGCGCGGTTGTCGCCTTGCGCCTCACCGGTGCCCATCATCGCCTTGCCCATCTCGCCCATCACCGAGCGGACGTCGGCGAAGTCGAGGTTGATCAGGCCCGGCATGACCATCAGGTCGGTGATTCCGCGCACGCCCTGCTGAAGAACCTCGTCGGCCATCTCGAACGCCTCTTTGAAGGTCGTCTCCGAGGTGGCGAGCCGGAACAGGTTCTGGTTGGGGATGACGATCAGCGTGTCGACATGTTTCTGCAGCTCTTCGATTCCGCCTTCGGCCGAGCGCATGCGGCGCGACCCTTCGAACGCGAACGGCTTGGTGACCACGCCGACGGTGAGGATGCCGCGGTCGCGGGCGGCCTTGGCGATCACCGGAGCGGCGCCGGTGCCGGTCCCACCGCCCATGCCGGCGGCGATGAAGCACATATGCGCGCCGTCCAGCGAGCGCTCGATTTCCTCGAGCGTCTCTTCGGCGGCGGCGCGGCCGATCTCGGGCCGCGAGCCCGCGCCGAGGCCCTGGGTGATCTTGAGGCCGAGCTGGATGCGCTGGTCGGCTTCGGACGCGTTGAGCGCCTGCGCGTCGGTATTGGCGACCAGGAACTGAACGCCCTGGACGTCGGAGCGGATCATGTTGGCGATGGCGTTTCCGCCCGCGCCGCCGACGCCGATGACACTGATCCTCGGGCGAAGTTCGTCGACTTCGGGCCGGATGAAATCAATGCTCATGGACTAACCCCTCCCCTGCGCCGCTAGCGCGTTGAACCGTCAACGAGAATCCATGAATCATTGCGAGACTCGCGACAAGCGGAAAAGTTAACGCAAAACGAAAAAAATCCTAGATTGTGCCCCGTCAGACTCACCATGATTCAATATGGGACAGGCGTCTAATGCCCGGCCTGCCGTTAACGTTAACATTCCTCGACTTTTACTTGGGCAATCTGCGGGACCGCGACCAGCCACCAGATCCCGCCAGCAATGGCCACCGCCGCGGCAACCCAAAAGGCCCCGTCATAGCCCGCCGCATCGACGATCAACCCGGTTACGACAGGTCCGAGGATGCCGGAGAAACTGTTGCCGACAGCATTCTGGAAACCGATCCAGCTGCCGGCTGCCTGGCGACCCGCGAACATCTGCGCCACCGCATAGACGTTGAGCGACAGCGATCCGGTGGCGATTCCGGCGACGATCAGCCAAAAGCCGATGCCGGCCGCGCCGTCGGCCAGCAGGACTCCGAGGATCGCGATGCCCTGGACGAGCTGCGCGACGATCATCATCCAGCGGCGGATCAGCCCCTCCGAGCGCCCGGACCGTGTCCAGCGGTCGGACCATAGACCGAAGCCGATCGCCGCGACCGCTTGCGCGACATAGCCCAGCGTCGCCAGCACGGTCATCTCGCCGATGTCGAGCCCACGCGCCTTGACCAGATAATTGGGCAGCCAGATCAGCAGGAAATAGAAACCGTAATTGCTGGCGATATGGGCGATCGACATCGACCAGAGCGGCCAGCGGCGGAGCAGCGACCCGAGCCGCACCTGCTTGCCTGGACCGTCGGCGGCCGCATCGGGCCTGGCGAGCTTTTGAACCGTGCTCCGCCATGGCCACAACCACAATAAAGTGACCAGGCCGAAAACGATGAAGATCGGCCGCCAGCCCCAGGAGGCCAGGATCACGCCTCCGGCGAGCGTTCCCGCGGCCGGCCCGAGGGCAATGCCGAGCGACACGGCGGAGTTGGCCATGCCGCGCCGCTCGGCCGGAACCTGCTCGGCGATGATCTTGGAGGTGCCGGGAAATGCGATGCTCTCGCCGACGCCGAGCATAACGCGCAGCACCAGCAGCGACAGGAATCCGCCGACAAAGCCCATCAGCAGCGTCGCTACCGCCCACAGCAGCAGGCCGATGGTCATCAGCCGGTAGACATTGAACCGGTCGCACAGCCAGCCGACCACCAGCTGCACCGGCCCGTAGATCCAGAAGAAGGCGGAGGCGACCAGCCCGAACTCGGTCGCGGTCAGGCCGAGATCGCCCTGCATCAGCGGCGCCGCGATCCCCACCGCGCCGCGATCGACATAGTTCAGGAACACGGCGGCGCCGATCAGGAATATCAGCGCGCGCGTCGCTGTCGCTGACGATGCGTGCGATCGATCAGCCATCAGGACCCGGCCGGCCGCGAAAGTTCACAAAGGTCGCAGTCATACGCCCGTGCGCGCGGACGAGGCCCGCATTTGGTCAGGCAGTGAGGCCAGCAATGGGGGCCAATCGGAGTCATGATGCGAGCGTGGCATGCCATCCCCTACTTTGAAAGGCGGGAGGCAACCTGCCCAGTGTCTGCTTTCAATCCTTGCGCACATTGGCATCGAGCTGTGCTAACCGTGCGCAGCGATGGAGCGCCGACATGCCTGAATATGTCATCGAAAAGTCCATGCCAGGGCTGGGTAAGCTCAGCCCCGTTCAACGAGACCAGTCGGTGCGGCGGGGCTGTTCGACGCTCCACGGCGTCATTCCGGAGGTCGCGTGGGTGCGCAGCTATTTGACCGAGGACAAATGCTACTGTGTGTTCCGTGCGCCAAGCGAGCAGCTGCTATGGGACCTGATCGAGAAATGGGATCTCGACGCGCCCATTAGCATCTGCGAGATCAAGCAGATCGCCCAGCCGGACAGCAAGAGTTGAGACGGCGGCGCAATCCGGCCTGAACTTGCCGCCCTCGCTGGCTAGCTAAGGGGCGAGATCGAGCTCCATGAAAACGAGCCATTCACGAAGGTCGGGAGCGATGTCGTAATAGGGGGCGACGTTTTTGAAGCCGAGCCTGTGATACAGGCCCTGCGCTTCTCTCTGCCTGGGACCCGTGTCCAGCACCATCCGGCGGTAACCGATGCGGCGCGCAGCCTCGACGATTGCCTGCCCCAGGATCATGCCCACGCCCTTGCCGTGATGCCTGGAGAAGACGAACATCCGCTTCATTTCGCACGTGCCGTCGGCCAGGGGACGCAGCGCGACGCAACCCACGATCGCACCATCCTCTTCGGCGACGAGCAGTTCGCCGTTGGGCGGCGCGTACTCGCCGGGCAGGCTGCCGAGCTCCAGTTCGAACTTCACTGGGTCGAAATAGCCATCGATAAGGTGGCGGTCGCCGGCGTGCCGCTCGTAATGCCATTCGACGAACGCCCTCATGAGGCGTGCCACGGCGTCGAAATCCTGTTGCGACTGCGCGCGCCGAACAAGCATGTGCTCAATGTCAGCCGACGCGGGTTCAAGAGCAATAGAGAATGTCCGCTCCCCACCCATTGCGGACACCGTGCGCGGTTGCTGGCAAGTCCCTAAAACCCGCCCCGCATCGCCGCGATCAGGCGGCCGAGCATCCCGGTCGCCGGCTTTCGATCGACCGCCCCGACCAGCGCCAGGTCGCGGATGTCGCCGCTTCCGCTGGCCGCCAGCTGGGCCAGCCCGACCAGGGTCGAGAAGGCGGGTCCGCTATGCGCTTCGGGCAGGCCGGTGATGGTCTTTGGCCGCCCGACGCGGACCGCTCGGCCAAGCACGCCCTGCATGTAATCGGCGATATTCTTGAGCTCGGCCCCGCCGCCGGTCAGCACCACCTGACGCCCGACCGGCCCGGAGAAGCCCAGCTCCTTCAGGGCCCGCTCGACTTCGCTCGTGATCTGCTCGGTTCGCTGGCGGATGACGGTGATCAGCTGGGCATGGGTGATGCGCAATGGCTCGCCGCCATCCTCGCCTCCCATTGGCGTCGCCTCGATCATCTCGTGGTTATCGCGCGGCGAGGTCATCGCCGAACCGAAGCGGCACTTCATCCGCTCCGCCTCGCGCCGCTGAACTCCGAAGGCGCAGGCGATGTCGTCGGTGATGTCCTTGGCTCCGAGTGGGATCGACCTTAAGCCCACCAGCATCCCGCCGGCATGGAGCGAGACGTTGGTCACCTCCGCGCCCAGCTCGACCAGGGCCACGCCCAGCTCGCGTTCCTCGACCGTCAGGCAGGCGAGCGCGGCGGCGACCGGCGAGGCGACGATCGCCTTCACGCCGAGGTGCGCCGAGCGAATGACATAATCGATGTTACGAAGCGGCGCCGGGTCCGCGGCAACGACGTGGATATCGACGCCCAGCCGATGGGCATGGAGGCCGATCGGGTGCGAAACGCCTTCCACCCCGTCGATGGTGTAGAGCGCCGGATGGGCGTGGAGCACCACCTGGCCGTTGCGGTCGATGGCGCCCTTGCCCGCCGACAGCAGCTCGTCGATGTCCGATTGCTCGACCTGGTGCCCGCCCAGCTCGACCTCGACATTGGCGATGTCGCTGACCAGCCCGCCGGCGGCGAAGCTCGCCCAGACATCGTCGATCGTCACCCCCGAGATTCGTTCGGCGATCTCGACCGCCTCGCGCACGGCCACCTCGCTCGCTTCCATGTCGGTGACGTAGCCGCGCTTGACCCCGCGGCTCTCGCGCTGGCCGGTGCCGAGCACGCGCAGCCGCCCGTCGGCGTCGCGGGTGACGATCAGCGCGCTGACCTTGGACGATCCAATGTCGAGCGCGGCGATGAGCGGCTGGTCGGAAACGGGGGACATGCTGGTCGAACTAACTCTCGGAAACGGGTTCGGGAACGATCGGCTCGCCGGGCTTGCGGGGCAGGCGGACGGTCATCGTCTTGTCGGGCCGGCGGAGGTCGAAGTGGATATATCCCCGTCCGAGCAGGCCGGCCGACTTGTCCATCTTGGCGAAGCGCGTCAGCGCCGTTGCAGCCGCCGTTTCGCCCTCCGGCAGCATGATCGTCTCGCCGGTCTGAAGGCTGAGGTTCCAGCGCCGCTCGCCGACCCAAGTGGCGGACACCAGCTGCGGCTTCAGCGCCGGCGCCTTGCCCAGCAGCTGGTCGAGCGCGACCGCATGCTCGTTGGCGCCCTTGCCGATCAGCAGCGGCAGGTCGGGCATCCGGCTGACAGGCACGCGATCGAGCACCACCCCTTCGGCGTCGATCAGGGTCAGCCGATCCTCGTCCTGCCACAGCGCCGCGGGCTGACGCTCGACGATGTCGATCACCAGCGTGTCGGGGAAGCGGCGCGACACGCGCGCATCCTTGACCCAGCCATATTCGAGCAGCTGCTGGCGAATGGATGTGACGTCCAGCAGCGGCATGGCGGTCGTCTTCTGGTCCGCGGCAAGCTCATAGACCGGGCGCGGGTCCATCCGCCGGATTCCGCGCACGTCGATGCTCTTCACCCGGAAGCCGGCGTCGCCGACCGCCTCGCCGGCCGCCAGCCCGACCTTGGCCGGAACGTCGAGCGCGATCAGCGCAACGCCGGCGATCGCCAGGACGAACAGGCCGAACGCCCAACCGGCAAGGCGGTTGGCCTGGGCTTGTTTGACGGGCAGCTTCGACGCCAGCTTCTTCGGCACTGACACGCGCGCCGGCTTCTTCGGCTTTGACCGGCCCGGCGCCCCCCGCCGGACATGCGCCGCGCTCACGTCGTCTCTACCTCCCTGGCCTTCGCGTCCTGAAGCGCCTCGGCGATGATCCGCTCGACCAGCTCGCCATAGCCGATGCCCTTTTGCTTGGCCTGCTCGGGCACCAGGCTCAGCGGAGTCATGCCGGGCTGGGTGTTGACCTCCAGCAGGTAGATGCCCGCCTCGCCCTGCGTGTCGTCCCAGCGGAAGTCGCTGCGCGAGGCGCCCTTGCAGCCGAGCAGCCGGTGGGCAGCGAGCGCCATATCCATCATCGCGCCGGCGACATTGGCCGGGATCTGCGCCGGGCAGACATGCTCGGTCAGCCCGTCGGTATATTTGGCGTCGAAATCGTAAAAGCCCTGGACCGGCTTCAGTTCGGTGACGCACATCGCCTCGTCGCCGAGCACCGCGACGGTCAGTTCCCGGCCTTTGATGAACGGTTCGGCCAGGAGCTTTTCGAAATGCTGCCACGGTCCTTCCGCCCTGGCGCTGATCGGATGGCCGTAATTGCCCTGGTCGGTGACGATCGCCACGCCCACCGAGCTGCCCTCATTGACGGGCTTCAGCACATAAGGCCGCGCCATCGGGTCACCTTCGTAGAGCGAGCGGCTCGCCACCACCCTGCCCTTGGGCATGCGGATCCCGTGCGGGACCAGCACCATCTTGGTCAGCTCCTTGTCGATGGCGATGACCGAGGTTTCGAGGCCCGAGTGGGTGTAGGGAATCTGCATCAGGTCGAGCAGGCCCTGGATCGTCCCGTCCTCGCCCGGCGTGCCGTGCAGCGCATTGAACACCACGTCGGGGCTAATCCCGGCGAGCACCTGCGCGACGTTGCGGTCCATGTCGACCGGGGTGACGTTGGAAAAGCCGCGCTCCTTCAGCGCCGCGACGATGCCCTTGCCGCTCATCAGCGACACCTCACGCTCGGACGACCATCCGCCCATCAGCACGACGATATTGAGGTCTTTTGGTATGCCAGCCATCAGCACTGTTCCCCTGCGAAGGCAGGGGCCCAGTCATCGCAAGCGGAGCGCAGCGATTGTTGGCAGTCGGCCAGGTAAATTGGCCCTTCGGGCGTCTGGGCCCCCGCCTTCGCGGGGGAACTAAGAAGAGTCACCTCACGCCACTCCGATCCGCTGGATTTCCCATTCAAGGGTGATGTTGGTCTTGTCCTGCACTCGGCGCCGGACTTCCTCGCCCAGCTCCTCGATGTCGGACGAACTAGCGTTACCGAGATTGAGCAGGAAATTGCAATGCTTCTCCGACACTTGGGCGTCGCCTCGCCGCAAACCGCGGCAGCCCGCCGCATCGACCAGCGCCCAGGCCTTGTGGCCCGGCGGGTTCTTGAAGGTCGAGCCGCCGGTGCGGCTGCGGAGCGGCTGCGTTTCCTCGCGCGCCCGCGCGATGCGGTCCATCTCGGTGCCGATCATCACCGGGTCGCCGGAGATTCCGCGGAACACGGCCTCGACCACGATCGCGCCTTCAGGCAGCTCGCTATGGCGATAGCTGTAACCCAGCTTCTCGGCCGGCCATTCCTCGATCGTTCCGTCCTGCAGGACGACGGTGCAAGAAACCAGGATATCCTGCACCTCGCGGCCGTATGCGCCGCCGTTCATCCGGACGAACCCGCCGACGGTGCCGGGGATTCCGCGCAAAAATTCCATGCCCGCGATCCCGGCGTCGCGAGCGGTCGAGGAGACGAGGATTCCGCTCGCACCACCGCCGCAGCGAAGCGTGACCTCGTCGAGCTGCTCTATCCTGGAAAAGGCCTTGCCCAGCCGCACCGTGACGCCCGGCACGCCGCCGTCGCGGACGATCATGTTGGAGCCGAGGCCTAGAGCCATGACCGGCGTTTCCGGGGCCAGACCCTTCAGATAATCGACCAGGTCGTCGCGGTCGGCCGGTTCGAACAGAAGCTGTGCGTTACCGCCCGACTTGAACCAGACCAGCGGGGCCAGCGGCGCATTGGCGCTCAGCTTCCCGCGCACGTCAGATTTGGACTGAGTGGCGTTCACTTTGCCGCCCTCGCGGCAGCGATGGCCGGAGCGAGCCCGCCGGCCCATTTCGTAATATCGCCTGCCCCCATGCAGATCACGATATCGCCGTCGGCGGCCAGGTCGCGCAGCGCCCGGCCGAGTTCCGACAGGCTTTCGACCGTCTTGACCATGCGGTGGCCACGGGCCCTAAGCCCCTCGGCCAGGGCATTGGCGTCGACGCCCTCGATCGGTTCCTCGCCGGCCGGATAGACCGGCGCGACGAACACCACGTCGGCGTCGTTGAAGGCGGCCTGGAAATCATCCATCAGGTCGCGAAGCCGGGTGTAGCGATGCGGCTGAACCACCGCGATCACCCGTTCCTGCGCGGCCTCGCGCGCCGCCGACAGCACTGCCCGGATCTCGGTCGGGTGATGGGCATAGTCGTCGATGATCGTCGCGCCGTCGAGCTCTCCGACCTTGGTGAAGCGCCGTTTGACCCCGGCGAAATTGGCGAAGCCGTCGGCCAGCACCTGGTCATCGAAGCCGAACTCCATTCCGACCGCGATCGCCGCCAGCGCATTGAGCACATTGTGGCGGCCCGGCATGGGCACGAACACGCCCTCGATCGTCCGCCGCTCGCCATCCTTGCCCAGCACCGACACGTCGAACCGGCTGCCGCCATTCTCGGGTACGATATTGTCGGCCCGGAGGTCGGCCAGCGCCGAGGTTCCGTAGGTGACGATCCGCCGGTCGCGAATGCGGCTGAGCACGCCCTGCACCTCGGGATGGTCGACGCACATCACCGCTAGCCCGTAGAAGGGCACATTCTCGACGAACTCGACAAAGGCGTCCTTGACCGCGTCGAAGCTACCGTAATGCTCGAGATGCTCCGGGTCGATATTGGTCACCACCGCGATCGTCCCGTCGAGCCTCAGGAAGCTGCCGTCGCTCTCGTCGGCCTCGATCACCATCCAGTCCGACTTGCCGAGCCGGGCGTTGGAGCCATAGCTATTGATGATCCCGCCGTTGATCACGGTCGGGTGGATCCCGCCCGCATCGAGCATCGCCGAGATCATTGAGGTGGTGGTCGTCTTGCCATGCGTCCCGGCGACCGCGATGGTCGACTGCATCCGCATCAGCTCGGCCAGCATCTCCGCCCGGCGGACGCGCGGCAGGCGGCGCTCGGCCGCTGCCTGGATTTCGGGATTGTCGTCGCGGATCGCGGTCGAGCAGACCACCACCGCGGCGTCGCCGAGATTGTCGGCACTCTGCCCGATCATCACCGGAATCCCGACTTTCCTCAGTCCCTCGGTGACATAGGATTCGCTGCTGTCGCTGCCCTGCACCTTGTAGCCGAGATGGTGCATCACCTCGGCGATTCCGGACATGCCGATCCCGCCGATACCGATGAAATGGATCGTGCCGATCTCGGTACCCATCGCCTTCATGCCGGCGCGCCCATCGCCATCCGCGGCTTGCCCGTCCCGACCCGGCCGACCAGCAGCGGCGCGGTGCCCCCGGCGATGCGCTCGACCAGGTCGGCGAGGTCCCGCGTGGCGTGCGGCCGGCCGACCGACAGCGCCCGCTCGGCGGCGTTGCCCAGCGCCTGCGGGTCGCCCGCGATCGCCTCGATCTGCGCGGCCAGCACGTCGGGCGTGAACTCGGTCTGCGGGATCATCCGCGCCCCGCCCGCCTTGGCCATCTCGCGCGCATTGGCGGTCTGATGATCGTCGGTCGCGATCGGCAGCGGCACCAGGATCGCCGGGCGCCCGGCGGCGGTCAGCTCGGCGATGGTCGAGGCGCCCGCCCGGGCGACGACCAGATGCGCTTCGCCCAGCCGGTCGGGCATGTCCTGGATATAGGTCAGCAGCTCGGCCGGGATATTGAGCGCGGCATAGCGGTTGCGGACCGCCTCGATATCGTCGGGCCGGCATTGCTGGACCACTTGAAGCCGGTGCCTCAGCTTGGGCGACAGCATGCCGAGCGCGTCGGGCACCACCTGGCCCAGCACCGTCGCGCCCTGGCTCCCGCCGGTGACGAGGATCTTGAGCGGCGCGGTCTCGTCGAACTCGGGGAAGGGCAAGGTGCCAAGCCGCGCTACCGACTCCCGGACCGGGTTGCCGACGAGCTCGACTTTGCTCCTGTGGCCGCGCTTCAGCCGGTCGACTTCGGGATAGGCCGTAGCGATCGCCGCTGACGATCCCGCGAGCAGCCGGTTGACCCGGCCGAGCACCGCATTCTGCTCGTGCAGGATCGTCGGGATATTGAGCGCGCTCGCCGCCAGCAGCGCGGGGAAGGCCGGGTATCCCCCGAAGCCGATCACCGCGTCGGGCGTGTAATTACGGTAGAGCGCCTTGGCTTCCCGCCGCCCGGCCAGCACCGCCCGCGCCGCCTTGAGCCAGCCGATCGGCCCTCCGCCCAGCCGCCCCGCGGGCAAGATATGGGTCGGCACATCCTCGAACAGGCCGGGGATCCTGGCCCCGCGCTCGTCGGTGACCAGCATCACGCCATGGCCGCGCGACTTCAGCTCGGCGGCCAGCGCGTGAGCCGGAACCATGTGCCCGCCGGTGCCCCCGGCCGCCAATGTCACATTCATCGAGCGATATTCTCCCCGCCCCATTTCACCACCTAGGGCGAGCGGGTCAGATAGGGGTTTCGCCGCGTGAAGGCGAGCAGCAATCCCGTGGCGATCGACAGCGCCAGCATCGAGCTTCCGCCATAGCTGATGAACGGCAGGGTCATGCCCTTGGACGGCGCGATCTGGACGTTGACCGCCATGTTGATCAGCGCCTGCAGCCCGAACTGGATGACCAGCCCCGCGGCAGCCAGGATGGCGAAGGATGATTCCTCGTCGAGCAGCTTGATCAGCACCCGCGCGACGATGCCGAGGTAGAGCAGGGCGATGGCGAGGCAGGCGATCAGCCCGAACTCCTCGCCGATCACCGAGAAGATATAGTCGGTGTGCGGTTCCGGCAGGCCGAACTTGCGCGTCCCCGCCCCCGGCCCCATCCCGAACAGCCCGCCGGCGGTCAGGGTGCGCATCGCATTCTCGGTCTGGAAGTTGTCGCCCTCGCCGAAGATGAAGGCGTCGATCCGCGCCGTCGCCACGTCGTAGAAGAAATAGGCCAGCACCACCCCGACCAACCCCGCCACGCCGAGCCCGATCAGGATCCTGAGGTTGAGTCCGGCAATGGCCAACATCGCGATCCACACCGCGGCGAAGATGATCGTCGAACCGAAGTCGGGCTGCCGCATCAGCATGACCGAGACCACCCCGATGATGATTCCGGAGAAACTGAAGATCGGCAGCGTCTTGTCGGTCTCCTTGAGGCTCAAGAGCCAGGCCATCGACACGACGAAGAAGGGCTTCAGGAACTCCGACGGCTGGAACAGGCCGATGCCCAGGTTGTACCAGCGCTTGGCCCCGTTCACTTCGAATCCCAGCCAGGGCACCAGCGCCAGCGCGATGGTGCAGAATAGGGCGCCGAGCAGCGACAGCCGCTTCAGATTTTCGCGCGGCTGCATCGAGACGAGGATCATCACCGGCAGCGACAGGGCGATCCACATGATCTGGCGGTAGAAATAGTAAAGCTCCGGGATCCGCACCGATCCGCCCGAATAGCGTTGCGCCACCGCCGGGCTCGCCGCCGCGACCGCGATCAGCCCGCAGCCGATCAGAAGCGCGAGCATGAACAGCAGCACCCGGTCGATCTCCCAGAACCAGCGCGCCACCGGCGAGCGGTCGGAGCGGCCGTAGCGGCTCGGGTCGGCCCAGGCGGTGGTCGCCCTGATCCGGCTGCTGATCGTCTGGTTCATAATCCCCCCACCGCGGCGCGGAAGGCATCGCCGCGCGCCTCATAATCCCGGAACTGGTCGAAGGAGGCGCAGGCCGGCGACAGCAATATTGTGTCACCCGCCTCCGCTTCCGACGCGGCTGTCCTCACCGCTTCGCCCAGCGTCACGCACTCTGCCACGGCCATATGCGGGGACAAGAGGGAGGCGAACATTTCTCCCGCTTCGCCAATGGTATAGGCTTTGACCACATGGCCGAAATGCGGGGCACATTCGTCGAGATTGTCGGTCTTGGCCTGCCCGCCCAGAATCCAGCGAATCTTTGGGAAGGCCGCCAGCGCCGGGGCCGTCGCGGTCGGATTGGTCGCCTTGCTGTCGTTGACGAACAGGACGCCGTCCGTCTCGCGCACCCGCTCCATCCGGTGCGGCAGGCCGGGATAGGTGCGGAGGCCCTGTTCG
>DASTCB010000023.1:0-5473 GCA_035711585.1 Sphingomicrobium sp.
AAGGCACCAAAGAGCGGACAGCCAATAATATGCCGCCAATTGCCCTTGGAGGTTTGACCCCTGTAGCTCACTCCGCCGCCTCACCGACCGGCGGCTTGTTGTGCCCCAGCAGCCGCAGCACCTCGTCCGCCGCGTCGGCCAAATTGGTCCCAGGCCCGAAGACCGCCTGCACCCCCGCGGCGCGGAGCATGGCATAGTCCTGCGCCGGGATGACCCCGCCGGCGACGACCTTGATGTCGGCGCGGCCCATGTCCTTCAGCGCATCGATCAGCTCGGGGATCAGCGTCTTGTGACCCGCCGCGAGGCTGGAGGCGCCGACCACGTCGACCTTCTTCTCGACCGCCAGCTCGGCCGCCTCGCGCGGGGTCTGGAATAGCGGCCCGGCGATCACCTCGAAGCCCAAATCGCCGAACGCCGAGCTGACCAGGTTGGCGCCGCGGTCGTGCCCGTCCTGGCCCATCTTGGCGACTAGGATGCGCGGCTTGCGGCCCATCCGCTTGGCGACCGACTGGGTGCCCGCCACCGCCTCCTTCCAGCGGCCATCGTCGCGACGCCCATAGATGCCGCGCACCGGTTCCGGCTTGGTGTGGTAGCGGCCGAACGCCCGCTCCAGCGCGTCCGAAATCTCGCCCAGCGAGCAGCGTACCCGGGCGCATTCGACGGCGAGGGCCAACAAATTAGCTCCTCCCTGCGGCCCCGGACTTGATCCGGGGTCGTGGGGAGGGGGACCATCGAACGCAGATTCGATGGTGGAGGGGCCGGACGCGCCATCGTTTCTGGCCCCTCCACCACTCGCTTGCAGCGAGCGGTCCCCCTCCCCACGCTTCGCGCAGGGAGGAGCCTTCGCAGCACGTTCAAGCGCATCCAGCGCCGCGCGCACCTTGGCCTCGTCCCGGCTGGCCCGCATCTTCTCCAGCCGTGCAATCTGCCCCGCCCGCACTTTCGCATTATCAACCTCGAGGATGTCGAGATGCGGCTCGTCCTTCAGCCGGTAGCGGTTGACGCCGACGATCACCGTTTCGCCGGTGTCGACCCTGGCGGCGCGCTCGGCGGCGGCTTCCTCGATCCGCATCTTGGGCAGGCCTTCCGCCACCGCCCTGGTCATGCCGCCGTGGCGCTCGACCTCCTCGATCAGCGCCCACGCCCGCTCCTCCAGCTCCCGCGTCAGCGCCTCGACATAATAGGAGCCGCCGAGCGGGTCGGCGACCGCGGTCACCCCGCTCTCCTCGGCCAGGATCAGTTGGGTATTGCGCGCGATCCGGGCCGAGAAATCGGTCGGCAGCGCGATCGCCTCGTCGAAGCTGTTGGTGTGCAGCGACTGGGTCCCGCCCAGCACCGCGGCCAGCGCCTCGACCGTGGTGCGGACGATATTGTTGTAGGGGTCCTGCTCGGTCAGCGACACGCCGCTGGTCTGGCAGTGGGTGCGGAGCAGCTTCGACTTCTCCGACTTCGCGCCCAAATCGGTCATGATGCGTGCCCATAGCGTCCGGGCCGCGCGCAGCTTCGCCACCTCCATGAACAGGTTCATGCCGATGCCGAAGAAGAAGCTGAGCCGCGGCGCGAAATCATCGATGTCGAGCCCGTCGGCCTTCGCCACCCGCACATATTCCATGCCGTCGGCCAGCGTATAGGCCAGCTCCTGCACCGCGGTCGCCCCGGCCTCGTGCATGTGATAGCCGGAGATGGAGATGCTGTTGAACCTGGGCATCTCCGCCGCGCAGTAGGCGATGATGTCGGAGACGATCCGCATCGAGGGTTCGGGCGGGTAGATATAGGTGTTGCGGACCGCGAACTCTTTCAGGATGTCGTTCTGGATCGTGCCGCTCAATTTCTCGCGCGGCACCCCCTGCTCCTCGCCGGCGACGATGTAGAAGGCCATGACCGGCAGCACCGCCCCGTTCATCGTCATGCTGACCGACATTTCGCCCAGCGGGATGCCGTCGAACAGCAGCTTCATGTCCTCGACGCTGTCGATCGCCACGCCCGCCTTGCCGACGTCCCCGGCGACGCGCGGATGATCGCTGTCATAGCCGCGGTGGGTGGCGAGATCGAACGCGACCGAGAGGCCCTTCTGCCCCGCCGCGAGGTTGCGGCGGTAGAAGGCGTTGCTCTCCTCCGCGGTGGAGAAGCCGGCATATTGGCGGATGGTCCACGGCCGCCCGGCATACATGGTCGCGTAGGGCCCGCGCGTGTAGGGCGGCAGGCCGGGCCAGCCGCGGTCGATATGGGCCGCGTCGTCCGGCCCGTAGACGTTCTTCAGGCGGATATGCTCGGGCGTGTCGCGCGACAGGTCGGCGCCCTTCGCCTCCCTGGCGGCGAGCTTCTCCCAATCCTGGCGCGTCGGCTTGTCGGTCATGGGCGGCGTCTAGCGCTCAGCGCCCCGCCTGCCAATCGCTGTCGAGGACGGCGAAGGCGCGGACCGGGAAGGTGCCCATGCCCTTGACCTTGGGCGGGACGGCGGAGAAGCGGAAGCCGCGGTCGGGCAGCCTGTCGAAGCCGGTCATATGCTCCCCGATCGGAATGCCGGCGCCGAGCAGCAGCGTGTGGACCGGCCGCGTCCGGGTGCGGCCGTCGTCGATATTGTGGCTGTCGATCCCGACGAAGGCGGCGCCGCCATCGACCAGCGCGCGGGCGGCCGCCTCGGTCAGATAGGGATGATCCGAGAAATAGGCGTCGGTCCGCCACAAGCGGCTCCAGCCGGTATGCACCAGCAGCGCCTTGCCGCGGACTTCGATCCCGGCGAAGGCGTCCGCATCGACCGCCAGCCCATTCTCGAACGGGCGCCGCACGACGACCCCGTCGAGATTGGCAAGCGATTCCAGCGGCAGCTCCGACAAATCCTTGCCCTCGGCATAGCGGTGGAACGGGCTGTCGACATAGGTGCCGGTGTTGGCGACCATGTCGATCCGGCCAATCTGGAAGGTGGAGCCGTCGTCGTAATTGGCCGCCGACGCTTCGCGCGTCCAATAGTCGCAGAGATGCGGGCCGGGCAGACCCTTGTAGGTGGTCATGCCCTCCTCGATCACATGGCTGAGGTCGATGAGCCCTTGCGTTTCGCGATCCGCCATAGCGCCACTCCCCCGATCAGCATCCAGATGACATTCAGCGCTGCTGACGGCAACGCCCCGTGCCACCAGCCGTTGACGATGAAGCCGGCCGCTCCGAACACGTTCATCCACTGATAGGTCGCCGACTGACCGGTCAGCTTGCCCATCGACAAGAGCAGATAGGCAATCAGAATCAGCGCCGCGCCGGACCAACCGGCGATCTCGACGAGCCAGCGCCCCAGCGCCCAGTCGGCCATGGCGGTCAGGCGGCGAGGTTCCTCAGCACGAAGTGGAGGATCCCGCCCGAGCGATAATATTCGAGCTCATTATAGGTATCGATGCGGCAGCGGGCGGTGATCTCGAACGTCTCGCCGTTGGCACGGGTGATCTTGACTGCCACGTCCTGCCGGGGCTCGATCGATGCGACGCCCTCGATGGTGAAGGTCTCGCTGCCGTCCAGCTGGTGCGTGTTGGCGCCCTCGCCTTCGGGGAATTGCAACGGAAGCACGCCCATGCCGACCAGGTTGGAGCGATGGATTCGCTCGAAGCTCTCGGCCAGCACGGCGCGAACGCCGAGCAGGATGGTGCCCTTGGCCGCCCAGTCACGCGACGAGCCTGTGCCATATTCCTTGCCGGCGATGACCACCAGCGGCGTTCCATCCGACTGATAGTTCATCGCCGCATCGTAGATCGACATTACGTCGCCGGTCGGGGCATAGCGGGTCATGCCGCCCTCGATATTGTCCAGCATGCGGTTGCGGATGCGGATGTTGGCGAAGGTGCCGCGCATCATCACCTCATGGTTGCCGCGGCGGGCGCCATAGCTGTTGAACTCGGCCCGCGGCACGTCATTCTCGACCAGATATTTGCCCGCCGGGCTATCGAGCTTGATCGATCCGGCCGGAGAGATGTGGTCGGTGGTGATGCTGTCGCCGAACACCGCCAGCGCCCGCGCGCCCGAGATGTCGGTCAGCGGCTTGGGAGTCATGGTCATGCCGGTGAAATAGGGCGGGTTCTGGATGTAGGTGGATTCCGCCGGCCAGTTGTAGGTGTCCCCGCCCACCACCTCGATCGCCCGCCAGCGATCGTCGCCGCGGAACACGTCGGCGTAGCGCGAGCGGAACATGCCCGAGTTGACATGCAGGTCGATCAGCCGGCGAACTTCGTCGTTCGAAGGCCAGATATCGGCCAGCATGACGTCCTTGCCGTCCTTGTCCTGGCCGATAGGCGACTTGGTGATGTCCCGCGTCACGGTGCCGAACAGCGAGTAGGCCACCACCAGCGGCGGTGAGGCCAGGTAATTGGCGCGACAGTCGGGCGAAACCCGGCCCTCGAAGTTTCGGTTGCCAGACAGGACCGACGCGGCGACCAGGTCATTGTCGTTTATCGCCTTGCTGATCGGTGGCGCCAACGGGCCCGAATTGCCGATGCAGGTGGTGCAGCCATAGCCGACGAGGTTGAACCCGATCGCATCGAGGTCCTCACTGAGGCCCGAAGCGTTAAGATAATCGGTCACCACCTGGCTTCCCGGCGCCAGGCTGGTCTTGACCCACGGTTTCGGCGTTAGGCCCAGCGCCCGAGCCTTGCGGGCAACCAGGCCGGCCGCGACCAGCACGGACGGGTTGGAGGTATTGGTGCAGCTGGTGATGGCGGCAATCATCACGTCGCCGTTGCCGATCTTATAAGCTTCGCCGTCGACCGGCACGCGATTGTCGTTGCCCTTCTTGTAGGTGCCCTCCAGCTCGGCGTTGAACAGCTCATCGACCTCGGACAGCCGAACCCGGTCCTGCGGCCGCTTGGGGCCGGCGAGCGACGGCTCGACGGTCGCCATGTCGAGGTCAAGCGTGTCGGTGAACAGGGGGTCGGGGGTCGATGCATCGCGCCACATGCCCTGCGCCTGGGCATAGGCCCGAACCAGCTCGATCCGCGACTCATCGCGGCCGGTGAGCTTGAGATAATCGATGGTCCGTTCGTCGATCGGGAAGAAGCCGCAGGTCGCGCCATATTCGGGCGCCATGTTGGCGATGGTGGCGCGGTCCGCGAGCGACAATGCATCGAGGCCCGGCCCGAAGAATTCGACGAAGCGGCCGACCACGCCCTTGGAGCGGAGCATCTGGGTCACGGTCAGCACCAGGTCGGTGGCGGTGATGCCTTCCTTCAATTCGCCCGACAGGCGGAAGCCGACCACCTCGGGGATCAGCATGGAGACCGGTTGGCCCAGCATCGCCGCCTCGGCCTCGATTCCGCCGACACCCCAACCAAGCACGCCGAGGCCGTTGACCATTGTCGTGTGGCTGTCGGTGCCGACGAGAGTATCGGGATAGGCGACTTCCTCGCCATGCTGGTCGGCGCTGCTCCAGATCGTCTGGGCGATATGCTCGAGGTTGACCTGGTGGCAGATGCCGGTGCCCGGCGGCACTACCTGG